>CAKTOJ010000017.1 GCA_934589665.1 uncultured Oscillospiraceae bacterium | reverse complement strand
GCAGTATACTGTCACCGTTAACGGCACCGCCTACGAAGTTACCGTCGAGTCCGCTGCCGGCGGCCGCATGGCTTCCGCCCCTGTCTCCCGCGCCGCTGCCGCTCCTGTGGCCCGCGCCGCCGCTCCTGCCGCTGCTCCCGCTCCGGCTGCCGCCCCCAAGGCCGCTGCTCCCGCTGCCGCTCCCGCCGGCTCCGGCGAGACCGTGACCAGCCCCATGCCCGGCACCATCCTTGACGTCAAGGTTTCCGCCGGTCAGACCGTCGCCGCCGGCGATCTGCTCTTCATCCTCGAGGCCATGAAGATGGAGAACGAGATCTTTGCCCCCGCGGCCGGCACCATCAAGTCCGTCGCAGTTGCCAAGGGCGCTGCCGTCAACCCCGGCGACGTTCTGTGCGTCATCGGCTGAGACAAAAGCACATCCTTGAAAAAACTGTGAAAGGAAACCAGAAATAAATGGATGCTATTCTCAATTTCGCGCGGCAGACCGGTTTCTATCTGTTCGGTCAGGAAGGCAATTGGAAATGTCTCATCATGATCGCCATTTCCTTTGTCCTGCTCTATCTGGCCATCGTGAAGGGCTTCGAGCCTCTGCTGCTCCTGCCCATCGCCTTTGGTATGCTGTGCACCAACCTGCCCGGTGCGGATATGTTCCACGAGATCCTGTTCGCGGGCGGACACGTCCACTGGGATCTGTTCGGCGGAAGTCCCATCACGCAGGAGTTCCTGACGGAGATGGCCTCGTCCGGCGTATCGGATGCAGTGCTTTCGGCATGGGCGCCCGGTGATACGGTCACGCTCGGTCTGCTCGACGTTCTGTATCTGGGCGTCAAGCTCGGCATCTACCCCTGCCTGATTTTCATGGGCGTCGGCACGATGACCGACTTCGGTCCCCTGATCGCCAACCCCAAGAGCCTTCTGCTCGGCGCTGCCGCCCAGCTTGGTATCTTCATGACCTATGTCGGCACGCAGTTCCTCGGCTTCACCCCGCAGCAGTCCTCCTCCATCGGTATCATCGGTGGTGCAGACGGCCCGACGGCGATCTTCGTCACCTCCCGTCTCGCTCCTGAGCTGCTCGGCCCCATCGCCGTTGCTGCGTACTCCTACATGGCGCTCGTTCCGGTCATTCAGCCGCCCATCATGAAGGCCCTGACCACCAAGGAAGAGCGTAAGATCGTCATGAAGCCGCTGCGTCAGGTCAGCAAGCGCGAGAAGATCATCTTCCCCATTATGATCACCGTGTTCGTGGCACTGCTCGTTCCCTCCGCCGCTCCTTTGATTGCCTGCCTTATGCTCGGCAACCTCTTTAAGGAGTCCGGCGTGGTCGATCGTCTCCAGAAGACGGCCGGCAACGAGCTGATGAACATTGTCACCATCTTCCTCGGCTTCACCGTCGGTGCGACGGCGACGGCCACCACCTTCCTCTCCCTCCAGACCATCGAGATCATGTGCATGGGCGTCGTGGCCTTCGGCTTCGGCACCGCTGGCGGCGTTCTGCTTGCCAAGCTCATGAACCTGTTCCTCAAGGAGAAGATCAACCCGCTGATCGGTTCCGCCGGCGTTTCCGCCGTCCCGATGGCGGCGCGTGTCTCTCAGGTCGTCGGTCAGAAGGAGAATCCCGCGAACTTCCTGCTAATGCACGCCATGGGCCCGAACGTGGCCGGCGTTATCGGCTCCGCGATCGCGGCCGGTGTTCTCATGTCGCTCTTCGGCTAATTGAACATAGCGTAAAGAAAAAGAGGGCTTGGCCCTCTTTTTCTTTATTCTCTTTGGCGTTGTGTTTTATAGAAAGTTGTGCTATAATCCCGTTTATCATGATAAAGCAGGAGGTTTGTACCGATGGAATATAAGGAAATGACTGCCGAGCAGCGCAAGACAGAGTATGATAAGGTTTCCGCGGAGTTCGAGGCGTGGAAGGCCAAGGGACTCTCGCTCAACATGGCGCGCGGCAAGCCGGGGCGGGAACAGCTCGATATGGTTTCCGATATGCTGACGGTGCTGGCTGATCCTGCGGACTGTCAGGATGGCGGCATGGATGCGCGCAACTATGGCGAGCTTTCCGGTGCGCCGAGTGCAAAGAAGCTGTTTGCTGGGATCCTTGGATGCAGACCCGAGCAGGTTTTTGTCGGCGGCAACGCCAGCCTTCAGCTGATGTACGATACCATTTCCAAGGCCTATACCCACGGCCTGCTCCACAGCGAGAAGCCCTGGTGCCGCGAGGAGCATATCAAGTGGCTCTGCCCCGCACCGGGCTACGACCGCCACTTTAAGGTGACGGAGAGCTTTGGCTTTGAGCTCATCACCATCCCGATGACTGAGACCGGCCCGAACATGGATCTTGTCGAGCAGATGATCAAGGACCCCGCCGTCAAGGGTATGTGGAATGTGCCGAAGTATTCCAACCCCGATGGCATCATCTATTCGACGGAAACTGTCGAGCGTATTGCGAAGATGAAGCCGGCGGCCCCTGATTTCCTGCTCATGTGGGACAATGCCTACTGCATCCATGAGTTTGACGGCGATTTTGTGCCGTTCCCCGACATCCTCAGCGAGTGCGAGAAATACGGCAATGCCGACATGGTCTTTGAATTTGCCTCGACCAGCAAGATCACCTTCCCCGGCGCCGGTGTGGCGGTCTTTGCATGCAGCGAGGCAAACCTGAAGTACATGGAAAAGCTCATGGGCGTGCAGATTATCAGCTATGATAAGGTGAACCAGCTGCGCCACGTGAAGTACCTCAAGGACAAGGAAACGACGCTTGCGCTGATGAAAAAGCACGCTGCGATCCTCGGTCCGAAGTTCAAGCTGGTGACGGATACGCTTGCGCGGGAGATCGCGCCGCTGGGTATCGCCACGTGGCATGAGCCGAAGGGCGGCTATTTTGTTTCGGTCAATACGCGGGCCGGACTGGCCAAGCGCACGCTGGCGCTGTGCAGGGAGGCCGGTGTCGTGATGACGGGTGCGGGCGCAACCTTCCCCTACGGCGTTGATCCGAAGGACAGCAATATCCGCGTGGCGCCCTCTCTGCCTCCGCTGGAGGAGCTGGAGCAGGCCATGCAGGTGTTCTGCTGCTGCCTGAAGCTTGCTGCGCTGGAGCAGATGAAGTAGAAATTGCGGAAGCGGCAGGGCGGAAAACTCTGCCGCTTTTGAAAAATCCATGCTTTTTGAAAAATGGGGCTTGACTTCACGTCGATTTCTGATATAATCATTCTTGCTGTTGAGCATTGAGATATGCAGTGGTATCGAAGTGGTCATAACGAGCACGATTGGAAATCGTGTTGTCGTCAAAAGCGGCACGAGAGTTCGAATCTCTCCCACTGCGCCAGAATCCCGCAGGCTGTAAGGCCTGCGGGATTTTTCTTTTGTGCTTTTCTGTCGGAAAGCACTGAAAAGAAGCGGATAAAAGAGTATAATCGATCTATAAAAATACCGTTAAGACTTATGCGCCGGCGCGTTTTCCTCGCCGGCGCATAAAATGGGCTGCAAAAGGACCCTGTCTGTACTGCACAGACCGCGGAAACCTTGAACGCCCGTGAATAAAAACAGGCTTTTAAGCGGACGGGCAGGAGAAAATGCGTATGAACGGGCGTCGTTGGATTTTACAGGCAAAGAGAAGCTTTGCATGGATATTATGCATGGCCGCTGTGCTGACGGTGCTCTGCCCGCTGTCCGCTCTGGCGGATGCGCCGGAGGGAAAAACCGTGCGCGTGGGCTATGTCAACGCACTCAACTATGAAGAGGGCGGTGAAGGCGAGTATAAGCGTGGCGCAGGATACGAATACCTTCAAAAGATATCCTATCTGACGAACTGGAAATACGAATACGTCTACGGTTCGTTCTCTGAATGCTATGAAATGCTGGTCAGGGGCGAGATCGATCTGTTCGGCAATGTGTCCTATACGCCGGAGCGGGCGGAACTGTTTGAGTTTTCCGCCTATCCGCAGGGGAAGGACACCTATTGGATGTACACCTCGAAAAACCGGACGGATCTGGCGACCGGTGACATACAGAAGATCAACGGCTGCCGGATCGGCGTGACCGAGGGCAGCTATGGGGCTTCTGGCGGACTGGCTGGAAAGCAACCGTATCAATGCGCGCGTCATGCCGTACAGCGGCTATGACGCGATGATGGAGGCCCTGAACGTTGACGAGGTGGACGCGATCGTAGCGCCCGACCTTTCGGTCAGCTACGACTCTCTGGCGCTTGTGAGCATTGGTTTCAGCGACTATTATTTTGCCGTGTCCAAGGCGCGTCCGGATCTTCTCTCGGAGCTGAATATGGCGCTTTATGAGATCCAGACCTCCGAAACGGACTACAACACCCGCCTTTCCTCTCGCTATTATTACAAAACGGCAAGCGGACTGGCCTTTAACGCAGAGGAAAAGAAATGGCTGGAGGCTCACGACAATACCATCCGTCTGGGTTATTTTGCCGATAACCTGCCGTTTACCGGCGAGGAAAAGGGCGAGCTGACGGGCATCCTTGCCACGGTGATGGATACGCTGGAGCGGGAGTACGGCATCCATGTGGAGGCCATGCCCTACGCTGGGATGGAGCAGATGAAGAAGGCGCTGCACGAGCACGAGATCGATGTGGCCGGGCCGGTCATCAGAGACTTCTATCTGGCTGAGCAGGACGACCTTGTCATGACCGACTCCATCGTGGAAACGACGCCGGTCATTATTTATAAGGGCGATGATTACGACGGCAGTCTGGACGTGATCGCGGTGGCGGACTCCTGCATGTTCGGCCCCGGCATCGTAAATGTGTTGTTTCCCGATGCGCAGATCTATTCCTGCGATAGTGAGGAGGAATGCCTGAAGGCAGTGGCCGAGGGAAGGGCGGGCAGCACGCTGATCCCATCCTCACGGATCAACATTCTCAATGCCGATCCGCTGATGAAGGATCTGTCCTTTGCAGAGATGGCGAAGCGGACAGATATCGGACTGCTTGCCGCGCGGGACAGCAGAAGAGCCGCCTCCATCGTCAATAAGGGCATTGAGCAGGCGTCGGATCTTTTGAACGGCGTGGTGCTTGCGCAGCACTCCGTCGCGGAAGAAACGGTTTCGCTAGCCAAATTTGTCAGCGCGCACATATGGCTGATCATCAGTCTGGCAGGAGCGGTCATCTGTGTGCTGAGCGTGCTGCTCCACAGGCTGTTCATCAGCAGAAAGCAGCTTGCCGCCGCGCTGGCCGACGCAAAGAATGCAAACACGGCCAATGTTGCCAAGACGACCTTCCTGAACTGATATCCGCACGCCGATGAACGCGATCATGGGCTTTACCAGCATCGCCTTCAAGCAGAATCCGACGCCGGAGATCCGGAACTGTCTGGAAAAGATCCGCCAGAGCTCAGAATATCTGCTCTCGCTGATCAACGACGTGCTGGACATCAGCCGCATTGAAAGCGGCAGCATCCGCTACAATCCGGTTCCTGTGGATATTACAACGGTCACAGACTCGGTGCTGAATATTGCAAAGGGCTTCCTGATTGACCGCGACCTGAAGCTTGAGGTCTGCCGGACGCCGGTGCGCGGACGCAGTATAAGGGCACCGGCCTCGGTATGACGATCACAAAGCGTTATGTGGAGCTGATGGGCGGCACGATCACACTGGAGAGCAGGAAGGGTGTCGGCTCGGCTTTCACTGTGGAGATCCCGCTGGAGCTGACGGACAGCATCCGTCCAAGCGTACCGGACCAGCCGCCGGCAGAGGTGAGCTTGGAGGGTGTCCGCGTGCTGATGGCTGAGGACAACGACCTCAACGCAGAGATCGCGGAAATGCTGCTGGAGGAGCAGGGCATGCAGGTGACGCGCGCGGTGGACGGCGTGGAGGCTGTCGAGCTGTTTTCCACGTATCCAGCCGGAACGTTTGATCTGGTCCTGATGGATATTATGATGCCGCGGATGAATGGCTACGATGCGGCAAGGGCAATCCGGCAGATGACCGAACGCCCGGACGGCCGCACGATCCCCATTGTCGCTATGACGGCCAACGCCTTTGCCGAGGATATTCAGGATGCGATCGACGCGGGCATGAACGAGCATTTGTCCAAGCCCATCGATCCGAAGCTTTTTGTACGCGGCGCTGCGAAAGTACACCCATCGGTCCGCGCAGAAGGGCTGAACGTGGCGAAAGGGCTGCTGTCCGGGCTTGACACGCCCTTTTCTTCCGCGTTATACTGTGAGCGTTAATTTTGCGTTAAGTGCGCTGACTGGGGCAATTGAATATGGGCAAAGCAGCCAAAAGGCTGCGACGCAAAGCTATAGGGCCTGTAAAATGGCAGCCAGTTGCAGAAAATAAGCACAAGAGCCGCTATCGATCGTGATATCCATAGCGGCTCTTTTTCGGCCTGTTGGGAGGGATCAGATTTGATCAAACGAATCGGCGCAGCAGTACGGGCGCGGTACTCGCCATCGCGGCGCTGTGTCCTGTGCGCGCTTCCGCGCTTGAGCATATCGAAACGCCGGACTATAAGGTGGCCTTTTTTGCCTTTGACTGCTACCACATGCAGGATGAAAACGGCAAACGCACCGGTTACGGCTACGAGATGATGCAGGGTGTTTCCAAGTATCTGCAATGCACCTTTTCCTATATCGGCTACGACAAATCTGCCGATGAGAGTGTGGAGATGCTGCGCAGGGGAGAGGTGGATCTTTACACGGCGGCGCGCCGGACGCGTGAGCGTGAGGAGGAGTTTGCCTTTTCCACCCATCCTTCCATCACCTCGTTCACATGCATGAACGTGAAGGTCGGCAATCAGAAGATCGTTTCCGGGGACTATTCGACCTATAACGGCATCCGTGTCGGCCTTTTGAGCCGGCATACCTACAACAGCACGTTCCTGAACTTTGTGCAGGGTAAGGGCTTTAACTGCGAGATTGTTTACTACGAAACGCGGACGGAGCTGTACAACTACTATTACGGCTCGCAGGAAAATGACCGTGGGCTGACGGGCGAGGAACGGGCGCTGCTCAAAGAGCTGCTCAACAGCAGAGAGGCAATCCGCGCGGTAATGAATCCGAGTGCCAGCCCGTACTCGTGGTACGAAAACGGAGAGGCGCACGGTATGGTGGCGGATATTTTCCGCGCCGCCGCGGAAAAGCTGGGACTGAACTACGAGATCGTGCCGGTGAGCACGAAGGAGGAATACGAAGCCGCGATCGCCTCGGGCGATGTAGATATCTGGATGGATCTGGACGGATGCTATGAGGATGAGGGTGAGGTAAAATATAAGCTTACCGATCCGTACCTGACGACGACCATGTTCGTCCTGCGCATCCGGGGATCATCCGACAAGATCGAGCGGCTGGTGACAGATGACAATCATATTTCGCTACGGGAGATCATCTCCGCTGTGTGGCCGGAGATCGAGCTCACGGTCGTCGATTCGCCGCAGGAGTGCAGCAGAAGAGTTCTGAGCGGCGAGGCGGACGGCGCGCTGCTCATGTCCTACACGGCGCAGAAGCTGGCGCGGGACGATATGCAGAACCGTCTCCGCGTCGACATTGTTCCCAGCGCGCTGCTGGAGCTGAAGATGGGCGTGAACGCCAACGACAGCTGCCATTTCTACGGCTTATGGGAAAAGACACTGGCGGACGTCGCCGAGAGCGTGAGCGCGGAGATCGTGCAGGACTATCTGGAGCAGACGATCACGCCGATGATGCTGGAATACCTGTTTGACCATCCGGCCTATCTGCTGGCGCTATGCTTCGGCGTGTTTCTTCTGGTGCTGATGATTTTGCTCTACCTCCAGTCGGTCAAGAGCAGGAACAGACAGAAAAGGATCTCCGGAGAACTGGCTGCTGCGCTCAAAAGAGCAGAAGAGGCGACGGCGGCCAAGCAGAACTTCTTCTCCAAAATGAGCCATGATATCCGCACGCCGCTCAACGTTGTGCTCGGCATGACGCAGGTCGCGTGGAAGTACAGAGACGATACGGACCGGCTGGAAAGCGCGCTGGGAAACATTGCCACGGAGGGCAATTATCTGCTGGTGCTGATCAATTCCATCCTCGACGTGAACCAGCTTGAGCACGGCGCCATTGAGCTTGCGCAGAATGTGTTTGATCCGGCGGACTGCGTTGCAGAGAGCGCGGAGCTCCTGCGCCCGCTTGCGGGCAAAAAGGAACAGGCGCTCACCGTGCGGGCTGAGCACGGGGAACGCATTGTCGTCGGCGACGCCAACCGACTCAAGCAGATCATCATTAATATCCTCTCGAACGCCATCAAGTATACAGACGACGGCGGACATATCGAGCTGCGGCAGGGCACCGGATTGACGGTAGATTGGGCGGAAAACGGCAAGACCGGCGTTGAGCGCTTTGAGGCGTCGGAGCCAAACGAATACTTTGCTGTTTTCATGGATATGCAGATGCCGGTCATGGACGGTGTTGCGGCAACCGAACGTATTCGCGGCAGTGGACGGAGCGACAGCAATGTTCCGATCTTTGCCATGACGGCCAATACGTTTGCGAACGACCGCCGGCGCTGCCGCGAAGCGGGCATGAACGGCTACATCGCAAAGCCGGTGAGCGCGAAGAACATTGTGGAGGTACTCGGCGGGATCGGCTGAGTGTGCCGCACGGAAAGAACTGCAGAAAAGAAAAACGGAGACGCTGTTTTCAGCGTCTCCGTTTATGATTCTCTTCTGCGTATTTACCAGCTGTGCTTGGTGCGGGACTGTGCCTCCGTCATGCCGAAAAAGCTCATGTCCGTTTTTCCGTTCTGGTCACCCCATGTTGTGTCGATGTGGTAGCTCGTGCCGTCCAGTTCAGCGACCGTCCAGATGTGCGTGTCGTTGAACAGGGAGGTGCAGGAAATACCCTCCAGACCAAGAAGCAAATTATATGCGCCGGTATAGCCGTCGCATACGGCAACGCCCTTGACCAGCGCGCCGTAGGCCAGATGGCTGATGGAGTCGTTGCCGACTGCGCCGTCGTCATAGATGCAGTTGTCGCACAGCCAGATATAGTAGGCCTTCGCCAGCTCATACTGGGTCATGTCAGCGGTCAGATAGCCGCTCTCCCACAGCTCATCGTGGATCGCGGCAGCGCGCTCAATGGTCTCCTGCCGGTAGGCGGCAAGCTGCGCGCTGTCGCAGGCAGTGGAGGAGAAGGTCAGATAGGCGCGGCCCGAAGCGTAGGCGCGGCAGGTCGCGGAGTTGTACATCTGCTCGCAATAGCGCTTGACGCTGACCGTGAAGGCGCGGGCAAGCTTTGCTGTGTCGTCCGCCGTCAGCCCGTTGGCATACTCCAGCATGATGGTTGGGGAGTCGGAGCGCAGCATTTTGCGCACCAGCGCGTCGATGGCGGCGGTGTCCGTGCTGGCCGGATCGCTGACAACGGCATCCGGTGCAGTGACCAGATCGGCAAAGGTCGTGCCGGCCGCACTGCGGTAGGAGAGAATCTTCCAATCCAGCGTCAGCCGCAGCGACGGATCGATCATGCGCGTGAGCAGCGCAGCGATCTCGCTGCGCGTCACGGCCTCGCCGGGATGGAACGCACCGGAGGCGTTCACGCCGCCGGCAATACCCTGCTTATACAGCCAGAGAATGTCCTGCTGATAGGGCGTATAGTCCGTCACGTCCTTGATGAACTGATGCTCGGCGTAGCCGCGCGTCACGATATCGGCATTGCGGTTGTCGTACCAGCTCTCCGGCAGTGTGTCGGCAAAAATGCCGGCCATCTGCGCACGGGTGGCCGTCTCGGTAAAATGTCCGTCCAGTCCGGCGTCCAGCAGGCCGTTGGCCTTGAGGTAATCAACATAGGGCTGATACCACGGCTCGGCGCCGGCGGCATCAATGCTCTCGCCGGCATAGAGTGCGTGGACACGGGCGGAGAAGGTCACGAGCTCCGCGACGGAGATGCTCTCGCCGGGGGCATATTTGCCGCTGCCGATGCCATTGGTCAGGCCGTATTCATACAGCGCGGCGACCGCATCGTGATACCATTGGCCTGCCGCAACGTCGGAAAACTGCGCTTCGTAGCTGCGGGAGCGGACAAATGGGGACGCTTCCGTGCTTTGTGCCTGTACGGCGGTGCACAGGAGCAGAGAGAGGGCGAGGGCAAGAAGAGAGACACGTTTTTTCATGGCGGACTCCTTTTTTACGGGACAAGAATGTCCAAATCATCTGTGGTGAGATCCTGCATGTAGGGGTTGAGGCTTTCGTTGACAAGGGTGAGCGTGGCGGCGGGGTCGAGAACGTAGACAGACTGCTTGTTGTAATAACCGGTTCCGTCGCCGGGAAGCGTGTGAAAGCTGAGATTGGAAAGACCGATGTTCAGCGCTTCTGTGCCGAGCCAGACCAGATTGCCGGTTGTGAGATTGGTTTTGACATAGGTGCAGAAAATATCGACCAGTCCGGGAATGTTTTTCACGTTGCCGACCTGAAGCAGCTGCTTGGCAACGGCCTTCAGGAAGGCCTGCTGCGTGTCGATGCGGCCAAGATCCTGCCGCCCGCCGTAGCCGGTGTTATCGTTGTTGTGGCGGAAACGGACAACCTCCATGGCCTCCTGACCGTTGAGATGGCGCGGCCCCTTTTGAAAATGGATGTGCAGATCCTGATAGGGGTCGTCGTAGTCCATGTCACAGGGAATGTCGAAATCCACGCCGCCGATCTGGTCGACGAGCGCAATGAAGCCCTTGAGATTGACCGTGACGTAAAAATCCACCGGCACGCCGAGCAGATTTTCGATTTCGCTCATCAGCAGCTCCGTTCCGCCCTTGGCATAGGCGAAATTGAGCTTATTATTTTTGTATTCGTTGTGCAGCAGCGTGTCGCGCGGCAGGCTGACGAGGGCGATCTTCTTATTTTTGGCGTCAAAGTGAACAAGTATGTTCGTGTCGCTGCCGCCGTTGTCGTCGTCAAGGCCGGAGACGAGAATGTTATAGCAGTATTCCTTGCGCTCGCGGCCGTTGGGAATCACATCGGTATCCTGCGTCCCGTCCTCATCGGAAGGCGTTACATCGTCTATCTGCGAGTCCGGCTTGTCCGGTGTGAGCTCCGGTGCGCGAAAGACATATTTGATCGTTGCAAAAACAGCCGTCGTCAGAAAAAGCAGAGACAGCAGCGTGACCGCAAGGCGCTCAGGGTGCTTGGCGGAATTCTTTTTTCTCATGCGGGGGCTCGATCCTTTCCGTGTGAATGGTGTGTCGAAATCAGTCGCAGAGCTATTATACACATTATGTCAACAAACTACAAGAGGGAAAAAGAGATCGCGCAGCAGGCGGGAGAGAAAGATCGGCCGGCTGCGCAGAATTTCGTCCAAACCCTGTGTGTTTGGACGGAAAGAGGGAAGAAAAAGTTTCAAATTCCCTTATATTTTTTTCTGGTAGCGATGCCGCCGCGTATGTGCCGCTGGGCCTTGTTGATCTCGAGAATCTCCTTGACCTGATGATACAACGTGGGATTGATCTGCGGAAGACGGTCCTGGAGATCCTTATGTACCGTGGATTTGGAGATGCCGAATTTCTTGGCTGCGGCGCGTACCGTCGCGCGGTTTTCAATGATGTAAACAGCCAGATCGCAGGCTCGCTCTTCGATATTACCCTTCATGCACGCAAATCTCCATTCTGGTTCGAGTTGCTTTAATCTATGCGTGCCGGTGTGGGAATATGCGCACGGCGGAGCGGCTTGCAATGGGGATGAGTCTATGGTAGAATAAACGGCGAAAATGCGGAGGGAGGGTGGACGCATGCAGAAACGATCCGAGAGGCTTTATTGGCTGACCGCTGCGGCGCTGGCCGCGGCGCTTTTCGCGCTTTTCCGCATCTTTCCGCTCACCGGTGACGACTGGTTCCGCGAGGGGCTGGGTGCATCGCTGCATAGTGTCGGCGATCTGGTGCGCGCCGTTGCGCAGAAGTGGAGCACGACAAACGGCCGTATTCTCGGCAACGTGCTTGCCTACAGCGCAGGCAGCCGCCCGCTGCTGCGCGATCTGCTCCGCACGGCGATCACGCTGGTGCTGGCTGCCCTGCTCGCACGCGTGACGAACCACCGCTGTGCGGCGGGACTTGCGCTGTGCGCGGCGCTGGTGCTCGCGCTGCCGCGCGGAATATTCCGCGAGATCTACCCATGGGCGGCGGGATATTTTAATTATGTGCCGCCGGTCGCGCTCTCGCTCGGCGCGCTGGCGCTGATGCCGGAGCTTTCTGCGGATCGGAATGTACGCGGCGGAGGTCTGCGCTGTGCCGCACTTTTTTTCACCGGCTTTGCCGCGCAGCTCTTCATTGAGAATGTCACGTTTTATGTGCTTTGCTCTGCCGGCGTTGTAAACCTCTGGCAGCTTGTGCGCCGCCGCAGGCTTTCCGCGCCGCTGGTGTGGTATTTGATCGGCGCGCTGCTTGGTGCAGCGCTGCTGCTCGCCTCTCCCTCGTATCTTGACATCCTGCTGCGCGGCGAGGGATATCAGGTCAGCGCTGTGGGCGGTCTGGCGGAACTGCTTGAATCGGCGCGGAAAAATCAGGAGACAGTGTTCCGCTATCTTCTGGCCGACTGCCCGCTGCTTTATGGTTCGATCACGCTGCTGCTCGGCACGCGGCTTTTCCGCGTGCGGCGCTTTGGCGCGGCTGACCTTACGCTGATGGGGTTGCTGCTCGGCTGCTGTGCTGCGCTCTTTTTCGGCGCATGGACGGTCAATGGAACGACCGGACTCTGCCTTGTTTGGTTTGTGCTGGCGGCGGCAGCGGCCGTGCGCTGGACGGAGGGAGCATGGATCAGACCGCTCTACTTTCTGCTTGCCGCGCTGTGCGCGGCCTTTCCGCTGCTGTTCGTTTCGCCCATCGGCCCGCGCTGTCTGTACGCATCGTATGTTTTCCTGCTGGCGGCGGCGCTGAGCCTTCTGCGTGAGGATGCGCTCTCTGCTTCATGGAGCCGCGCCACCTGCGCGCTCGTATGTGTCGGCGTACTTGCCTTTTACGCCTCGATTTATCTTCCCCTCCATCGGACGGACGCCGTGCAGCGTGAGACGATAGAGGAGGCCATGGTGCGCGGTGCGCGAACGGTCACGGTGCCGGCTTACAGCGACCATCGCTGGCTGTGGGAGCCGGATACGCCGAAGATGCAGTATGCCTATTTTTATGAAGTGCCCGGCGATCTGACGATCGAGTTTGCGCCGTCCGGGGAGGCACGGGGATGACGCAACGGAACGACAGAGCCCGCTGGCTGTTCTTCCTTGGCCTTGCGGCGCTTTATGCTGGGATCTTTTTCTTCCTGCGCACAACGACGCTTTTTGATACGGGCGGGCACAATGACCGGCTGTTTTCGGCGGACGACCTTTACTATGTGACAAAGTTTTTCTCGACCGAGATGGATACCTCGCCGCGCATCATCAAGCACCCTCTGCTGATCGTATTTGGCTGCCTGTTCACCAGAGCGGAAACGCTTTTGCTCGGCGCAGTCAGCCTGCGGCGGCATTACCAGCTCATCGTGCTCATACAGATGGGCGCGGCGCTGCTCTCTACGTGCTTTCTCGGCCGGATTCTGGAGCGGCGCTATCGTCTTGAGACATGGCGTGCGCTGCTGGTGTGCGCAGTGTATGCGCTTGCGTTTTCCACGCTTTTCTACACCTTTGCGGCGGAGAGCTATATTCTCTCCGCGCTTGTGCTGACGGCTTCGTATTGGTACGCGGGAGAGGGAAAAACCGTTCCCACTGTGCTGCTTGGCGTGCTGGCTGCCGGCGTGACCATCACCAATGCGGCGCTGTGGGCGATCATTGTGTTCTTTTCCGGCGGCACGCTGCGCCGCCGGGTGCTGGTGCTTGCTTCGGCGGGCGGACTGTTCTGCCTGAGCGTTGCTCTGCTGCCGGTCCGCACGGTGTTTTTCACCACGCTCATCTCCGGCGCGCTCGGCAGTGCACAGAGCTACAGCGACCATTTCGGCCTTGCAGAAGCGGCAGTGCGGACGTTTTTCATGCTCTTCTGCGCGCCCTTTTTCCTGCTGGACATGGCTGAAGCATCGCCGTTCGGCGACTTTCCCGGCGATGCGCTGAGCTTCCTGCCCTCGGCGGGCGTACCCGTTGTAATGGCGGGGCTGCTCTGGCTGGCATTGCTGGTCTTTTCCGCTGTCAAAAACCGGCGCTGTCCGCTTTTGTGGGCGCCGCTTGGTGTGCTGACAGCGAATATTCTGCTCCACGGCGCGATCCAGTATGGGCTCAAGGAAGGCTTCCTCTATTGTCTGCACCACCTGCCGGCACAGCTGCTGATTGCTGCGCTGGCACTGCGGCCGGAGGGAAAACCGGCGGTGCGGCGGACGGCAACGGCGGCCCTTGCTGTGCTGCTGGCCGCGGAGCTGCTGCTCAATGTCCCCGGTTATCGGGTTTTGATCGCATTTTTGATGAGGTGAAGCCATGAAGGATTATATCCGTCTGCTGCGTCCCAAGCACTATTTGAAAAATGTTCTTGTTCTGCTGCCGCTTTTTTTCAGCGGACGCTTTTTTGAGCGTGCGCTGCTCGGTGCGTCTGCCGCGGGTTTTGCGGCGTTCTGCCTGCTCTCCTCGCTCATTTATATCATCAACGACGTCCGTGATGTAGAGTCTGACCGGCAGCATCTGACCAAGTGCCGCCGCCCGATCGCAAGCGGCGCGGTCAGCGTGCATGCGGCGCTTATGATCGCCGCAGCGCTTGCCGCTGTGATCGCGGCCATCGGCGTGCTCACGCGCTTTCCGGCGGGAGGCTGGGGCTGCATGGCGGTTTATCTGATCGTCAACCTTGGCTACAGCTTCGGGCTGAAAAATGTGCCGATCCTTGACATTGCGCTGCTTGTTTCCGGCTTTTTGCTTCGCGTGCTCTTTGGCGCGGCGGTCACGGGAATCGGAATCTCCAGCTGGCTGTATCTCACGGTGGTGTCGGTCTCATTCTATCTTGCGCTCGGCAAGCGGCGCGGTGAGCTGCGCCGCCAGAGCGATACATCGCGCAAGGTGCTGCGTTATTACAACAACGCTTTTCTGGATAAAAACATGAACATCTGCCTGACGCTGGCGATCGTGTTTTATTCTCTCTGGAGCGCCGACGCTGCGAATGCCGGTACGCACCTGATCTGGACGGTGCCGATCGTGATCTGTCTGTGTCTGAAGTATTCGCTGACGGTCGAGGGCGATTCGGACGGTGATCCGGTCGAGGTCATTTTTCAGGATAAGGTGCTGTTGGTGCTGATTGCTGCTTTTGCCGCCGTGACTGCGGCGCTGCTGTATTTGGTGTAACAGATGAAGGAAAAATTTTTGAAGGACCCGATCCTGCGCGGCGTAGCGCTGATGCTTTCATCCTCACTTGCGACCTGCCTCGGCCAGCTATGCTGGAAGCTGTCGGCGGATGGGACACTGATCTATCTGCTCGGTGGTTTTGCGCTTTACGGCGCGGGTGCGCTGCTGATGATCCTTGCGCTGCGCTGCGGCGAGCTTTCCGTGCTCCATCCGATGCTCGGCGCGGGGTATGTGCTCTCGCTGCTGCTCGGCAGCATCGTCCTGCATGAGCCGCTGGGGGCGCGCAAGCTTCTCGGCGTTGCCGTCATTGTCGCGGGCCTTGTGCTCATCGCGCGCAGCGGGGAGGGAAGGACATGAGGTTTTTGTGCGCTGTCCTTCTTATGACACTCTGCGGCTCGCTTGGCGCGCTTTTTTTCAAGCGCGGTGCGGCAGATGTGACCGGATTGCAGACAATGGTGACCTCACCGAAGCTTTGGCTGGGCGGGTGCTTTTACCTTGCCGGCGCGGTAATGAATATTCTGCTCCTGCGCATATACGCCTATTCTGTTGTCTATCCGCTCACGTCGCTGACGTATGTGTGGTCGCTTGCGCTCTCGGCGGCTTTGCTGCACGAGCGCGTATCGGCGCGCAAGCTTCTCGGCGTTGCCGCGATCTGTCTGGGCGCGTTTTTGCTGGTGCATTGAGGAAAGCAAAAAGTCCGATGAGTCATTCGACTCATCGGACTTTTCCTTACATGTCAGGTGCTGCGGCGGACACGGTCAAAGCAGCATCATCAGAATGGGTGTTACAATAAAGCAGGCCAGCGTGGAGAGCGCCGCGCCCTGCGCGGCGAACTGCTCGTCCGCGCCATACGCGGCGGCGGCGACGACTGTCTGCGTCACGACGGGCATGGCGGATTCGACAATGTAAACGTTTCTTGCCAGCCCGGTGACGCCGAAGAGCGTGCAGAAGGCCAAACAGATCGCCGGAGCGGCGATAAAGCGGAAGGCCATCATCACGCTGAGAATGCGGTCGAGGTGCAGATTGCGCAGGCCGATATCGTGAATGATATAGCCCGTGAGCAGCAGGGCAAGCGGCGTGACGACATTGTTCATATACCGCGCGTAGGACATGACGAGCGACGGCAGACGGATGTCGAACAGCACGATCAGGATGCCGGCCAGCGTGCCGATGATGGCAGGCGTGCGCAGGAAGTGCAGAAAGGTTTTGGCGGAGAAGCCGCCGGATTCGCCCGACCAGCGCACAAAGGACACGCCGCCGAGCTGCATGAACGAGGTGCTCACCACCCAGTAGAGCATGACCTGCGGTGTGCACTCGCTGCCGAAGAGCTCCGTGCACATAGCAAGGCCGATGAACACGCAGTTGGACACGGCGCACATCATAACAAAGATACCGAGCTTACGCCGGGGCAGGCGCAGGAGCTTGCCGAGCGCGAAGGCAAGAATAAAGTCCAGCAGGCACGAACAGAAGCCTGCGAGCAGCATGGGGACCGACTCGCCGAGCAGCTCACGGGAGAGGTTGTTCCGAAAGCTGTAGATGCACATGCTGGGGATAGCGATGGTCATAAGAAATTTGCCGATAAACGCTTTGGCCTCTGGGCCCATCCAATGTTTTGCGGCGCAAAGATAGCCGGTCGCCGTCAGCAGCAGGATCAGCGTGACGGAAGACACGGCGTGCAGAAAGGTTTCCATAGATTCTCCCTCGAATAAAGTGATAGCATCAGTATAGCATTTTGCCGGGCAATTACAAGACTTTGGGGGAAAAGAAGTTGAAAAGAGCGGAGAAATAAGATATGATAACATAACTACATCATGAGGAGGAAGTTGTGATGAAAGCGGCATTGGTCATTATGGCGGCGGGCATGGGCTCGCGCTACGGCGGAAGCAAGCAGGTGGACGGCATTGGCCCGAACGGGGAGATCCTGATGGAGTATTCCATCTACGACGCGATCCGCGCGGGCTTTACCAAGATAGTGTTTATCATCAAGCCGGAGATGAAGGAGCTCATGGAGCGGCTGTGCGGCGCCCGCATTGCCGACATGACGGCGGCGGACGGCGGCAGGGTCGAGGTCTGCTATGCGTTTCAGGATTTTTCCAGCGTACCGGCATTTTACGCCATTCCGGCGGAGCGCACCAAGCCCTTTGGTACGGCGCACGCGGTGCTTTGCGCGCGTGAATATCTGCACGAGCCGTTTGTTGTCATCAATGCGGACGATTACTACGGCGTGGACGCGTTCCGCGTGATCTATGAGGAGCTGGGCAGGCTCAAAAGCGAGGGCGAGGCGGCGATGGTCGGCTACCGTCTGGACAAGACCGTCAGCGAGCACGGCAGCGTGACGCGCGGTGTGTGCCACGTGACGGACGGTAAGCTCGATAAAATCGTTGAGACATTCAAGCTCACAGTGTTCCCTGACGGCACCATCCGCGATGTGGATAAAACCTCGGAGGGCGACATTTACGCGCCCGACACACCGGTGTCCATGAACTTCTGGGGCTTTACGCCGTGGATCCTCACGAAGCTGGAGGACTACTTCAACGCGTTCCTGCATGCGCTGCCCGAGGGCGAGCTCAAGAAGGAGTGCCTGTTGCCGAACATGATCGGCGAGCTGATCGAACAGGGAAAGCTGACCGTCAGCGTGCTGCACTCCGACGCGAAGTGGTTCGGCATGACCTATCACGAGGATAAGGAAATGGTAGCCGCCGCGCTCCGCGCACTGCACGATACGGGCGTTTATCCGCCGTCGCTGCGTGGATAACAGAATTTGAAGCATAAAAAGATCACCTTCGGACAGGATAAGCCGGAGGTGATTTTTTATGGATCGGAAGGAACAAGACGGCGGAAACAATCCCTATCCGCAGATCCCGTTTGCCGAGCCGCATTTTGGCCAGCCCGCGGACTGCGCGGATATGGTGAACAAGTACGGCACCTATAATATCCAGCCCACCGCGGACACGGCAAATACCTTTCCCATGATTGCACACGGACTGCCAAAGGCGTGGAGAAAACGGAGAATCGGGAAAGAGAATCTGGAGACGACAGAGCAGGAATAAAGGGAAAGCGCGGCAGAAGCCGCGCTTTCATTTTTTCTTTTGCAGAGCGCCGGAATAGAAGCGTTCGCCGAGGGAGGTAAGCAGGATGCTGCGAAGCTGCACCTTTTCTTCCTCTGACATGATGGATTTGGGAACAAGGTATACCTGTTCCGGAGAGATATAGAGCATAAAGACCCGGCTGATCTCAAACGCGCAGTAAAGCTGCGAGGGGATCACGCGGAGCCGGCTGGCTTCAGAGGGGACCTCGATCTGTATGATGCTCTCCGACACCTGCACGCGGAAAATCTTGCGCAGGAAGGAGTCCTTGTCCTTGACCTGACGGAGCAGCTGATATTCGATCGAGCCGGCGGTGAGCACCAGCCAGACGAAGTATCCAAGACCGATGTAAAAGATCAGAGCGCTTTCCGGCATCGCACCGGTCAGGGACAGAACCGAATAGGAAAAGATGACGAGCAGAGCGAACAGCGCGAAACGCACGACCTTGCGGTTACGGACCAGATATCCGTAATAAAGCGCGCGGCGCAGATCGTTGGTGTTGAGCTGATATTCAAAGTGAAGGGAAGCGTTACGCATGCAGTTTTACTCCTTTGGGACCTGCCGCATCGACAGGCTGATCCGGTGTTTCTTTTCATCGACCTCCAGCACGACGACCTTTACCACATCGCCAACGGCGACGGCCTCGCTCGGGTGCCGGATGAACCTGTCGCATACCTGCGAGATGTGCACAAGGCCGTCCTGATGCACGCCGATATCGACGAACACACCAAAGTCAATGACGTTGCGCACGGTGCCGGTGAGCACCATGCCGGGTTTGAGATCCTTGATATCCAGCACATCCGTGCGCAGGATGGGCGCGGGCAGCTCGTCGCGCGGATCACGTCCGGGCTTGCTGAGCTCCTTTGCGATGTCGCGCAGCGTCGGCACACCGACACCCAGCGCCGCGGCAGCCTTTTCTGCGCCGTAAGCGTTCAGCTTCGCGGGCAGGTCACGCGCGTCCTTGAGCGTCAGGCCCAGCAGCTCCAGCAGTTCCTTGGCCGCGTCATAGCTTTCGGGATGAACGCCGGTGTTGTCAAGCACATTTTTGCTCTCCGGCACGCGCAGGAAGCCTGCGCACTGCTCGAAAGCTTTAGGACCGAGCTTTGCGACCTTCAAAAGCTGGCGGCGCGTGGTGAACACGCCGTTTTCCTCGCGGAAGGCGACAATATTCTTGGCGATCGTGCCGTTCAGGCCGGCCACGCGCGTGAGCAGCGATGGCGAAGCCGTGTTGAGGTCGACGCCGACCGCGTTGACGCAATCCTCGACTACGGCGTTGAGGCTCGCGTCGAGCTCCTTCTGCGGCATATCGTGCTGATACTGGCCGACGCCGATGGCCTTGGGATCGATCTTCACGAGCTCGGCCAGCGGGTCCTGCAAGCGCCGGGCGATGGAGACGGCGGAACGCAGATTGACGTCAAACTGCGGGAACTCCTCCGCGGCCAGCTTGCTTGCCGAGTAGACCGATGCGCCCGCCTCGCTGACGATCATGTAGCTCAGACTGCCGCCTGCGCGGCGGATCAGCTCAACGGTCATCTGCTCGGTCTCGCGGCTCGCCGTGCCGTTGCCGATGGCGATATGCTCCACGCCGTGCTTTTTCACGAGCTGCAACAGCTTTGAGATTGCCTCATTTTTCTGCCGCTCTCCGTAGGTCGGATAGACCACCGTCGTGTCGAGCACCTTGCCGGTCGCGTCGATCACCGCAACCTTGCAGCCGTGGGCGTAGCCGGGGTCGAGCCCCATGGTCACGTGGCCCTTGACCGGCGGCTGCATGAGCAGCGGCTTGAGGTTGAGCGCAAACATTTTGATCGCACCCTCACTGGCCTTTTCCGTCAGCGCCGCGCGCATCTCGCGCTCGAGCGAGGGATAGATCAGGCGGTCATAGGCGTCCTCGGCGGCAGATTTGACAAATTCCATGGCGGCGGAGCCGGGCTTTACCACGCTCCGGCGCAGTAATGGCAGCGCAAGCTCGCGGTCAAGCAGAACGGTGGCGCTGAGCTTTTTCTCCTTCTCGCCGCGGTTGATGGCCAGGATCTGGTGGCCCTGCAATTTGCCGATGGGCTGTTCAAAATCATAGTACAGGCGGTAGACGCTGTCCTCCTCCGTCGCGGCGAGGGAGCGCAGCGTACCGCGTTTTTCCAGCAGCTCGCGCAGTGATTTGCGGATGGCCGCGTCGTCGCTGATCCATTCGGCGACGATATCGTTTGCACCCTGCAGGGCGTCGGCGACGGTATCTACACCCTTTTCGGCGTCAAGATAGTCAGCGGCAGCCTCCGCCGGCGTGGGACAGCCGCGCTCCTGCGCGAAAAGCAGTGCAGCAAGCGGCTCAAGTCCCTTCTCGCGTGCAGCGGTCGCGCGCGTGCGGCGCTTGGGCTTGTAGGGACGGTAGAGGTCCTCCACCTCGGCAAGCGTCTGCGCCGCGTCAATGGCGGTGGCGAGCTCGCCGGTGAGCTTTTCCTGCTCCGCGATGCTGGATTTGACCGCCTCTTTGCGCTCGGCAAGGCTGCGCAGATAGGTGAGCCGTTCCTCCAGCGTGCGCAGAGCAGTATCGTCCATAGAGCCGTGCAGCTCCTTGCGGTAACGGGCGATGAACGGGATGGTATTGCCCTCATCGAGCAGCCGGATGACATTTTCGATGTGCTCGGTCGGGCGGTTCAGCTCGCGGGCGAGCTGATCGGTGATGGTCATAGAGGGGTACTCCTTTTTACTTGTGGTACAGCTTTTTTACCTCGTACTTCGGCTCGCAGGTCACATGAATGCCGAGCCGCTTATAGAGCTTGATATCCTCCTCGGAAATGATGACCGAGAAGTGCGCGTCACAGCCGCGAAGTGAGCCGAGCTGCTCCTGCGCAAGCTGGGCGATGGGGTTCGTCAGTGCCGAGATGCACAGCGCGATCAAGACCTCGTCCGAGTGCAGACGGGGATTGTGGTGCCCGAGACTTTCAATCTTCAGGTGCGAGATCGGCTCGATGACCTGCGCGGAAATGAGGTCGAGCTTGTCGCTCACGCCGCCCATCGCCTTGAGCGCGTTGAGCAGCACCGCGGCCGAGGCTCCGAGCAGAGAGCTTGTCTTGCCTGTGACAACGCGGCCGTCCGGCAGAACCATGGCACCGGCGGGCTTGCCGGTTTCATCGGCCTTTGCCAGTGCCGCGGCGACGGCGGGACAGATGTCCGGCGTGACGTTTGCCTGCTGCATCACGAGCTCCAGCTTGCGCAGCTGACATTCGTCAGCCTCGCCGCGGACAAAGGAGACTTGAGCACTGTAGTAACGGCGCAGGATCTCAAGACGCGACGCCTCACGGCAGGCCTCGTCGTCGATGATGCAGTTGCCCGCCATATTCACGCCCATATCGGTGGGGGATTGGTAGGGGCAGGTGCCCTGAATCTTTTCAAACATGGCGCGCAGCACGGGGAAGATTTCCACATCGCGGTTATAGTTCACGGTTGTTTCGCCGTAGGCCTCCAGATGGAACGGATCGATCATATTCACGTCGTTGAGGTCGGCGGTCGCCGCCTCGTAGGCGAGGTTGACGGGGTGCTTGAGTGGCAGGTTCCAGATCGGGAAGGTCTCGAATTTGGCGTAGCCGGCGGCAACGCCGTGCTTGTGCTCGTGGTAGAGCTGGCTCAGGCAGGTAGCCATCTTGCCGCTGCCGGGGCCGGGCGCGGTGACGACGACAAGGGAGCGCGAGGTCTCGATATAATCATTGCGCCCAAAGCCGTCGTCGCTGACAATGTGCGCCACGTCGGAGGGATAACCGGCGATGGGATAATGACAGTAGTGCTTCACTCCCAGCGCGTCAAGGCGCTTGAGAAAGGCATCGGCGGAGGCCTGCCCAGCGTACTGCGTGACCACGATGCTGCCGACATACAGACCCAGCGCGCGGAAAGCGTCCATCAGGCGCAGGCAGTCGTCATCATAGCTGATGCCGAGATCGCCGCGCACCTTGTTTTTTTCGATGTCATTTGCGCACACGGCAATGACGATCTCCACCTCGTCCTTGATCTTTTGAAGCATCCGGATCTTGCTGTCGGGCTGGAAGCCGGGCAGTACACGCGAGGC
>CAKTOJ010000016.1 GCA_934589665.1 uncultured Oscillospiraceae bacterium | reverse complement strand
CATCAAGGCCGGCAAGGTTGATATCAACGTGGAGGCCGGCGAGATCCAGACCGCCATTCTGATTCCTAAGGCAAGCTATGAAAGCTGCTTCGGCTACTATATCAAGTACGCCATGCGCAACGCCATGGACATCGCCACCCTTGGGTGCAGCGTCAATGTGCGTCTGAGTGAGGACAAAAAGACCATTGAGCGTGCCCGCATCGCCTATGGCGTCGCCGGTCCGGTGCCGATGCGCTGTCCGAGCGCCGAGACCGCCGCGAACGGCCAGCCAACAACGCTGGAAACCGTCGAAAAATTCGCGCTTGCCGTGCTTGAGGACATCAACCCGCGCGATTCGTGGCGCGCGTCCAAGGCGTTCCGCCAGCATATCGCGGTGGAGATGGCAAAACGCTGCCTGATCGAATCCATCAAGCGTGCAGGAGGTGTGATCGCATGAGTCAGTACAAGCTGGTACGCTGCAACATCAACGGCAAGGATGTGGAGAAGATGGTGGACGTCCGCGCGTCGCTCACCGATATGCTCCGCAACGATTATCACCTTACCTCCGTCAAGAAGGGCTGCGAGGTGGGCGAATGCGGCGCGTGCAACGTCATCATCGACGGTGAGGCGTTCAACTCCTGCATTTACCTTGCCGTCTGGGCGGAGGGCAAGCACATCCGCACGCTTGAGGGGCTGCTGGGCCCGAACGGCGAGCTGTCCGATATTCAGCAGGCGTTCATGGAGGAGACGGCCATCCAGTGCGGCTTCTGCACGCCGGGCTTTATTATGACGGCGGTGGAAATCCTCGAGAGCGGAAAGCTCTACGATGACGATACGCTGCGCAAGCTCCTTTCCGGCCATCTGTGCCGCTGCACGGGCTACGAGAACATCTTCAAGGCGGTCAAGAAAACGATGTATCGCCGTTTGGGGAAGGAAATCGATTTTTAAGGGCAAGGAACAGTCTTGACGGAATTTTTACAAAACGATCGCTCCGCCGCAGGGCGGAGCGATTGACTTTTTTTACCAAAGCGTGTAAAATTAAAACAACCCAAGGCAATATGGTTCCCTTTAAGGAGGTACTTTTTTATGGTCATTACCGTTGGAAGGCAGTACGGAAGCGGCGGCCGCGAGATCGGCACGGCGCTTGCCAACAAGCTGGGCATTGCTTACTATGACGATCTACTGCTCAAGGAGGCGGCGGAGGAGAGCGGACTGTGCGAGGAGCTGTTCCACAGCTTCGACGAGCGTCCCAAGAGCTTTCTCTATTCTATCGCCATGGATCCCTATTCCTTCAGTATGCACCATGTGACGCCCAAGGGCAGCATTGAGCAGCAGGTGTATCTGGCGACCTATGACACGATCAAAAAGCTGGCGGACAAAGGCCCCTGCGTGCTCATCGGCCGCTGCGCGGACTATGTGCTCAAGGACCGTGACGATGTGATCAACATTTTCATCTCCGCGCCGCTGGAAAACCGCATCAAGCGTGTTGCCGCGCGCAACAACATTTCCGAGGATGAGGCGAAAGACCGCATCAAAAAAACCGATAAGTCCCGCGCGTCGTACTATAACTACTATTCCAGCAAGGACTGGGGTGAGGCGAAGAGCTACGACCTGTGCGTGGATTCCTCACTGCTCGGCATCGAGGGTACGGTTGAGCTGCTTGAGGCCATGGTCCGGATCAAGGGCGCAAAATAAGAGAGCAGGACAAAATGAAACCGCCGGTCGGGCTTCCGACCGGCGGTTTTTGAAACAATCAACGCTTATTTTTCCTCTTCCAGCTTTTCAAGTCCCCCGCGCAGCGCCGTGAAGGCGTCGGGCAGCGTGGAAATGGAGGATTCCGCACGGCGCAGCTCACCCGTCACGTTCTGGCAGGTCTCGCTGAGTGTGGAAAGCACCTCGTCGCAGTGTGAACGGCACGCGCCGATGAGCGCGGAGAGCCGGGCGTGAACACTGCGCTCATATTCCTCGGCGCGCTGGTGCGCGTCGAGCTCGATGCCGGCGATGTGCTCCTTGATGATGGAATACTGGTCGGAGAGGGGGCGGAGCTCGTCATTTTCCGCGCGCAGCGCGACATTGGCCTGCCGCAGCGCCGCGACCTCAGTGCGCAGCGCCGAAAGCTCGTCCGAAGAAGCGTCGAGAGCCTTGCGCGATTCGTCTCGCTCGCTGGTGACACGCTCCAGATCGGCCTTGAGCGCGTCGTTTTCGCTGTGCAGAGACGTGACCTGCGCGCGAAGCTCGCGCTCCTGTGTGCAGAGCTTGTCGATATCCGCCTCCAATGCTTCGATGCGGGAGGCACTTTCCGCAGAGGACTTGGTGATATAGTCAATGACGTCCTCGCGCTTGAAGCCGCCGAAAAGAGAGCCCTTAAAGGTATTGTTTTCCATCTGGTTCCCACCTTATTTGATGTTTTTTTCAGTCTAACACAAATTCAGCCTGCTGACAAGCGGAAAAAGAACGGCTGACACGACGAAAGAAAGAGACAGGCACAGCCTGCCTCTTTCCGGTTTCCGAATAGGAACGCGTTACTTTTCAACGATGACCGTCTGCGCGTTCTTTTCGCGCATGGCGCCGTAAATGCGCGCGATGATCTCGTCGGGCGCGCCTTTGATCTGCTCGCCTGTGGACATATCCTTACAGGTGACAACGCCGGAGGCAACCTCGTCCTCGCCGAGGAAGATCACATAGGGGACCTTCGTCTTGTCGGCATAGCTCATCTTGGCCTTGAATTTCTTATTCTCGGTATAGAGCTGGGCGCGCAGACCGCGGTCGCGCAACTTGGTCGAGAGCGAAACGGCAAAGCTCAAATCCTCAGTCATCGGAAGAAGCAGAACGTCCGCCGGTGCGGTGTTGAGCTGGGTGTTGAGCAGACCCTGCTCACCGAGCACATAGAACAGGCGCGTCACGCCGATGGAGATGCCGACGCCCGGCAGCTGACGGTCGGTGTAGTATTCGGCCAGATTATCATAGCGGCCGCCGGAGCAGACCGAGCCGATCTCGGGATAGTCAAGCAGCGCGGTCTCGTACACCGTACCGGTATAATAGTCCAGACCACGGGCAATGGTAAGATCGACCTTGAAATTCGCCTGGGGAACGCCGAAGCCGCCGAGGTACTTCACAACAGTGGAGAGCTCCTCATAGCCCTTATCAAACATTTCATCGCGGCCGCAGTAGCCCTTGAGGGCTTCCAGAACCTCTTCGTTCGTGCCGGTGATGGCGATAAACTTGAGGATCTCGTCCGCCTGCTCGCCCGTGAGCTTGACATCATCGACCAGAATGGCGCGCACCTTGTCGGGGCCAATCTTTTCGATCTTGTCGACTGTGCGCATGATCTCGCCACTCTGTTCAGTCAGGCCGAGCATGGAGTAAAAGCCGTTGAGCACGCGGCGGTTGTTGAGCCGGATCTGGAAGCGCTTGAGGCCCATGGAGGAGAATACATTATAGATGATGGCGGGGATCTCCGCGTCGTTCATGATGTCCAGCTCGCCGTCACCGATGATGTCGATATCCGCCTGATAAAACTCACGGAAGCGGCCGCGCTGGGCACGCTCGCCGCGGTAGACCTTGCCGATCTGATAGCGGCGGAAGGGGAAAGCGAGGTCATTATAGTGCAGGGCAACGTACTTTGCCAGCGGTACGGTCAGGTCAAAGCGCAGGGAAAGGTCGCTGTCGCCCTTGGTGAAGCGGTAGATCTGCTTTTCTGTCTCGCCGCCGCCCTTGGCCAGCAGAATTTCGCTCGCTTCGATGATGGGCGTGTCGAGCGGGGCAAAGCCGTAGCGGGCATAGGTCGAGCGCAGAATGTCCATCACGCGCTCCATCTGCTGCTGCTGCGCGGGCAGCAACTCCATAAAGCCGGAGAGCGTCCGGGGTTTGATTCGTTCCATAGCAGTATCTTCCTCCGTAAAATCGTAATATACGAATTTGCCAAAATCAATGATAAACTATTGTACAAGTGTACAGATAAAATGTCAAGCCCTATTTGCTCGTAAAGCATCACGATATCACATTAGCGTAAGAAAGAGCGGAGGAAAGAGCGAAAACGCATTGACCGTTGCGTTTTTGCGGAAAACGGAATATAATACCCGCGACGATCTTTTCCCGACAGGAGAGAACCATGACCGATTATTTTTCTTATACGCTCGATACTGACGCGATCCGCGCTATCAGCAGCATTGGCCTCGCTCATCTGGGCGACGCGGTGTACGAGCTGCTGGTGCGCACCTACCTGTGCGCACACGGCAAGGCGACGGGCAAGGGGCTGCACCGTGCGACGGTGGAGCTGGTCCGCGCGCCGAAGCAGGCGGAATTTGCCGACCTCATTCTTGACGCGCTGACGGAGGAGGAGCACGACGTGTTCCGGCGGGGGCGCAATGCGAACGTCCACACGATCCCGCACAGCGCCGACCGCGCGCAGTACCAGAAGGCCACGGCGCTTGAGGCGCTTTTCGGCTGGCTGTATTTACAGGGACGGCACGAGAGGATCAACGAGCTGTTCAATCAGATGATGGAGGCCAACGATGCCGCTTGACGCGATCTGCCTGCGGGCACTGACAAATGAATTGAGGGGACAGCTGCTCGGCGCGCGCGTCGATAAGGTTCAGCAGCCTGCGCGCGACCAGATTGTGCTGCTCCTGCGCGGTAATCTGCGCCTGCTCATCAACGCGGGGCCGAACCAGCCGCGCGTCCAGCTCACACGCGAGCTGCGGGAGAACCCCGCCGAGCCGCCGATGCTCTGCATGCTTCTGCGCAAGCACCTTGTCGGCGGACGCATCATGGACATCGAGCAGAGCGGGCTGGAGCGCATCGTCACCTTTACCATCCGCAATGTCAACGAGCTGGGAGAGTCAGGCACCAGAAAGCTGGTGATTGAAGCGATGAGCCGCCGCTCGAACCTCATCCTGCTCGACGAAGAGCATCGAATCATCGACTGCATGCGCCGCGTGGAGTTTGAAACCTCCGGCGCGCGGGCGCTGCTGCCAGGGCTTTTCTATCAGCTTCCCACGCCGCTTGACAAGCTGTCGCTGCTTGACGATCCGGAGGGGGCGGTCGAGCTCGTGCGCCGCGGCGGGGGAGCGGAGGAGAGTGTGGATCGCTTTCTGCTCGACCGTTATCTCGGCATTTCGCCGCTCATCGCGCGCGAGCTGGCCCAGCGTGCCTTCGGTGCGCCCGATGCGCGGTTCGGTGAGGACGCTGCGGGCCGTGAGCGCCTTGCCGCGGAAATGAAGCGGTTGGCAGAGGATATACAGGAAAACCGTTTTACGCCAACGATGCTCTCACGCGGGGGAAAGCCGGTGGATTTCACCTACTGTCCCATCACGCAGTACGGGGCAGAAACGGAACAGATGGATTTTGCGAGCTTTTCCGAGATGCTTGATGCCTTTTATACCGAGCGCGACCGGCAGGAGGCTACACAGCGGCGCGGCCGGGAGCTTACGCGCACAGTCAATTCCGCGCACGAGCGCATTGTGCGTAAGCTGGGACTGCTGGAAAAGGAGTATGCCGCCTCACAGGAGCGGGATACGCTGCGCCTTTACGGCGACCTCATTACCACGAACCTCTACCGTATGGAGCGCGGTACGGCGCGGCTGAGGGCACAGAACTACTATGACGAGAATTGCGCGGAGATCGACATTCCGCTTGACCCGCTGCTCACGCCGCAGCAGAATGCGGCGAAATACTATAAGCGCTACACAAAGGCCAAGACGGCGGAGAAGCATCTGCGCGAGCAGATCGACAAGGCCATTGCCGAACGCGACTATCTTGAGAGCGTGCAGGGCGAGATCGCGCTGGCGCAGACCGAGCCTGAGTTCACCGAGCTGCGCCGCGAGCTGCAGGAGACAGGGTACGTCCGCCGCAGCGGAAAAGAGAAGAAGGGGCGTGAAAAGCCCGTCGCGCCGCGCGAATTCCGCTCGTCGAGCGGGCTGCGCATCCTCGTCGGCCGCAGCAACGTTCAGAACGACGCGCTGACGCGGAAAGCTGATAAGCGCGACCTCTGGCTCCACACGCAGAAGATCCATGGAAGCCACGTGATCCTCTGCACGGAAAACGGCGCGTATGACGACGAGAGCCTGCATGAGGCGGCCATGCTTGCCGCCTACTATTCGCAGTCGCAGGGTGGCAGCAATGTCCCTGTGGACTATACTAGCGTGAAATTCGTCAAAAAGCCGGCGAACGCAAAACCCGGCATGGTGGTCTACGAGACATACCGCACGCTTTACGTCACACCGGACGAGGACACAGTCAAGCGGCTTGCCGCAAAAAAATAAGGAAAAGAGGGCGAGAGCCCTCTTTTCCTCTTATGTGTTATGTGTTGGCTTCGCCCTCGACCGGTTCCGTTTCGCGGAAGAGCATTGTGATGCACCAGATGCCGGCAAGTCCGACGAGCGTGTAGATCACGCGGCTGACCGCACCGGTCTGTCCGCCGCAGAGAAACGCGACGAGATCGAAGCCGAACAGGCCGATGCTGCCCCAGTTGAGCGCGCCGATGATGGAAAGCGTCAGTGCGACCTTATCCATGACCATGATTTTCCCTCCTCAAAGTGATCGCTTGGTCAGGGATAGTATTCGCAGAAAAGAAAAAATGATGCATCCTTAAAAATTTTAGAAAAAGCAGAAAAAAGATTCGGTTATTTTTGCCGCTGCGGATTGCTTTTTAGGGTGCTTGTATTGTATAATCTATCTGATACTTAGCGGCAAATGCGGGGCGCGCTCCGCCCCATTTCACAACGAACATCAGGAGGAAACACCATGAACGAAAAATTCAGCTCTCTCGGCTTCTATCCCTCTGACATCCTGCTGCCGAACAAGAACATCGATATGGAGAAGTGGGCCGTTGTGGCCTGCGACCAGTTTACGTCCGAACCCGAATATTGGGAGCGCGTGGAAAAGACCGTCGGCGATGCGCCGTCCACCCTGCGCCTGATCCTGCCCGAGGCCAACCTGAAGGCCCCCAACGTCGACGAGTTCATCGCCGACATCAACGCTTCCATGGACAAGTATCTCAAGGAGAACATCTTTGAGACGCTCAAGGATTCTCTCATCTACATCGAGCGCGGCCAGAGCGACGGCAAGATCCGCCACGGCCTGATCGGCATGGTCGACCTCGACCAGTACGACTTTACCCCCGGCTCCGGCGCGCTGATCCGCGCCACCGAGGGCACCGTGCTCGACCGTATCCCCCCGCGCGCCCGCGTGCGCCGCAATGCGCCCATTGAGCTGCCCCACGTGATGCTGCTCATCGACGATCCGGACAAGACCGTCATCGAGCCGCTGACTGCCGCGGCCGACGTCATGGAGAAGGTCTATGACTTTGACCTGATGGAAAACGGCGGCCATATCAAGGGCTTCAAGCTCTCCGCATCTCAGATTGACGCGGTGGCCGACGCGCTCACAGGTCTGACGACCGATGAGGCGATGCACAGCAAGTATGGCGTCTCCGGCGTCGCGCCCCTGCTCTTCGCGGTCGGCGACGGCAACCACTCTCTTGCCACGGCCAAGGCCTGCTATGAGGAGCAGAAAAAGGGTAAGACGCCCGAGGAATATCTCGCCCTGCCCGCCCGCTACGCACTCGTCGAGGTCGTCAACAACCATGATGACGCCCTCCAGTTCGAGCCGATCCACCGCGTTCTCTTCGGCGTGGATCACGCGAAGTTCATGGAGGAGTTCAAGAAGTTCTATCCCAATGCCCACGAGGGCAAGGGTGCGGGTCATGCGATCGAGGTCTGCTGGGCCGGCCACGATGATTTCATCACCGTTCCCGATCCCAAGGTGCAGCTCGCGGTTGGCACGCTCCAGGCGTTCATCGACGAGTATCTCAAGAAGTTCGGCGGCGAGGTGGACTACATCCACGGCGACGAGGTGACGCGTGAGCTCGGCAGCAAGGAGGGCAACATGGGCTTCCTGCTTCCCGCGATGGGCAAGGAGCAGCTCTTCAAGACCGTCATGGCCGACGGCGTTCTGCCCCGCAAGACCTTCTCGATGGGCCACGCGCAGGATAAGCGCTATTACGTCGAGGCACGTAAGATCCGCTGATGCAGAATCATAACAAAAAAGCGCCGTAAGGCGCTTTTTTGTTCCAGAGGAGAATACACAATGGATCAGCAAAAAAATCAGCCGCGCACGCTGACCGTTCCCGCCTATGCAAAGCTCAACCTGACGCTGGATATTCTAGGAAAGCGGAGCGACGGCTATCATGAGATGCGGATGGTCATGCAGACGATCTCGCTTCACGACGATGTGACCGTCACGCTCGGGGGAGAGAGCGGCATCCGCTGCCGCGTTTCGGGCGCGGAGCTTCCGAGTGACGAACACAATCTTGCCGTCAGGGCGGCGGAGGTTCTCTGCAAGAAGCTGAAGCTTTCGAATCAGGGAATTGATATCGCGCTGGAAAAACGCATCCCGTCTGAGGCCGGCATGGCCGGCGGCAGTGCGGACGCGGCGGCAGTGCTACGCGCCCTGCGGGCACTGTGCGCACCGGAGGTGAACGACCGGCGGCTGGAGAAGATCGCGGCTGCGATCGGCAGTGATGTGCCCTTCTGCGTCCGCGGCGGCACACAGTTGGCCGAGGGCAGGGGAGAGGTACTGACGGTCCTGAAGAGCGCGCCGGCGCTTTACGCCGCCGTCTGCAAGCCGGATTTCCCCATCTCCACGCCCGCGCTCTTTGCGTGTGTGGACGGCGTGGAGCTCAGAGGTCGCCCCGACAGCTCGGCTATGCTCCGGGCGATCGACCGCGGCGATGCGCAAGCGCTGTGCGCGCAGGTCGGCAATGTCTTTGAGCAGGCGCTCGAGGACGCACAGCGCGCATGCATTGAAGATCTCAAGCGGACGCTTTTGTGCGGCGGCGCGGAAGCTGCCGCCATGACCGGCTCGGGCAGCGCAGTATTCGGACTGTTCCGGGATGAAGAGGCTTGCCGTGCCGCCTGTGAGAGTATACAGAGCGAGCGTGTGCAGACCTTCTGCACGAAATTTGTTTAAAATCGAAAAAAGCCGTCCATACTCAGGATAACTTCTTGAGATGGGCGGTTTTTTCCATGAAATATACGAAGCTTGAAGTATCTCTTGCTGTCGGTCTGCTCTGTGCGCTCGTCTGGTGCGCGCTTGAGCCGAAAATCCTGATGAACTGGTGGTGCGCGGCGTTCGAACCGCTGTGCGACGGCGTGTTGACCGCCGGGGGCGGCGATGGTGTTGAGCTCCGTTCGTTTTTCGGCGAGCTGGCAGGCAGACTATTCGGGTAGGAAGACGAAGAAAGCGGCCGCAGAAGCGGCCGCTTTCTTTATTCGGTGTTGTTAATGCGGAAGTATTTTGCCAACCGCTGTTCGCCGTAGATCAGATCATATTGCAGCAGTGTGTGCTTGTTGAGGATCGTCGCGGCGCTCTCCGGCACTTCGCTGTAGGCCGAGCCATCGGCCGAAACGAACAGGCGCGGACGGGAGAGCTGATAGACCGGTGAGACATGGTCGCTCAGCCAGCGCAGATAAGGCGAACGCCTGAGTCCCGCGCGGGCGAGCACGTCCGTTCCGATGAGCAGAGAGCTCTCGTCATGGTCGGCTTCGGGGGCGTCCTCGTAGTTCGTCCAGATGAGATAATCGGTCGAGAGCATTTCCTTGAGCTCGTCCGCCGTCCACTGTGAGGTCTCGACGGTCGGAACCGTGCCGAGTGCCGAGTAGAGCGTGGCATTGTCGCTGAGGAGCATGGAGGGCAGATGGTCGCCGTAAAAGACGATCATCACGGGCTCGCCGCAGTTCTCAAAGTACCTGACCAGCTCTCCGAGCGCGGCGTCGGCGTGATTAAGTCCGGTGACAAGGGCGTCGAGCACCTCACGCTCATCATCGCTGAGACGGCTGCAGGTATACGAAAGACCGGAGGAATACGCATACTTTTCCGCCGTGTAGGGCTGGTGGTTTTCCATGGAGACGGCCTGGATGAACACAGGAGCGTCCGTGCCGCGGGTTTCAAAGCGGTGGATGATCTCATTTGTCAGCGTCTGATCGGACACATAGCTGCCGCTGAAGGAGATCGGCGTTTCAAAATCGTCGGAAAAGATGACATGCTCAAATCCGAGCGATGGCATTGTGACCGCACGGTTATAGAGCGTGGAGTTATGCGAATGGATGAAAAAGGTTTCGTAGCCGTCCGCCTGCGCGTCCCGCGCAAGCGAGGGGAGAGAATCGTACACACTGCTCTCAAGCGAGGTGAGCGAGTCGGATTCCTTGAGCAGATCGTTTGAAAAGCCGGTGAGCGTTTCCATCTCCACATTGCCGGTGCCGCCGGCGTATGTGCTCGAGAGAAAACGGCCGTTGGTCGAGTTCTGCGCGAGCGCATGGAAATTCGGAAGAGGATCCTGCGCAAAATCGATGCCGTCGAGCCGGGTGACGTCAAAAAAGCTTTCAGAGAGGATCATAATGATATGCGGCCGCACGCCGTCATGCGCGCCGTCGTTTTCCTCCTGCTGGGAGGTGAAGAGCTCGTTTTGAAGCGAATTGAGGTTGTCCGCGTTGTAGGAGGAGTAGTCCGTGCTCTCTGCGGCGGCAAAGGCGGAATAGAGACCGTACAGCACGCCGCCCTCCTCCACGCGCTGCTCCTGTGCGGGAAAGCTTTGCGCAAGCGCAGCGGCCCGGCTGCGGAACGGACCGGGGCCGAAACATAAGGCGAGCGTCAGCGCCGAGACGGCAAGCAGGACAAGCGACGAGCGCGAGAAGCGCTTGCGGGGTCGGCGGGTGCGCAGCGGCTTCCATGCAAGCAGGACGAGCAGCGCAAAAAGCACAAGGCATGCCGCCGTCACACTGGAGACTGTCAGCTGCGGTGCGGCATAGGACACGATATCCCGAATACCGCGGATCATTGCAAAATCACTGAGCATGAGATGGAACCCGTTGATCGCCGCTTTGTAGTAGTCTGTCAGTGCAAGCAGCGAGAGCAGCAGTGAGAGCAGCAGCGTTGAAGCGGCATAGCCGCCGAGCAGCACGCGGAGCAGCAGCTGTGCCGCTGCAAGCAGCAGACACTGTGCGCCGACTGCCGCACCGTGCGCGAAGAGCCATGTCCAGGCTGCGCCAAAGTTCTGCATCGTGATCGCCTGCGTCAAATAGACCATGGACAGCGGCAGGAGCAGCAGGCAGGCGGCGTGCTTTGCCACCTCTCTGGCCAGCGGCAGCCACCAGGCGCGCCGAAGGCGGAGGTACCATGCCAGAATGTGCGCAAGCAGTTGGAACAGGCCGGTTCTGACCAGAAACGCCTCAAAGCGGTCGGAAACGCCCTGCCTCGCGGAAGGTCTGAGTGAGGTATCCGCATCCATAAGCATGCCTCCTTTCCTAAAACATACAGATAAAAGTATAACATCGAATTTCGGGAATTTCCAGAGGGGGAGGAAATCTTTTTCCTTTTTTTGAAAAAAGACTTGACTGTCAAGTTGCTTTATCCCTTAAAATACGATATCATAACGACAGGCAACGTATCGGAAGGGAGCGTATATGAACGTCAAGGATCTGGAAACGCGTAGCGGCATGACGCGCGCGAACATTCGCTATTACGAGCAGGAGGGTTTGCTGACGCCTGCGCGGAGAGAGAACCAGTACCGCGACTACAGCGAGTCGGATCTGGAAACCCTTCTGCGCATTAAGCTGCTGCGGCGTCTCGGCTTTTCCATCGATGAGATCCGCCGCCTTCAGTCCGGCGAGCTGGACTTTGCCGAAGCCATGCGCCATCGCGGCGCTGCGCTGGAGACGGAGGGGCGAGAGCTGTTTGCGGCCCGCCGGCTGTGCAGCGATCTGGCGGACGAGGTGACAAGCTATTCAGCCTTACAGCCGGAGCCGTATCTTGACCGGATGGAGCATCCACGTACGGTCGAGCAGGGCGATGTGCCGGAGCCGCACCCGTGGCGGCGCTATTTCGCGCGGACGATCGATCTTGCACTCGTCGGACTGCCGGTGAGCCTTGTGCAGTTTGTGCTCCTGCGCTGTATGCCGAACGACTCGGTCTGGGCCAAAGCGCTTGTCGGATGGATCGGCTGGGCACTTTTGATCCTGATAGAACCTCTGCTGCTCAGCCGGTGCGGGACAACGGCGGGCAAATGGTGCATGGGCGTCCGGGTCACGCGCCCGGACGGCAGTTATTTGAGCTTCGGCGAGGCGTTTTCGCGCACCGTAACGGTCTGGGCCTATGGCGTCGGCTTGAGCCTTCCACTTGTAGAGCTGATCTGCATGATCCTGAGCTATCGGAGATGCAGTAAAGGAGAAATGCTTGCATGGGAAGAGAATTCGGTCGAGCACTTTGATGAGCGCGGAATGGGGAAGATGGCGGCGCTCTATCTTGGCTGCACGGCTGCAGCAACGGCGCTTTCGGTGCTCATGATCGTCTCCGTACTGCTGCCGCCGTGCCGCGGCGCGTTGAGCGTGGCAGACTTTGCCGAGAATTTCAACTATTATTGCCGGCAGTGTGACCGGAATGGCGCATGGCAGCTGGACGAGACGGGGGCATGGACGCAGGAGAACGACATGTACACCGTTTATATCAATGCCGCACGGCCAACGGATTTTACATATACAGTGGAGAACGGAGCTCTGCGTGCGGTACACTGGGCGTACAGTGCTGAGGGCGGGGACAGCTTTTCCGTCGATATGGATGACGCGCGCATGGCCTATCTGGCGCTGGCGGCGGCGCAGCCGGAGACGAGCCTGTTCAACATACGGTCCCTTATGAATACGGTGTCGGAGGAGAAGTGGCCGGCTGATCGATCCTGCCATCAGGACTGGCGCGGCGTGTCGATGGACTACACGGCGGATGTGGATGGCGTTTACTTTTATAACTCCGGTTTTTTCTTCCCGGACAGCAGCACGTCCGTCTCACTCCGCTTCGACGCATACGTGAATGGCGCGGAGGGGTGATGCTTCTTCGGCAGGGGAAAATCCAGAAAAGAAAATAATCGAAAATTTGCAAAACATATTGACAAGCTCTGCGTTTTTCAATATAATACCCACGTTAGTCATGTCAATGACTCTTAAAGAGCACTCTGGAATCAGCCGGGTGCATCGGAGGGAGGGAAAACATAAATGTCCGAGGTCCATGTCAAGGAAGGCGAGAGCCTGGACAGCGCTCTGAAGAGATTCAAGAGAAGCTGCGCCAAGGCCGGCGTTCTGGCGGAGGTCCGCAAGCGCGAGTGCTATGAGAGCCCGAGTGTGAAGCGCCGCAAGAAGAGCGAGGCTGCCCGTAAGAACCGCAATAAGCGCTATTATTAATAGCTCAAAAAAGAACGTCACGCTTGCGTGACGTTCTTTTTATAGTACGCAAGAAAAATCAAGCGCAGCGGCTGAAAAAACGCTATACTGATCCTCAGCGAAAGGGGGAATACGGAATGTACGAATGGCAGAGACTGATCCAAACCGTCGTTGATGGGATCGACGAGAGCATCCTTGCACATAACGACGAGGCGCTTACGCTCCGCCGTATCGCGCAGGCCGCGGGCTATTCCGAGTATTATATGACGCGGAAGTTCAGAGAGATCTCCGGCATGAGCCTGCGGGAATATCTTTCCGGCCGCCGCTTGGCGTTTGCACTCAAGGAGGTGCGCGACACCCGGCGAAGTCTGCTGGACATCGCGCTGGACTATGGCTTTTCCTCGCACGAGGCCTTTACGCGGGCTTTTCGGCGGGCCTACGGCGTTTCACCCGATGCCTACCGGCATGATCCGCGGCCAGTTGTGCTGCGCACAAAAATCCACCCCTTTGACCGCTATATTTTCGGATTAGGAGAGATTGGTATGGTCAAATCAGGAGACGGCGTGAAAACCTATTTCGTCACGATCCCGGCGCACAAATTTCTGCACATTGAAAACCGCGAGAGCAACGGCTACTGGGATTTCTGGCAGAAGCAGGCGAATATACCCGGACAGGACTGCGAGACGGTCTGTGGTCTGCTCGACAGCATCAAGGGCAAGCTGGACGATGCGGGCGGCAGCGAGAACGACTGCATGGCCGGGCAGATTATGGGGTACCGGAATGATGTATCCGGCCGGCTGTGCGATTGGGGATATCTGCGCACGGAGTGCTACGGCGTACGCCTTCCGGCCGACTATGCCGGACCGGTGCCGGAGCAGATGATCCTTTCGGATATTCCGGAGGGGGAGTACGTCGTTTTTGAGCACGGTCCGTTCGACTATGAGCAGGAGTGCCGCACGGTGGAGGAAAAGGTCGAAGCGGCGATGAAGGCGTTTGATTACGCCGCCAATGGCTGCCGGCTCGATACGCAGACGCCGGGACGGATGATGTATCTTTACTTTACGCCGGGACAGTATTTCAAATATATTCGACCGATTCAACGGCTGTAAAGCAAAATAACTTTCTCCCAAAGGGAGCGGCGGCATTGTGCCGCCGCTCCCTTTTTCTCCTGCGACGGACTTGTTTTTCATGGCGTGGGATGCTATACTGACGAAAAAGGAGTTGAGCGCACTTGAAAGAGCATATTCTTGCCTTTGGCTGCGAGGCAATCCTGCCGCTGCTGACGCAGACCTTTGCACCGCGGAAGATGGCGGTCAAAAGCGTTCCCGCAGCAGACTATGCGCAGACGATCGGTGCGCTGGCCGGTGCAGCCGATTGTCCGTGCACGGAAGAAGCCTATTCCGGCGCGGCGCTGGGTGAGCCGATGCTCGTGTTCTGCGGGTTTTACGGCGACCGGATGAATCAGGCGCTGAACGCCATGCGCCGCACCGGACTGCGCATCCCGTATAAGGCGATGCTGACGGCGGCGAACCGCGGGTGGAAGCCGGCAGAGCTTCTCGAAGAGCTGAAAAAAGAGCATGCGGCGATGACGCAGGGGACTAAACTGTAAGCAGTCCAGGGAGCAGATCGTCCACCTCGGGGAACATGAAAAAGACGTCTCCGATGCCGCGCTCGCGTCCGAGCTGTATCTTGCGCCGCAGTGTTTCTGCCGTGTCGAAGAGCACGAAGTGCGCTTGGGCACGGTCGAAATAGCTGAAGTAATTTGCGCACAGCTCGTCGGAGAAAAAGACGGCCGAGCCGCTGCGCTCACGCAGAGCGGTGAGCTCTTCCCGCGTGAGCGGCGTTCCGTCGCCGCTGCGGCAGGGAAGTGTGAGATCGACCGCGAGGCGTTGGCAGTCGAGTGCAATGCGCTGCGCGCCGTAACGCGCGGCGGCGTCTGAGAGCCGCTCGCGCAGCGTTCCGCCGGAGAGCGCGGTGCCGATGAGGACGACCGCCTCGGGCACGGCGAAGGCTTCGGGGACAAAAAGCCGCTTCCCGGTCTGACGCAGGGCTGCGCCGAGCCGGGAGAGAAAGGCGAGACGGCTGGAATCCGCTGCGCGCTCAAAGTCGGCGAGCACGCCGCTGAAGCGCCGCGCGGCGCATACGCTGAGAATTGATTGACAGAGAGCCTGCGGCTCCGGCAGGGGGCCGGCGCAGCGGTCGGAGAGCCCCATCAGCCCGCCCTGTATGCCGCGCGGCAGGCCGCGGCCCATGAGCTGTCCGCCGTCGCCGACGGCGTAGGCGATATGACACAGCGGTGCGCGGAGCGATTGGCAGCTGGGCAGCTCCGATGGTGTGACCGCCAGATAGACAGAAGGCATGGCAGACTCCCCCTTTACGGATAAAAGGCTGCTACCACTTTACGCACAGGGAAAGGAAACTATACCGATGCTGCTTACACCAGAATGGGTTTTTGATGATTATACCGCCGTGACGCCGGATTTTCTGCGCGAAAGAGGCGTGAGGCTTTTGCTCACAGATCTTGATTACACGCTGGCACCGAAATCCGTCCACGATCCCGACGAAGCGGTGCGCGCGTGGCTTGCAGCGCTGGAGGCGGCGGGGATCACGGTCGCAGTCCTGTCGAATAACCGCAGCTCCGCACGTGTGGAGCGCTTCTGTGCAGGACTGGGCATCGACTTTGTCGGCCACGCGAGGAAGCCGATGCGTCAGGGCTACCGCCGCGCGATGGAAAAATTCGGTGCCGCGCCGGAGCAGACGGCGATGCTTGGCGATAAGCTGCTCACGGACATTTTAGGCGCGCGGCGCAGCGGCGTGCTTGCGCTGATGGTCGAGCCGAAGGGCGGTGCGCACAGCACGTGGCAGAAGGTGCTTCACGCCATGCAGGAACCGTTCAAGCGCGCCTGCACGCAGGACAGGCGGTCGGGGCGGAAATAATATTTTGGAAAAATAAGCGCCAGATAGAGAAAAATACTTGCAATGATGCGCTATATGCGGTAAAATACCATAGGTTAAAAACCGCTACTTTATGAATTTGAGGAAGTCCATAGTGATTTCCTCGGGAATATGGAGGAAAAAACTATGGCAACGATTACTGCCGGCGATTTCAGAAACGGCAAGACTTTCGAGATGGACGGCAAGGTCTATCAGGTCGTCGAGTTCCAGCACGTCAAGCCCGGTAAGGGTGCGGCGTTCGTGCGCACCAAGATGCGCAACGTCGAGACCGGCGCGGTCACCGAGACCTCGTTCAACCCCACCGCAAAGTTCGATGAAGCCTTTGTCGAGCGCAAGGACATGGAGTACAGCTACAACGACGGTGATCTTTATTACTTCATGGATCAGGAGACCTATGACATGGTTCCCCTCAACCGCGAGCTGCTTGGCGATGCCTTCCGCTTCGTTAAGGAGAACACCATGTGCAAGATCCTCTCCGTCAAGGGCCGTGTGTTCGGCATTGAGCCGCCCAACTTCGTTGAGCTGGTCGTCACCAAGTCCGAGCCGGGCGCCAAGGGCGATACCGCCACGAACGTGACCAAGCCCGCCATCGTCGAGACCGGTGCGGAGATCAAGGTGCCCCTGTTCATCAACGAGGGCGACAAGATCCAGATCGACACCCGTACCGGCGAGTACATGGGCCGTGCCAAGTAAGGAATCGACAGCAGGAAACCGGTTGATATTGATCTGAAAGGAGATTCATCATGGGTATTTCTGAAAAGGTTGCCTATCTCAAAGGCCTGATGGAAGGCATGAAGGTCGACACGGACTCCAACGAGGGCAAGCTCTTTGCCGCCATCGTGGATGTGCTCGACGAGATCGCGCTTGAGATCGAGGATCTGACCGATGAGGTCGTGGAGCTCGGCGACGGCATGGATGTGATCAGCGACGACCTCTCCGACGTGGAAGACATCGTCTATGACGAGGACGATGAGGACGACGAGGAAGAGGAGTGCTACGCCACAACCTGCCCTGAGTGCGAGGAAGAGATTTACTTTGACGACACCATGCTCGAGGACGGTGAGATCGAGTGCCCGAACTGCGGCGCAAAGCTGGAGTTCGACCTGTCCGATCTGGCCAATGCCGCCGAGGATAAGGACGAAGAGTAAAAGAAAGAAAACAAAAAGCGCAGCCGAGGCTGCGCTTTTTTGCTTGCTTTTTAGAACGGCTGTTCCGCGGTGGCGATAATGGTGTCGAGCATGCCCTGAATCTGCGGCGTGAGCACCTTGTTGCGGTGATAGAGAATCTGGCGCCACTGGGACATCTTGCAGTCTGCCACAGGGATCACAGCAAGATTCTTCTCGTGGATGCTCTTTTTGATCGTGTAGAGCGGGAGCACCGTCAGATACTCCGGATTTTCGTTGATCAGGCGGAGCGCAAGAACATCGTCCTCCAGTTCCAGAAAGGGCTTGATTTCAAGGCCCTGCTTGGCAAACTCCGTATCAAAAAGGTCGCGGTAGGCGTTCGTGCGGTTCATCAGAATGAAGGGATGGTCAACCAGCTCGGCCAGTCGGACGTCTGTGCGGCCGACGAGAGGGTTTTTTGTGTTGGTGACGACGACGATCTCTTCTTCCGCCTCAAAAACCTTGACGAACTGCGGGTCAGTCACCTGCGAGTCGAGGGTGTAGATCAGATCGAGCTCGTTTTTAAAAAGCTTTTCCTTGAGCGCAGAAACCATGTCGGCATGCAGCCGGGTGATGACGTGCGGAAAGCGCTTGTGGAAGGCGGGGACGATGTCGGAAAAGGAGGCGGTCATCATGGAATTGAGTGTACCGACCTGCACGGTGCCGGTCAGCTCAGTGTCCTTGGCTGCAAAGACCTGCGCGCGGGCGACAGCGCTGACAATGTCGCGTGCGTAGGTGATGAAGTCCTTTCCATACTGCGTGATGGAAACATTTTTTCCGATGCGGTCAAACAACCGCACGCCCAGCTCGCGCTCGAGCTGCTGGATCTGCACGGTGACGGCGGACTGCGAATAATCCAGTGCCTCGGCGGCCTTGGAAAAGCTGTTGAGCTCAGTGACCTTCAGGAAAGTAACAAGATTTCGGATCTCCATGTATGATTCTCCGGTTTCAAAAAAATTAAATGATTCTTCAAATATACTAATAGAAAGAATGAATCTTGTCAAGGTCTTTACGAAAAGAAAAAGGGCTTTCGCCCTTTTTCTTATTGTTTTCCGGATAGATAGTAGTCACTCTCGCCGGCGTGATAGAACGGACAGGCGGAAAAGCCGCCGCGGAGGAACTGTGCCATCTCGTCCTCGTCCAGCTCAGCGCCCTGTGCACAGGTGTACTGGTCGTACTCCTCGTCGTAAACGTAGTTCATGCAGTCCTCGCACCGATCCTGCTTTGCCGTCATATCAGCCGCCTCAATCCTTGTATTCTACGTGCAGCAGCTCGTGCGCGCGGTCGCCGAGCCCGTCAGCGTACATGGAGTTGATGACGGGGTTACGCTCGCTGCGCTTGAACATGGCGCTGCGGTCGATCTCGTAGAGTCCCTGCGCGCGCTGGAGCTTTTTGTTCATCAGGCCGTAAGGCTGACCCGCGCCGCCGACGCAGCCGGTGCGGCAGGACATGACCTCGACCAGATCAAGCTGCACCTCACCGCTCTGAATCTGATCAAGCAGCTTGCTGGCGCTGGCCAGACCGTGGACAATGCCGACGCGCACGGTGTGGCCGTTGATGGGGACCTCCGCGAAGCGGATGGGGTCCGTGCCGCGCAGTCCGCTGTGTTCGATGGTGCGCAGCGCGTTCTTGCTCTTATCGGACGTGCAGCAGCGGATGACCGCTTCGGCCACGCCGCCGGAGGTGCCGAAGATCTCCGCTGCGCCGGAGCCCATGCCGTAGGGCATGTCCGGAGATTCCTTTTCCAGCTGCTGGAAGCGCACGCCGGATTCTTTCATCATCTGGATGACCTCCTGCGTGGTGAGAACGAGATCGACGTAGGGAACGCCGTTCTCGTCGCGGAACTCCTCACGCCGGGCCTCCATCTTCTTGGCGGTGCAGGGCATGATGGCGATGTGATAGGTCGTACGGCCGTCCTCGGCGTCCTTCTTGCGGTAATTCTCCTTGAGCACGGAGGCGAACATCTGCATGGGGGAACGGGCGGTGGAGAGATTCTTGAGGAACTCGGGCCGCTCGTTTTCGACATACTTGACCCATGCCGGGCAGCAGGAGGTCATCAGCGGAAGATTCTCACCCGTCTCCAAACGGCGCAGGAACTCCGCCGACTCCTCGCGCACGGTGAGATCCGCACCGAAAATGGTGTCATAGACCTCATCCACGCCCATGATCTTCAGGCCGGTCACGAGCTTATCGAGCACATTCTCGCCGGCCGGCAGGCCGTAGGCCTCGCCGATAGCGACGCGCACGGCGGGCGCGATCTGTGCGATAACGCGCATTTTCGGATCGTGAAGCGCCTTCCAGGCGAGGCCGATCTCGTTCTTGACCGTGATCGCGCCGGTGGTGCACACGGCGGAGCACTGGCCGCAGCTGACGCAGTGCGTCTCGCTCAGGGGCTTGTTGTCCGTGGTGGCAATGTGCAGATTCGGGCCGCGGCCGGCAAAGTGCAGATTGTTGACGCCCTGCATTTCGTGGCAGACGCGGACACAGTCGCCGCAGAGGATGCACTTATTATAGTCCACCGTGATGGCAGGACTGGAAAGATCCATGTTGACATGCTCGCGTGTGTCCTCAAAGCGGACATGGTGGATGCCGAAGCGGACGGCCATCTCCTGCAAACGGCAGGTGCGGTTCTTCTCGCAGGTCGTGCAGTCGCGGCAGTGCGCGGAGAGCAGAAGCTCGATGATCATGCGGCGGTACTTGAGCAGACGCGCCGTGTTGGTGCGGATGTGCAGGCCGTTCCGCGGCGCCGTCGTGCAGGCAGCGTCGAGCTTGCCGGTGTTCTCGTCCTCAAACATGCACATGCGGCATGCGCCGTAAACGGACAGGTCGGAATGGAAGCAGAAGTTGGGGATCTCCACGCCGGCCTTGCGGCAGACCTCAAGCACATTCGGCTCGCCGTCAAATTCCACGCGGATATCATCCACGTACATAATACCCTTAGCCATCGACTTCCACCTCCTTGATCGCGTCGAAGGGGCAGGCCTCGATGCAGGTATAACATTTCACACATTTTTCCGGATCGATCTCAAACGGCGACTTGATCACGCCAGTGATCGCGTCGGCGTGGCAGTTGCGTGCGCATTTGCTGCACCCGCGGCAGACTGCCGGATCAATGATGAGGCGGATGCGGTTATACGGCAGGCCGCCCGGTTTGATGGGGTAGCGCGTTTCATGCTCGCACAGCGGGCAGCTGCCGCTGACATGATCGCGGAACTCCTCGGGGAAGTGCTCCGCCGCGCTTTTGAGCGTGGAGAAGGAGCCTCGACCGAGATTGCAGAACGCGGTGACGGAGATCATCTCGCCCAGCTCCATGAGCAGAGAGAAGTCCTGCTCGCCGAGGCGGTAGTTGCGCAGATCCCACAGCAGCTCGTTCATGCGCTTGGTGCCTTCGCGGCAGGGGACGCACTTGCCACAGAATTCTGTCTGCGTATACTGCATAAAGCGGCAGGCTACGTCGACCATGCAGCGGTCCTCATCCAGAATGGTGATAACGCTGTCACCGCGGCGAATCCCATAGGGCTTGAGCTGCTGAAAATTAAGCGGAAGATCCAGCTGTTCGCCGGTCAAAAGACCGCCGCTTGGGCCGCCGATCTGTACCGCCTTACACTTTTTTCCGTTTACCATGCCGCCGCCGAATTCCTCGATGACCGTGCGGATCGTTGTCGATCCCTCCGGTATATCGACATAACCGGGGCGGGCAATATCGCCTTTGAGTAAGAAAATTCTTGCCATTGATCCTTGTCCTTCTCCTGTATTCCGTAAGCATAATACTTGCAGCCTCTCACTTTAACATTCAAGCCGGAAGTTGTAAACCCTTTCTCTGATAGATTTTATAAATAAGTAAAACTGATTTTATTCAATTTATACAAAGGTAAATGAGAGTGGGTGACTTATGTGCTGTGTCGGGCTCTTTTTCTGTACAGATTCTTCACCTTATGGTATACTTTCCTATATTCCCATTTCAAAGGAGAAGGCCTATGGAAAGCAAGCTGATCCGTAGCAAGTATTTTCTCTACCTCACTGAGTTCTTTGCCGGCATGTCCGTTATGGCGGTAGAGCTGGGCGCGAGCCGCCTCATGGCGCCCTACTTCAGCTCCTCGCAGATTGTATGGACAGTTATTATCGGTGTTATTATGATTGCCATGGCCGTCGGCAATGTTTGGGGCGGTAAGTTGGCTGACCAGAGCCTGTCGCCGGACAGGCTCTATGCCCGCCTGCTTTTGGCTGCTGTCTGGATTGCGCTGATCCCCTTTGCAGGACGCTGGATCATTGCCGGTATTTCACTGGCTCTGGCAGCGTTTGTCTCGCATAATTTCCTGATCTGGGCGGCGCTGGCTGCCTGCCTGGCGATCTTCGCCTTTCCCTGTGTCCTGCTGGGGACGGTCACGCCGTCGCTCACCCGCTTCACGGTGGACAATCTGGACGATACCGGCAAGACCGTGGGACGTCTCAATGCCCTCAACACGATCGGCAGCATCATCGGCACCTTTGTGCCGACCTTTGTGACCATTCCTGCCGTCGGCACCGCCGCCACCTTCCTTATTTTCTCCGGCGTGCTGGCCGCCATCGGCATTGCCTACTTTGCCGTGGCGCGGAAAAGAACCGTTACCGGTATCGTCGCCGTGGTTCTGATCGCAGGCCTTTGCTTTGCCCTGCCGACCTACAGCTTTGCCTTCTGGCAGGAAAAGCCTGTGCTGGAGGAGGAATCCATCTACAACTATCTTCAGGTCACCGACGATGCGGAGCGCACAGTTCTTTCCACCAATGTTCTCTTCGGCGTGCAGTCCGTTCAGGTGAAAAGCGGTGAGCTGACGGGAATGTACTACGATTATGCGCTGGCTGCGCCCTGCATGGCAGGTATGGACGGCGCAAATAACGAAAACCGTTCCATTATGATCCTCGGCATGGGCACCGGCACCTACGCGTCCTACTGTGCGAAGTATTTTCCCGGCGCGCGGATTCAGGGCGCGGAGATTGACGAGAAAATCGCCGGCATTGCCTCTGAATATTTCGGCCTGCCGGAGAGTGTGGATGTGGCGGTGGCTGACGGGCGCGCGTACCTTACCGCCAGCGAGGACCTTTTTGACGTCATCATGGTGGATGCCTATCAGGACATCACCATTCCGTTTCAGCTCTCCAGTGTGGAGTTCTTCCGGCAGGTCCAGTCCCACCTCAAGCCCGGCGGCATCATGGTGGTGAACCTGAATATGACCTCTGCAGAGGACGGCTCCATCAATCAATACCTCTGCGACACGATGGCCAGCGTCTTTGCGCACACCTATACTGCCAGTGTGTCCAGCAACACCAATACCGAGGTGTTCTGCACCGATGCAGACGACTGGCAGGAGACCTTTTCTCAGACGGTCTCCCGTCTTTCCGACAGCAGCTATGCCGCCATGATGAAGGAGGTTTCCGACAGGCTTGCCCCGTATTCCGGCGGAGATCATATTCTCACCGACGATAAGGCACCTGTGGAGCTGCTGGGGATGCGGGTGCTTGATGAGCTGATCCGGGATGAGCTGGATTACTACCGGGAGCAGTTCAGGGCAGGCGGGCTGGACGCGCTGCTCGGCTGAATATTACGCGCATAGGAAGAGGGAACGCCGTTACGGCGTTCCCTCTTCGTCATTTGACAGAAGCTGCATGACGGAAACCTCGTAGGCGGTGCGCTCTTCACTGCCGCCATCGAGCTGTTTGATGTATGTACGGCTCTGAACGCGTCCCTCGAGCGTCAGGCGCTCGCCAACCTGCATTTGTGCAACCTGTGAGGCGACCTGCCCCCATGCGATGCAGGGCAGGTAATCCGCCCGCCCATAGTGACGGTTGACGGCGAGGATCATGTCGCAGATGCTGCGGCCGAGTGGGGTGCGCCGCAGCGTCGGCGGCTTGCAGAGAATACCGGAGAGCAGGATGCGGTTAAAGTGCCCGCCCTCGCACGGCTCGATCGACTGCGCAAACACGGAGATGATGAGCCGGCTGCCGTGGCCGCTGCGGTTATTGAAGGAACGAAGCTGTCCGACGATGCGCAGAGGAGCACCGGGGGACACCTCTGTCATGGAAAGAACGGAGAGAGGGGAGAGGATGACCGGCGTATCACACTGACCGGACAGGCGCTCCACGCGCAGAGAAAAGCGATAGAACTGTTCACCGTGGTTTTCATGTGAAAATTCCGGCGATGATCCGGCGATGCCCCAGAGCTCCACGTAGTTTTGATTTCTGTCCATAGCGTACACCTCAAATGATTTGTTGGTGCAGTCTATGTCCGGCGGGTGGAAGATATGCAAAAAAAGAAGGAGACCATGTCAGGTCTCCTTCTCTTTTCGGCAAAATGTCGTTTTACTTCATGTTGGCAATGATCTCGACCAGCTCTTCACCGATGCGGGCCTGCGCCTCGAGGGTGGCAGAGCCGATGTGCGGCGTGCAGGAGACCATCGGGTGGGAATAGAGCGCGACGTTGGTGGCGGGCTCGTCGGCGTAAACGTCCAGACCGGCGGCGCGAACCTTGCCGGAATTGAGCGCGTCGAGCAGAGCAGCCTCGTCCACGTTGGTGCCGCGGGAGGTGTTGACGATCACCACGCCGTCCTTCATCTTGGCAATGCGCTCGGCATTGATGAGAGCGCCGCCGTCAACAGCGGGAGCGTGGACGGAGATGAAGTCGGACTTGGCGAGCAGCTCGTCCATTTCGACGTAGGGAATGCCGAGCTTCTCCTCAATGCCGGGGATGTGGAAGATATCGAAGGCGATGACGTTCATGCCGATGGCCTTGGCCATGACGCCCAGCTTCTGGCCGATGCGGCCGAAGCCGACGATACCAAGGGTCTTGCCGGTCAGCTCGATGCCCTTGCCGTAGGCCTTCTTCTCCCACTTGCCCTCGCGCATGGAGTGGCCGGCGAT
>CAKTOJ010000015.1 GCA_934589665.1 uncultured Oscillospiraceae bacterium | reverse complement strand
GTGCTGCTGCGCGAGTTTGCCGTCTCCGGCATGCGCCTTGTCGCGGTCGAGCAGGGGCGTGTGATCGCGGCTGCGTGGTCGGGCAAGGTCAAGACCGCCGCGACGATGGTGTGCCTGTGCCTGATGCTGCTCAATATTTTTGGCGACAAGGCGTGGTTCGACCCGCTGTGCAGCGCTATCATCGTGCTCACCACGGCCTATTCCGGACTGGAATATTTTATCAAGAACGCCGACGTGTTCCGCGAAGCGGACTAAAATACGTAAATTTTTCCTGTAAAGGAGTTTTTCTATGTACCTTTATAATTCCGCGACCCACAAGAAGGAAGAGCTGAAAACGCACACCCCGAACCATGTGGAGATGTACACCTGCGGCCCCACCGTGTACCACTTTGCCCACATCGGCAATCTGCGCAGCTATATCATGGAGGATGTGCTGGAAAAGTACCTCCGTTTTGCCGGCTACAGTGTCAACCGTGTCATGAACATCACCGACGTCGGCCATCTGACGAGCGACGCGGACGAGGGTGAGGATAAGATGCTCAAGGGCGCGCGCCGCGAGCATAAAACGGTTATGGAGATTGCGCAGTATTATACCGACGCGTTTTTCTCCGATTGCAGGAAGCTCAATATCAAGCGTCCCGACGTTGTGCAGCCCGCTACGGGCCTGATTGACGACTATATCCGGATCATCACCAAGCTGCTTGACACCGGCTATGCCTACCTGGCCGGCGGCAATGTCTACTTCGACACGAGCAAGCTTGAGCGCTACTATATCTTCAACGACCACAACGAGGAGGATCTTGCCGTCGGCGTGCGTGAGGGCGTGGAGGAGGACACGAACAAGAAGAATAAAAATGACTTCGTTCTCTGGTTCACCAAGTCCAAGTTTGAAGATCAGGCCCTCAAATGGGATTCTCCTTGGGGCGTGGGCTATCCCGGCTGGCACATCGAATGCTCCGGCATTTCCATGAAGTACAACGGTGAGTACCTCGACCTGCACTGCGGCGGCGTGGACAACGCTTTTCCGCATCATACGAACGAGATCGCGCAGTCCGAAAGCTATCTGGGTCATGCGTGGTGCCCGCACTGGTGCCACGTCGCCCACCTGAACACCAGCGACGGCAAGATGTCGAAGTCCAAGGGTGAGTTCCTGACCGTTTCCCTGCTGGAAGAAAAGGGCTATGATCCGCTCGCCTACCGCTTTTTCTGCCTCCAGAGCCATTACCGCAAGAGCCTTGTCTTTACGTGGGAGAATCTGGACAACGCGGCACTGGCCTATAATAAGCTTATCGCAAAGATCGCAAACCTCAAGCCGGACGGCGAGGTGGACGAGGCTGTGCGTGCGGAGTACCGCGCGAAGTTCTGCAAGGAGATGGACAATGACCTCAATACGGCCATGGGCGTGACGGTGCTCTACGATGTGCTCAAGGCCAAGACGGACGGCGCGACGAAGCTGGCGGTTATCGCCAATCTCGACACGGTGCTGAGCCTTGATCTCACCGCCAAGGCGGCAGAGATGCGCGAGAAGAATGCCAAGGCCGCCACGCAGAGCGCAGGCGCGTTTACCGTGATTGCTGAGGACGGCACGCCGGACGAGGCGGTTGAAACGCTGATCCGTCAGCGCGCGGAGGCCAAGAAGGCGAAGAACTTTGCCGAGGCCGACCGCATCCGCGATGAGCTCAAGGCACAGGGCGTCGAGGTGACGGATATCCCCGGCGGCGCAAAGTGGAAGAGAGCGTAAGGACACAATAATCGTAAAAGAAAATTACGGGGCGCCGCCCCGTCACGCAGGAGGGTATCATGCGAAAGATTCTGGTTGTCATTGATATGCAGAACGACTTTATTGACGGCTCGCTCGGAACGAAGGAGGCACAGCAGATCGTGCCCCGGGTCGTGGAGAAGATGAAGGAATACGATCCGTGGAACATCTATCTCACGCGCGACACGCACTATGAAAATTATCTTGATACGCAGGAGGGACGAAACCTTCCCGTTGAACACTGCATTGAGGGCACGCACGGCTGGCAGCTTAACAACGCGGTCGCCAAAGCCGCGGAGCGGGCCACCATCGTCAATAAGCCCACATTCGGTTCCAACCAGCTCGCCGGCATGCTCATGGTCGAGCGCGCGCAGGAAGCCCTGGAGATCGAGCTTGTTGGTTTGTGCACAGATATCTGCGTGGTGTCCAACGCGCTGCTGCTCAAGGCGGCGATGCCAGAGGCGCCTATCACCGTGGATGCCTCCTGCTGTGCCGGCGTGACGCCGGAGAGCCACCGCCACGCGCTGGAAACCATGAAGTCCTGTCAGATCCGCGTAATTAATGATTAAACAGTTCAGAGCAAAATCGACAGGTTATGGGTTGACATCGCGTGAAAAAGACGCTATAGTATATAAAAAGTACATCAATATTGGCAAACCCGTCGAAAGGCGGGGACGCAAAGTTTAGTGTCTAATCGGAGTATATCCGTAAGATCGACTGACCGCACCATTTATGCTGCGGTCAGTTTTTTTATTTTTGTAAGAAGCTGGAAAGATGGATAGCATGGAGAGAACAAGCATCATTCGGGGACGGGCAGGCCAGATGTCCGTCCAAAGACCCGCCGCACCGGAGACGTCGGCCGAAAGCCGCATCAGCTTGGCGGAATACTGCCGCCAGCGAAAGGATGATACGCTGCTGAGGCAGTGGGACGAAGTGAAAAATGCGCCGCTTACACCGGAACAGGTGAGCCGTGGCAGCCATACGAAGATCTGGTGGCGCTGCGACCGCGGACACGAGTGGTCGGCGGCGGTACGCTCCCGCACGGGCTCGCGGCCGTCCGGCTGTCCGGTTTGCAGCGGACGGATGATCGTTCCCGGCGTGAATGATCTGGCTACCCGCTCTCCCGCACTTGCCGCGCAATGGGATACGGAGAGGAACGGCGCGCTGCGCCCGGACGCTGTTGCGCCGGGCAGCATCCGCAAGGTTTGGTGGCGCTGTGAGAAGGGACATTCGTGGAGCGCGGCGATCTCCTCTCGCGTAAGCGGCTGTGGCTGCCCGGTGTGCATGGGACAGCGCGTGGAGGAGGGCTTCAACGACCTGGCGACGGCGGAGCCGGATATCGCGGCACAGTGGCATCCGATGCGCAACGGCGCGCTCACGCCGCAGCAGGTCACGGTGTCGAGCAACCGCAGCGCGTGGTGGACCTGTCCGCACGGCCATGTCTATCAGGCGGTTATCGCCCAGCGGACGAACGGAAAGAAGGGGTGTCCGTACTGCGCGGGGCGGAAGGTTCTCGTCGGCTTCAACGATCTGGCCTACACATGGCCTGCTGTCGCGGCCCAGTGGCACCCAACGCTCAACGGTGCGCTTACGCCGCAGCAGGTCACAGCCGGAAGTCACCGGAAAGTCTGGTGGCAGTGCGGGGAGGGGCATGTCTGGAAGGCGAACATCGGCTCGCGCACGGGGCGGCGGCCCAGCGGCTGTCCGGTCTGCGCCGGACGGGTCAGTGCCGCGCAGGTGCACCGCTATGAACAGCTGACGAAAAAAATTAAGAAGGAGTGTTCCGAATGATCGGAACACTCCTTTTTTGCTGCATCAAAGCCGGTCGGGGATCTGTGTGCGCTCACATACGCTGTGAATTTTTTCGCGCAGGGACATCAGGTCGTCAAACGCTTCAGGCCGCCGCGTCGGGTCACGCAGCAGCGCGGCGGGGTGATACATGGCCATGAGCGAAAACGCGCCCTTTTGGAACCACTGGCCATGCTCTCGCGTGATTTTGAAATCCTCGCGGATCAGACGCATAGCCGCAATGCGTCCGAGGCAGACGATCAGCTTCGGACGGATCAGCGCAACCTGTTCGCGCAGATAGCCAATACAGGCGTCCTGCTCCACGCTCAGCGGGTCGCGGTTCTGCGGGGGACGGCACTTGACGATGTTGGCAATATAGACCTGCGTGCGGTCGAGCCCGATGATGGCGAGCATGTCGTCGAGCAGCTGCCCGGCCTTGCCGACAAAGGGAATTCCTTGCTCATCTTCATTTTTTCCAGGGCCCTCGCCGACGAACAGGATCTCCGCCGTGCGGTTTCCCACGCCAAAGACGACATTGGCGCGCGTTTCGCACAGCGAACATTCCATGCAGTGTTGGCAGCGCTGCTCCAGCGCCTCCCAGCGGTCAGACACGGCGGTCACCTCCTTATTTTCTGCCATCCTATCACGTTTTGCGTCCGTTTGCAAGCCGGGGCGTATTTTTCCGCCCGGCTGCGGGAAAACTGCCCGGCGGAGAGGAGTGCGGCGATGGAATGGTTCTGGTATTTTCTTGGCTACGGATTTTTAGGCTACGTGCTGGAAAAAGCGTTTGCGCGGATCATGCGGTCGGAACGGCAGGTGCGCAAGGGCTTCCTTTTTGCGCCTGTCTGTCCGGTTTACGGCCTTGCCATGTGCGCCTTTCTTGCCCTTGGCGCAGAACGGATTGGACGATTCCACGAATTGGCTCTGCTCGGCGCAGGAACAGCGAGCGCGGTAGAATATATGGTTCACTGGGGCTATGAGAAGCTCCTCGGTGTGCATTTCTGGGATTACAGCACAACGAAAATGGACGTCAACGGCCGCATCTGTCTGCCCTTTTCCCTTGCGTGGGGGCTTCTCAGCGCGCTGGCAGTGCGCTGCGTGCAGCCAGCAATGGCGATGCTGGCCGCGCGGATTCCGGAAACCATAAGCATGCTCGTTTTGTTTCTTTTCGGGCTTGACGCGCTTTGGAGCACGGGAATCCTGCTGCGCTGGGGTGACGTCGAGCTGCTCACGCCGCGTGCCCTGCGAAGGAAAGGGAGAACGGCGTGATCGTTCTCCCTTCCGTTGTTACATATGCCGCAGCAGCCAGTCGAGCAGATCGTCATAGACCTCCCGGCGGCAGCTTTCGTTGAGAATTTCGTGCCGCAGCCCGGCGTAGAGCTTCAGCTCTGCGTCTCGCACACCGGCGCGGCGAAAGCTGTTGTACGCTGCGCGCACGCCGCGCCCCATCTGACCGACCGGATCGCACGCGCCTGAGATAAAGAGAACCGGTGTGCCGGCGTTCATATGGCGCAGATTGGACGGCTTTTTGATGAAGCACAGGCCGTTGAGCAGCTCAAGGAACAGTCCGATGGTAACACTGCCGCCGCAGAGCGGATCGGCAAGAAAGGCATTCACATTGTCCTCGTTGACGCTCAGCCAGTCGTAGCCTGTGCGGTTTGGGGCAAAGACCTTGTTGTAGACGCCGAAGGCGAGCTTTTCAACGATTGCACTCGTGCCCTTACGTCCGACCTTCGCGGCAAGCGTGCCGGCAAGCGCTTTGCCGCCGAGAAGCACCGCATCGGGATTCTGGCCTGTCCCCATGAGGACCGTTCCTGTTACGGTGCCGGGGAAGCGGATGAGGTAGGTGCGCGCGAGGAACGAGCCCATCGAGTGTCCCATGAGGAAATAGGGGAGGGCGGGGTGTGCGGAGCCGATGCGGCGGCGCAGCGTGTACATGTCGTCCACGACCGTCTGCCAGCTGCCCTTGCTGCCGAAATAGAGCCGCGGCGCATCCGCGGCGACCGACAGGCCGTGGCCGAGGTGGTCGTTTGCCGCGACAAGGAAGCCGTGTGCGGTGAGAAAGCGCGCGAACGGATCGTAGCGCAGCGCGTATTCGGCGATGCCGTGCGCGATCTGCAATACGGCGGCCGGCTCGCCGTCCGGATACCACACGACGGCGTGGATGTCCGTCTTTCCATCTGCCGAGGGATAGGTGAATTCGTGCCGCTTTTCCATCATGTGCCTCCTTTGGCATGCTGTAAGCGTGATGCGTTGACACCAAAACGGGAATATGTCTGGTGACTGACGTTGATATCAGTATAACACGTTCTGTACGAAATTAACAGAACGGTTCGTTTTCTGCGCGGCGGATGGGATGTTCTGCCGTGCGGGCATAAATCATAAAATGTTTACATTCCATCGCCGATAGGCTCTTGCAAGAAGGGGGACGGACGCGTATAATAGGGGCAGAAAGAAACCTAAAAACCGAAGGGAGCAGATAAAAATGGCATTTTTTGAAAACCTGAGCAAAAAGGTCCAGGACGTCGCCTTCGTTGCGGCGGAAAAGGGCAAGGAGGTCGCGGCTGTCGCCAGCGAGAAGGCGCAGAGCGCGGCAGAGTCCGTGAAAATCAGCGCGGCGATAGCCAGCGAGCAGCGCGCGATAGATCGCAACTACCGCGCCATCGGCGAGTGGTATGTTTCCGAGGCGGGTGACGAGCTGCCTGCGGCCATTGCCGATATTGTCCGCGCCGTGCATGAGAGCAAGGCGAAGATCGCCGAGCTGGAGGCGCAGCGCTCCGCAAAGGACAGCGCGGGTGCAGCTGTGGATGTGAGCGCGGAGAGCGAGGCCGACTTCTTCTGTGACGATCCCGCCGACGCGAAGGTGGAGGAGCCCTGCGAAAGCAAGAGCGGAGAATAACACAGACAACCAAAAGGTTACAAAAGAAAACAGGAGCGCAGAGCGGCCGGCTCTGCGCTCTTCCTTTTTACAGGTTCGAAATTTGTCGGAAAAAGAGAGAAAATAGAACAAAAACACCGTTCGACGGGACCGACTTGACAAACGCGAAAGAATACGGTATACTTCCACGAAGTTTCAAAAAGTTACAAAACGGTTACAATGAAATGACAGTTTGTAACCATTGGCCGCCGGCCGACTCCGTACGGCACGGCGTGGACCCAAAGATCGGAGGTTTTTATGATCGCAAATTGGAAAGGAAGGCTGCGCGCGTTTAACCGCCGGCAGGCGTTGTTTGCGGCAACGCTGCTCGCGGTAATCGCGGTCAACACCGTGCCCGCATTGCGCGCGAGCGCCTTATATCTCATCAAGGATGGTGAGACCATCACCGCCGTGGAAAACGGCGTGGAGGTAACAGCGGACCGCGTGATCGTGGTCGGCGCAGAGAATGGAGACGCAGAGCTGCGGCTCGAGGGCGGACATAAGGTTACGGCCATGCGCGGTGAGGAAAAGCAGTACGCCACCACGCGCAGCGGCGAGACTGTTACAGAGCTTCTGCACCGCATGGGACTGACGGTCGGTGAAATGGAGCTGGTGAAGGTCGATGTATCCCAGCCAGAGATCACGATTGAGATAGACACGCATTTCACTTACTATGAAACGGCGACGGAGGCCGCGCCGCACGCCACGATTTACACGGAGACCTATCAGATCCCCAAGGGGGAGACGCAGGTGGTGCAGAGCGGCATCGACGGTACGCGCGACGTGGTGTACGAGGTCGTTTACGCGGACGGGCAGCTTGTCTCCCGTCAGGCGGTTGCAGAGGATAACAACACCAGCGTGACGGAGCTCGCCTATATCGGCACGCTGGTCAAGGAAGCGCAGGAGGGAGACCGCATTGCCTCTGTTATTACAGAGAGCGACGGCAGCGGTTACCTTGTGATGACATCGGGCGACGCGCTGCACTTTTCAAAGAAGCTTGACGTGCGCTGCACGGCATACACCACCGGCTACGGCGGCGTCGGCACCCGAACGGCGACCGGTACAACGGTTCGCCGGGGCTGCGTTGCCGTGGATAAGAATGTGATCCCGCTGGGTACGGCGATGTATGTCGCCACATCCGGCACGGCTTACGGCATGGCACGCGCGGAGGATACCGGCGTGCGCGGCGCGAAGCTGGATCTGTATATGAACAGCTACAGCGAGTGCATCCAGTTCGGTGTGCGCAATGCCGTGGCTTATATCCTCGATTGAGAATGAGAAACAAAAAAGCTCCGGCCGGAATTGGCCGGAGCTTTTTTCACTTCAGAACAAAAGCTCGTAGAGCATTTTCACGAACAGCAGGCCGAGAACGACGAAGATCATGCTGCGCACCTTCTTGCTGCCGCCGCGCATGGCGTAGCGCGAGCCGCAGTACGCGCCGAGCATATTGCAGACCGCTGCGGGGACGGCGAGCATCCAGAACACCTTCCCATTGAGAATAAAGAGCACGGCGGAGGAGATGTTGGAGGCGAGATTTGCCAGCTTCGCGCAGCCGGACGAAGTGAGCAGATCCATGGAAAGCGCCATGGTAAAGGCCATGATCATGAACGTGCCTGTGCCGGGACCGATCAGGCCGTCGTAGCAGCCCAGACCGAGCCCGATGAGTGCGGCGCGCACGGTTTCCTGCCGGGGCGTATATTCCCGTGCGGATGCGCCGTCCTCCTCCTTGCCGAAGTCCTTCTTGAGCATCAGGAGCACTGCCGCGCAGGGGAGCGCGACAAGCACCATGATCTTGAGCACATCCTCGGCGATGAGCAGCGCGGCCTTTGTGCCGATGGATGCACCGACGAGCGCACCGATGCCGGCGACCACGGCGGGACGCAGCCGGATCTTTCCGCCGCGGAAATATTTGATCGAGGCGAGCGCTGTGCCGAAGCCGTTGACGACCTTATTCGTGCCCATGGCGAAATGGGCGGGAATGCCGGCCATCAGATAAGCGGGGAGCGTGATGAGTCCGCCGCCGCCGGCGACCGAATCAACAAAGCCGCCGAGAAAGATCAGCGGCAGAACGACCAGCAGAATTTGGGGCGTGAGTTCCATAAAACAACTTCTTTCTTTTGGTTTCTGCCGTATCATAACACGGAGACGAAAAAAATGCTACTCTTTTTCGACCCTGTGTGATAAAATATTCTGCAACATCCGCACGGTAAAGGAGAAAACATATGGAACACTGTGAGCTTGCCGCGATCGAGGCGCTGCTGCGCCGCCACGGCTTTCATTTCAGCCGCTCGATGGGGCAGAATTTCCTCATTGACGCATCCATTCCCGCCGCCATTGCGGAGGCAAGCGGGGCAAACGAAAAAAATGGCGTGCTGGAGATCGGCCCCGGCATCGGTGCGCTCAGTCATGAGCTCTGCCGCAGGGCGGCAAAGGTCGCAGCGGTCGAGCTGGACAAGACGCTTCTGCCGATCCTCGACGAAACGATGGCAGATTTTGATAACTTCGAGGTCGTATCCGCGGACATTCTCAAAACGGATATTCCGGCGCTCGTGCGGGAGAGGTTCGACGGTCTCACGCCCATCGTCTGCGCGAATCTGCCCTACAATATCACGACGCCTGCCATCACTGCGCTGATCGATTCCGGCTGCTTTGAGAGTATTACGGTGCTGGTGCAGAAGGAGGTCGCCGAGCGGCTGTGCGCCGCACCCGGCACGGCGGCCTACGGCGCGTTTTCGGTTTACATGCAGTACCACACGGAGCCGCGGCTGCTCTTCGAGGTGGGGCGCGAGTGCTTCCAGCCGCAGCCGAAGGTCACATCGGCCGTTCTGCGCGCCGAAGTACGCAGGGAACCGCCGGTCAAGGTGGAGGATGAAAAATTCTTTTTCCGCGTGGTGTACGCCGCCTTCGCGCTCCGCCGCAAGACACTTGTCAACAGCCTGATGACCGGCTTTGGCAGTCAACTCACCAAGGAGCAGGTGACCGAGGCGGTCATTTCCGCGGGACTGGAGCCGACGGTACGCGGCGAAAGGCTGGGGCTGGAGGAGTTTGCACGCCTTGCCCGCGCTCTGGCCGCGCGTCTGGACGCTTGACACAGCGGCAGCACTTATAGAAAATAATAATGATACAATTTATTGCTATTGAACAATCTTTCTGCTAAACTGCTGAAGCAGGAGGACTCTCAATAGCAATTTTTCTCTGTGCATCGGTCAGCTCCCTCTCCCCCCTTGCCGGGGATGCAAAGCGAACCACACAGCCACGGCGCAAAAATTTTTCAATTGCCCCGCGGATATGCTGAAGAGGAAAGAAAGAGATGACGAACCGTAAACCAAAGTCCGACCTCAAATGGATGGACGAAAAGACAGCCCTGACGAAAAACCGGGCCGCCCTCGCGTGGATGGAAGAAATGGCCGCGATGACGCAGCCGGACCGGATCGTATGGATCACCGGCGAGGAGGAGCAGCTTGAGACGCTGCGCGCACAGGCTGTTGAGGAGGGCATTCTCATCCGGCTCAATCAGGATAAGCTCCCCGGCTGCTATCTGCACCGCACCGATCCGGATGATGTTGCCCGCGTGGAGGACCGCACCTTCATCTGCTGTGAAAGGGAAGAGGATGCCGGCCCCACAAACCACTGGATGGACCCCAAGGAAATGTACAAGAAAATGTACGATCTGGCGGAGGGGGCCTACAAGGGCCGCACGATGTACGTCATCCCCTATTCCATGTCCATCATTGGCTCGCCGTTCGCCAAGTACGGCTTTGAGCTGACGGACTCGATTTACGTTGTTTTGAATATGGCGATCATGACCCGCATTGGCAAGGCCGTGTGCGATGCGCTCGGCGACGACACCGGCTTTATCAAGGGCCTGCACTGCCAGTGCAATCTCGATAAGGAGAACAAGTACATTGTCCACTTCCCGCAGGACAATACCATTATCTCCATGAACTCCAATTACGGCGGCAATGTGCTCCAGGGCAAGAAATGCTTTGCACTCCGCATTGCCTCCAACCTTGGCCGTCAGGAGGGCTGGATGGCCGAGCATATGCTCATCCTTGGCATTCAGAATCCCCGCGGCGACATTAAGTACATTTCCGCGGCCTTCCCCTCCGCCTGCGGCAAGACGAACCTTGCCATGCTCATTCCGCCCGAGGGCTTGCAGCGCTGGGGCTGGCGCGTGTGGTGCGTGGGCGACGATATTGCCTGGCTGCGCGTCGGCAAGGACGGCCGCCTCTGGGCGGTGAACCCTGAAAACGGCTTTTTCGGCGTCGCTCCCGGCACGTCCATGAAGTCCAACCCCAATGCGCTCATCTCCACGCATAAGGATACCATCTTTACGAATGTTGCGCTCGACCTGAGCGACAATACCGTGTGGTGGGAGGGCCTGAACAAAACACCGCCCGCCCGCGCAATCGACTGGCGCGGCCGCCCGTGGACGCCGCAGAGCCCTGAAAAGGCCGCGCATCCAAACAGCCGCTTCACCGCGCCCGCGCGCAACTGCCCCTGCCTGAGTCCGGAGTTTGACAACCCCGAGGGCGTGCCGATCAGCGCGATTATCTTCGGCGGCCGCCGCGCCAAGACCGCGCCGCTGGTCTACCAGTCCTTCAACTGGCAGCACGGCGTGTTCATCGGCTCGATCATGGCGTCTGAAACGACTGCTGCCGCCACCGGACAGGTCGGTGTGGTGCGCCGCGACCCCATGGCGATGCTGCCCTTCTGCGGCTATCACATGGGCGACTACTGGCAGCACTGGCTGGACATGGGGAAGAAGATCCCCAACCCGCCCAAGATCTTCAACGTCAACTGGTTCCGCACCGACGACGAGGGCAACTTCGCCTGGCCCGGCTTCGGCGACAACATGCGCGTGCTCCAGTGGATCATTTCCCGTGCGGAGGACGAGATCGGTGCGGCGGAGACGGCGCTCGGCTATGAGCCGAACACGCACGATATCGACATGGAGGGGCTGGAAATGTCCATGTACGACATGCGCCGCCTGCTCTCGGTCGACCGCGACCTCTGGCTTCAGGAGTGCGATGACGCCCGCGCCTACTATGAAAAGATCGGCAAGGTGCCGCCGGAGCTCTATGAGGAGCTTGACGCGCTGGAGACGCGTCTCAACCGCGGCTACAGAAGAAAGTGAAAAAAGGAAACCGCCCGCCGGGCGGTTTCCTTTTTTCCTTATTGCGAAGCGGCGGCGCCGGGGAGCATGCTCTCGACTGGAAGAGATACAGTCTCTGAGGAGACAACGGGGACAGCCGCCGTATCCCCGTCCGTGTCACCGGACGAAGTATCGTCCGGCGGAGCGGTCTGGACGGAGGAGCCCGTACCGCGCACCACACCGAACTGGTACAGGTAATCGCGCCACTCGACATAGTATGGAGCGCGGACGTGGATGCCGTCGCCGGAGTAGTCGGAGCGCAGTGCGCCGGTCTCATCGTCAAAAACGGTGTTGACGCTCAGGTAAAAGACCGTCTCGTTGTCGGCCAGCTGCGCGATGGCGGCGTTGCGGGCATTGATGACGTCGTTTTTGAAGTAGGAGCTTTCGGACTTTTCCTGCGTGGTGTGGAACATCGACTGGATGAAGATGATGGCATTCGGCTGCGTCTGACGCAGCGTGTCGAGGACGACCTTATACTGCGCCGCCCAGCTTTCCGCGGTGCCGGCGCCGAGCTCATTAATGCCGAGCATTACATAGATTTTACCGAACTGCCGTGTGCCGAGTGCCTCAGCGAGTGTATACTTCTTCCCGTCAAGCTCGATAAAGCGCTTTTCCGTCGCGTCCCAGACGGTCAGACCGTTTTTGGTAAAGTAGGTCGCATTGCGCAGCCCCGCATAGTCGTGGAAGCCGGCGGTGTGCGAGTCGCCGAGGAAAAGCGCGTCGTCAAAGTAGCTCGCGTCCACCGTGGTGAAGGGGCTGACCGGTTCGGCAGGCGTTTCGGGAGCCTTCGGTTCAGAGGGCGCTTCGGGGACCTCCGGCTCGACGACGGGGATCTCGGGCAACGTCCATGGGAAAACGCCGCTCTGCGCGGCAGTGAAAAAGGCGGCGACGGCGGGCGTATCTGCGCCGAGCTGGTCGAGATAGTCTCCATACACGCCGGTGGGATCAAGCGCGGTGAAAGAATTGAGCGCGGCGGCACTGACGGCGCAGAGCCACAGCAGAGGGGAGAAATGAGCCATGGAATACCTCCTTGCAAAAGCTTTAGAATCGGGCGTACAGGAATTCGCCGCCCGTGCCGGTCGAGATCAGATAGATGCACAGCCAGAATACTGCGAAAAGCGGTATCCAGACAAGGGGCGTGGAGCGGAAGCGTTCGTAAAAGCGGCGCGGCCACGGCGTTGAGAGCAGGATGCCGAGGGCGAAGAGCCACCAGTAGCTTTCCAGCTGACGGAGCAGGTCGCCGGCGAATACGCTTTCGCCGCTGCTGAAGAAGGGATAAAGGCGGGAGAAGTATGCGCTGAGCTCACCGAGATCTGAGATGCGGAAGATGACCCAGGTCTGCGGGATGAGGAAGAGAAAATAGAGGTGCGAAAGGAGGCGGTGACGGGCAAGAAAGCTGCCGAGGACAAACTTTTCCAACGCAATGAGGAAAAAGAGAACCAGTCCCCATACTACGAAGTTCCACGCCGCGCCGTGCCAGAGGCCGGTGAGCGTCCAGACGACGAACAGGCTCCACAAAAGCCGCGCCTTACCGCGGCGGCTCCCGCCGAGGGGGATATAGAGGTAATCGCGGAACCAGGTGCCGAGCGTGATGTGCCATCTGCGCCAGAACTCGGAGATCGAACGCGAGCAGTAGGGCAGATCGAAGTTGCGCGGAATGGCGAAGCCGAGCATCCGGCCAAGGCCCATGGCCATGAGGGAGTAGCCGGAGAAGTCGAAATAGAGCTGCAGGCTGTAGCCCACCGCACCGAACCACGCCAGCGGTGTGGAGAGATAGGCGAAGCCGATGCGCTCAAGTGCGGTCCAGAGTGTGGCGAGCTGGTCGGCAAGGATCACCTTGCAGCCAAGCCCTACGACGAAGAGCGAGAAGCCGTCCTCCAGATTCTCGCGCCGGAAGCTGCGGCGGGCGTGCAGCTCGCTGTGTACGTCGCGCAGGCGGAGAATGGGCCCCATCGTCAGCTGCGGAAACATGACCTGAAAGGCCGTGTAGTTGATGAGACTGCGCTCGGCATCCGCGTCGCCGCGGTATACGTCGATCACATAGGCGGCACTTTGAAAGACGTAAAAGCTGACGCCCAGCGGCAGCGCCACATGAAAAAAGGAAAGATCTGCCGCCGTCAGCTTACCCAGATTTTCCAGAAACCATCCCATATATTTGAAATAGAACAGACTGCCGAAATCACACGCAAGCGCCAGAACGGTGAAAGCCTTCCGCTCGTCACCGTGCGCGTCCTCAATGAGCCGCGCGGCGGAAAAGTTGATGACAATGAGGGCAAGGAGCGTCAGCGTGCCGCCCGTGCCGGCACCAAGATAGTAAAAAAGCAGGCTGCCCGCGCCCAGCACGAGATTGCGCCAGATCGCGGGGGAGAGATAGTAAACGATCAGAAAGACCGGAAGGAAGTAAAAGAGAAAGGGAAGGGTAGAAAAGCTCACGACAATGCTCCTAAAGAAAATACAATTGGGAAGAATGGTTTACAAAGGGGAAAAGGCATGCTACAATATCTGCGCTGTGGTCAACCACAATTTCTTTATTGTATGTGCTCGACCGGGATTCGTCAATAACAAAAGAGTTACAAATCCTGGGAATAACAGGAAGCGGGTGAGGCGTTGAGCAAAGAAAAAATTTTTGCCCTGCTCAGTGCGCGGGAGGGGAAGTTCGTCTCCGGAGAGGATATCTCCGCACAGCTCGGCATTTCCCGTGCGGCGGTATGGAAGGGCGTGAACGCCCTGCGGCGCGACGGCTATATCATAGACGCACAGACCGGACAGGGCTACTGCCTCTCGTCGTCGCCGGACGCGCTGACTGAGCGCGAGCTGCGGCGCTATCTGGGCGAAACGCAGCGGGTTGGCAAAACGCTTTACTGCTTTGAAAGCGTCGACTCCACCAACAGCTTTTTAAAGCGCGCCGCGGCGGAGGGCGCGCCCGACGGCACAGTGGCCGTGGCGGATGAGCAGACGGCGGGCCGCGGACGGCGCGGCCGCAGCTTTTCCAGCGCGAGCGGGCGCGGGGTATACCTCTCGGTGCTGCTGCGCCCGAAGCTTCCGGCGGAGCGGCTGCTGCCGCTCACGGCGCTCGGTGCAGTCGCGGCCTGCGACGCGGTGGAGCGTGCATGCGGTGTGCGGCCGAAGATCAAGTGGACGAACGACCTTGTGCTCAATAACAAAAAGCTCAGCGGAACGCTTACTGAGCTCTCGCTCGAGGGCGAGAGCGGCGCGCTGGACTACGCGGTGATCGGCATTGGCATCAACTGCAATAACGCAGCGGACGACTTCCCGCCGGAGCTGCGTGAGGTGGCGACCTCCATTGAGCTTGAAACCGGACGGCGTGTGGTGCGCGCGAAGCTTTCCGCCGCGCTGATCGAGGAGCTTGACAGGCTTTATGAGGCGCTTTGCAGCGGTGAGACGGCACGCTATCTGGACGCCTACCGCCGCGACTGCCTGACGCTCGGGCGCGAGGTGCAGCTTTTGTGGCAGGACTCGCACGAGAGAGTCACGGCGCTGGATGTGGACGATCAGTTCGGCCTGATCGTGCGGCATGCAGATGGGACGATAGAAACCATCCGCACGGGCGAGGTGTCCGTGCGCGGCCTTTACGGATATGTGGAGTAAGGAGAAAATATGACGAAAAAACTGTGGGAATTGTTTTGGACCTTTGCCAAGGTCGGCGTGATGACCTTCGGCGGCGGTTACGCCATGCTGCCGATCCTGCAGCGTGAGGTCGTGGAGGACAAGGGCTGGGCAAGCGAGGAGGAGCTTGCCGACTGGTTTGCCATCGGCCAGTGCACCCCCGGCGTGATTGCGGTCAACACCGCGACCTTTGCGGGGCGGAAGGTCGCCGGCGCTGCCGGCGGCGTGGTGGCGACGCTCGGTGTGGTGTTTCCCTCGCTTATCATCATTTCGCTGCTGGCGGGCGTTATCACGACGTTTGCCGACGTCGCGTGGGTGAAAAATGCCTTTGCGGGCATCCGCGTGTGCGTGTGCGTGCTGATCTTCAACGCGGTGCTCAAGCTGTGGAAGAAGTCGGTCGTGGATAAAAAGACGCTCGCGCTTTATATCCTGATCCTGCTCGCATCGATCCTGACCGACTGCTCGCCGGTGGTCTTCGTCGTGTTCGCGGCGGTCAGCGGCATCGTATTGCAGGTCGTTCTGAAGAAAGGCGGTGAGGCGGCATGATGCTTTATTTGCAGCTTTTCTGGGAGTTCTTTAAAACAGGCCTCTTCGCCGTCGGCGGCGGCATGGCGACGCTCCCCTTCCTCTATAACATTGCCGACAAGACCGGCTGGTATACCCGCGCGCAGCTGGCGGACATGATTGCTGTGTCCGAATCCACGCCCGGACCCATCGGCGTGAACATGGCGACCTACGTCGGCTTCCTGACCGGCGGTGTGCCCGGTGCGCTGGTGGCGACGATCGGCCTTGTTACGCCGAGCATCATCGTTATTCTCATTGTTGCCGCCTTTTTGCAGGCCTTCCGTGACAGCAAGTATGTCACCGGCGCGTTTTACGGTCTGCGTCCCGCGTCCACCGCGCTCATCACGGCGGCGGGCATTGTCGTGGTGCGTGAAACCTTTGTGGTCTCGAGCGGCTTTTTCTGGCAGGGGGCGCTTCTGGCGATTGTGCTGCTCGCGCTCACGCGCTGGGTAAAACAGACGAAGGGCTGGCACCCGATCGTATTCATCGGCTTTTCGGCGCTTGTCGGTGTCGTGTTCCACTTTGCGGGCGCATAAGAAAGATAAAAGGAAAGCAGCAAACGCTGCTTTCCTTTTCGCTTTTGTGAAAGGTCAATCCTCGCTGGCAATGTGGTTTGCAATGCGCTGCATGATCATATCAAGCGCGACGAGATTATGTCCGCCCTCGAGCACGATGATATCGGCGTATTTGCGGCTCGGCTCAACGTACTGCTCGTGCATGGGCTTGACGGTGGTGAGATACTGCGTGATAACGCTCTCAAGCGTGCGGCCGCGGTCACGGATATCGCGCAGCGCGCGGCGCAGGATGCGGACGTCCGCGTCCGTTTCCACGAAGATTTTGATGTCGAACATTTCGCGCAGCGCTGGATCTTGAAAGATGAGGATGCCCTCGACGATGATGACCTTGGTGGGGAAAATCTCCACCGTTTCGTCCGTGCGGTTGTGGTCGACGTAGGAATAGACGGGGCACTGGATGCTGTGTCCGGCCTTGAGCTCCTTGAGGTGTTCGACGAGCAGGTCCGTATCAAAAGCGTCGGGGTGGTCGTAGTTGACCTTGGCGCGCTCTTCATAGGTCTTGCCGACCTGACGTTTATAATAGCTGTCGTGTCCAATAACGGTAACGGCATCGCCGAAATGCTCCTTGAGATGGCGCGTGAGCGTGGTCTTGCCTGAGCCGGTGCCGCCGGCAATGCCGATGAAGATGGTGCTCATAAGCGTGGGGCCTCCCTTTGTTCTTTTTCCCCATTATAGAAAGCGGGCGGACAAAAAGCAAGGGCGGCGGCGCGGGAAAGGAAAAAATTCCGTGAAAAAGAGAACGGGGAGTTGACGGCACGGAAAAAAGAAAGTATTATGTAAATACAATTGCTTATTTTCGCGGCTTGCTCCGCGTTTTCAGGGAGGATCGTTCCATGGATCTTATCAAATGCCCTCGCTGCGGCGAGATGTACTCGTCGAGCTACCGCAGGTGCCCGTTCTGTGAGGAAGAGGATTATCCGCGCAAGGCACCCAGCCGCCGCGGCGGACATCATGTGTCGGAGAAGAAGCACACCCATTCCGCCCGCGGCTCGATGGCGGCGGTGCTGATCGTTGTGCTGGCGGTGCTCTCGTGGTATCTCTTCGGCGGAAAGCTGGTCGAAAAGTTCAGCAAGGATCCGGCGCAGCCGTCGGAGGATGTGACACCGGTGACAGACGATAAAACGGAGGAGCCGGACGACACGAACGATCCGACAAATGATCCCGGCACGGAGCCGGATGCGGCAGACCCCAACACGCCGGCGCCGCCGAGCGTAGAGGAGCCGGACCCGGCGCCCGAGCCTGCCGTGCCCGCGGCTGTGGACGTCTCCACGCTGGGGATCAAGACGAATGTCGGCACGACGCTCAAAAGGGCGCAGGACAGCAATGCTTTTGACGTGACGATCGGCCTGAGCGACGCGATCCGCCTTATCATTCAGGGTACGGACGTGCAGCCGGTTTGGTCGAGCTCGGATACCTCTGTTCTCATGGTCGGTACGGACGGCGCGCTCAAGCCGCTCAAGGCCGGCACGGCCACCGTGACCGCAGACTTCAGCGGCGCAAAGCTCGAGTGCATTGTGCGTGTGAAATAATAGCCAAAGGAACAGCCCGCAGGGCTGTTCCTTTTTGCTTGCCGTCTCTTGAAAGCATAATGTTTTTGTGATAGGATATTCTTGATTTTATGATATCTTGTGAAAGTGAAATATATTTATGATGGAACGAAAAAAGCTGCTCGACCGCGCGGCACGAAGCCCGGAGGAGCGTGTGCTGCTCGGCCATGTGCTGGATAAATATGAACAGTGCCGGCTGCGGAACCTTCCGGTGAACACGGCGTTTTTAAGCCCTGCTGAGGCGCAGAGCGCGCTGGATCTTCTGCACGCCGCTGCTGTTCATGAGGGCTTTGCGCTCCTTGGCGGCTACGAGGGGGCAGAGCGGCGGATGCTCTTTTTCCTGCCGGACTGGCAGGAGGAGGCCGACGATACAGAGGCGATGGCGTTTCTGTGCGCGGCCTGGCATGAGAGCGAGCATCCCACGCACCGCGATTTGCTCGGGAGCCTGATGGCGCTCGGTGTGGAACGTGAGACGCTCGGCGATATTCTTGTGGGAGAGAGAAGCGCTGACCTGATCGTGAGCGCGGGCATCGCGCCATACCTTGCGGACAATTGGACCAGCGCGGGACGAACGGCGCTGCGTGTGACGCGCATTGAGCCGGAGGACGTGAACGTACCGGAGCAGAAGGTCAGGGAGATCCGCGACACGGTGGCCACGCTGCGGCTCGACGCGGTGGCGGCCGCGGGCTTTTCGATGAGCCGGGGAAAGGCGGCAGAGTTGATCGCGGCCGGACGCGTGCAGAAAAACTACCGCGAGACGACCAAGGGCGACGCGCCGGTCGCGCAGGGAGACGTGATCTCCGCGCGGGGACTGGGAAAATTTGAGGTTGCCGAGGTCGGAGGACTGAGTAAAAAAGGGCGGACGGGCATCCTGCTGCGCCGCTATCTGTAAGGAGAATTGAGATGGAACAGAAGAAAATCGACCGCATCAATGAGCTCTCCCGGCTTTCCAGAGAGCGCGAGCTGACGGACGAGGAGAAGGTCGAGCGCGCGGCGCTGCGGCAGGAGTATGTCAACGCCGTGCTCGGTGATTTAAAAAATCAGCTCAACCACACCTATGTGATGGACGAAAAGGGCAATAAGACCAAGCTGACGAAATGGAGCGGGGACCGCAAGCTCAAGCAGTAAATCCGACGCGCTTTGCGCCGTTTGGCGCATATGCTGGGAAGAGGGAGGACAAGCGCATGGAGCAGTTTGACCGGGATGCCTTTTGCGCCGGCGGCGCGTCGGAGGCTTACCGCACGCTCGGCGCGCACCGCACGCACGGTGGCTGGGTATTCCGTGTATGGGCGCCGCATGCGGCGCACGTGAGCGTTGTGGGCGACTTCTGCGCGTGGGATGCCGCCGCGCACCCGATGCGCCGGACAGACGGCGGCATTTGGGAGACGGAGATCGCGGGTCTGCAGCAGTATGACGTTTACAAATTTGCCGTGGCCACGCGAAGCGGCCGGGTGACGCTCAAGGCCGACCCCTACGCCTTCCATGCCGAGACGCGCCCCGGAACGGCGAGCAAGCTCTATGACCTTGCGGGCTACGAGTGGGGAGACGCGGCCTACAGGGCCGCAAAGCGCCCTGTTTATGACCGCCCGCTCAACATCTATGAGGTCCACCCCGGTTCATGGCGGCGGAGGGAAAACGGTGATTTTTACGATTACCGCACGCTGGCCGATGAACTGAGCGACTATGTTTCCGACCTTGGTTATAACTGCGTGGAGCTCATGCCCGTGACCGAGTATCCGCTCGACGATTCGTGGGGGTATCAGTGCACCGGCTACTTCGCGCCGACCTCACGCTACGGTACGCCGCATGACTTCATGTATTTTGTAGACACGATGCACCGAAAGGGGATCTCGGTCATTCTCGACTGGGTGCCTGCGCACTTCTGCAAGGACGCGCACGGACTGATCGACTTCGACGGGGAGCCCTGCTACGAGTACGCCGACCCGAAAAAGCGCGAGCACGCGGGCTGGGGCACGCGGGTGTTTGATTACGGGCGCGGCGAAGTGAAGAGCTTTCTCCTCTCGTCGGCCGCCTATTGGCTGCGGGAGTATCACCTCGACGGACTGCGCGTGGACGCGGTCGCGTCCATGCTCTACCTCGACTATGGCCGCGAGGCGGGCGAGTGGGCACCGAACCGGAACGGCGGGCGCGAAAATCTGGAGGCGGTCGAATTTCTGCGCGCGCTCAACACCATGGCCTTCGCCATCGATCCGAATGTGATGATGGTGGCGGAGGAATCGACCGCGTGGCCGCTCGTGACCTATCCGGTGAGCGATGGCGGACTGGGCTTCAACCTCAAGTGGAATATGGGCTGGATGAACGATATGTGTCACTACCTCAAGCTCGATCCGTGGTTCCGCCAGTTCCACCATAAGGACATTACGTTTTCACTGATGTACGCGTTTTCGGAAAATTTTGTGCTGCCCATCTCACACGACGAGGTGGTGTACATGAAGGGGAGCCTGCGCGGGAAAATGCCGGGCGGCGAGCGCGGGCAGCTCGCCGGTGTGCGGGCGTTCATGGTCTATATGCTTACGCATCCGGGCAAAAAGCTCACCTTTATGGGCGCGGAGCTGGGACAGTGGCACGAGTGGAATTTCGCCGGCCAGCTTGACTGGTATCTGCTGGAACATGACGCGAACCGCAAAACGCTGGATTTCTTCCGCGCGCTCAACCGCTATTATCTCACCCATCCCGCGCTCTGGCGCGTGGATTTTGACTGGGCGGGCTTCGAATGGCTTGTCGCGGACGACAACCAGAATAATACGCTGGTCTTTATCCGCCGGGACGGCGCAGGAGAAGAGCTGGTGATCGCGGTCAACTTCTCACCCAACGGCTGCAGGGAGTACCGCTTCGGCGTGCCGCCGCGGCAGACGTGGCATGAGGAATTTTCCACCGACGCACCGGAATTCGGCGGCACGGGCGCGTGGCGCAATGAAAAGCCAATCACGGCACAGGCGGTCCCCTCGCACGGAAGGGAGCGGTCCATTGCCATCACCGTCCCTCCACTCGGCGCAGTGATCCTGCGCGGGGAGGGAGAATATAAAAAACCAGAAGCAAAGAAAAGCAAGGCAAGGGAGGAATTACCGGCATGAAAAAAGAGTGCATCGCCATGCTGCTTGCGGGAGGACAGGGCAGCCGCCTTTACGTCTTGACCGAAAACATGGCAAAGCCCGCCGTTCCGTTCGGCGGAAAGTTCCGCATCATCGACTTTCCCCTTTCCAACTGTGCGAACTCCGGCATCGACACCATCGGTGTTCTCACGCAGTACCGCCCGCTGGAGCTCAACCGCTACATCGGCAACGGCCAGCCTTGGGATCTTGACCGCGCCGACGGCGGCGTACATATCCTCCCGCCCTACCAGAGTGCCGGAGGTGCGACGTGGTTCAAGGGTACGGCGAACGCCATTTATCAGAATATCGGCTTTGTCGACATGTACGATCCGGATTACGTGCTCATTCTCTCCGGCGACCACATCTATAAGATGGACTACGCCGCCATGCTCTCCCATCATAAGCGCGTGCAGGCGGACTGCACCATCGCGGTGATGGAGGTGCCGTGGGACGAGGCAAGCCGCTTCGGCATCATGAACGTCGATGGTGAGGACACCATCACGGAATTTGAGGAAAAGCCGAAGCAGCCCAAAAGCAACCTTGCCTCGATGGGCATTTACGTCTTTACCTGGAAGAAGCTGCGCGAGTACCTGATCGCGGACGAAAGTGATTCGGCCTCGAGCAATGACTTCGGCAAAAATATTATTCCCGCGATGCTTGCGGCGGGCGAGAAAATGTCCGCCTACCGCTTTGAAGGCTACTGGAAGGATGTCGGCACGCTCGACTCCCTTTGGGACGCGAACATGGATATGCTCGCGCCGGGCAGTGGGCTGAACCTGCTCGACAGGGATTGGCCCATCTACGCCCGCGCGGAAAGCGAGCCGCCGGCCTATCTCGGTGAGGCGGCGGAGGTCGATCACAGTGTTGTCACCCGAGGCTGCGAGGTGGAAGGCACCGTGCGCAACTCGGTGCTCTCGCAGCGCTGCACGGTGGCCGAGGGTGCGGAGGTGGAGTATTCCATCCTCATGCCCGGCGCGACGGTGGAGCGCGGGGCGAAAGTGTCTTACGCCATCATCGGCGAGAATGCCCGCGTCGGCGCTCTTGCACAGGTCGGCGCGCCGCCCGAGGCCGTGCCGCCCGAGGAATGGGGCATTACGGTCATTGGACCGGGCGCGGCGGTCGAGCCGGGGCGTGCGGTCGGAGCCAAGCGGATGCTCAACCGCGAGGGAAAGGAGACGGTACGATGAACGGACTGCATGGCATCATTTTCGCCTATGAGCGTGAGCCGGGCCTGCGTGAGCTGGTCGAGCGCCGCATGCCGGCCTCTGTCCCGTTCGGCGGACGCTATCGCGTTGTCGACTTCATGCTCTCCAACCTGCACGCCGCCGGCATTACCGATGTCGGCATGGTCCTTCACGGCAATTATCAGAGCCTGCTCGATCACGTCGGCAACGGAAAAACATGGGACATGGCGCGTAAGCACGGCGGCCTGCGCCTTCTGCCGCCCTTTGCCGACAGCCGGACCTACCGCGGCGGTGAGTTCCGCGGCAAAATGGAGGCGCTTGCGGGTGTGCGCCCGTATCTCGGCGAGATCCGGCAGGACTACGTCGTGCTCTGCGACAGCGACCTGATCGTCAACCTGCCGCTGCTGGACGTGCTGGATGCGCACATGCAAAGCGGTGCGGACATCACGGCGGTCTGCACGGCGAACGGCGGATTTGTGGACAATGCGACCTACTTTACACTTGCGCCCGACGGCGCGGTGGAGCAGGTCTGGTGCGCGCCGACCGCGCCGCGCGGTCACCGCTCGCTGGAGATCTATATTTTAAGCCGTGAGCTGCTCCTCACGCTGGTGGACGAGTGTGCCGCGCAGGATAAATACAGCTTCCGCCGCGATGTGCTTGCGGGGAAGAATGGCAGGCTCCGCCTGCAAAGCTATGTCTGGGACGGCTACGCCGCCCAGCTGCGTTCGGTGAAGGAGTATTATGAGCGCTCGATGGAGCTGCTTCGGGGGCCGATCCGCGCCGAACTGTTCTGTGCCGCGCGGCCCATCCTTGCCAAGGAGGACGATGAGGCCTCCAGCTATCTGGCGCCCGAGAGCCGCGTGAAGAATTCCCTGATCGCCGACGGCTGCAATATTGAGGGAAGTGTGGAAAACTGCATCCTCTTTCCGGGCGTGACGGTTGAGCGCGGCGCGCAGCTGCGTGAGTGCATCGTGATGAAGGGGGCCTGCGTGCGTGACGGCGTGACGCTCAGCCACGTCATCGCGGATAAGAATGTGGAGATCCTGCCCGGACGCACGCTGATGGGACACGAAAATTATCCTCTCGTTCTGGCGAAGGGAAGCATTGTCTGACGGCATGGAGCCGATCAAAATAAGATCAAGGAGGAAAGAGATGAACATTCTCTATGTCGCTTCGGAGGCTGTTCCCTTCTGCAAGACCGGCGGCCTTGCGGATGTGGCCGGGAGTCTGCCGCAGGCTCTGGCAAAAAGCGGAGATCGGGTCAGCGTGATCATGCCGCTCTATCAATGCGTGGCGGACGCATGGCGCGGCCGGCTGCAATTCGAGCGCTGCACCTATGTGCGCCTTGCCTGGCGCAGTGTGTACTGCGGACTTTTCTCCTATAAGTGGCAGGGTGTGACGTGGTACTTTGTGGATAACGAGCAGTATTTCAAGCGCCCTGAGCTCTACGGCTATTATGACGACGGCGAGCGCTTTGCGTTCTTTTCCCGCGCGGTGGCGGAGCTGCTGCCCACGCTGCCGGAGAAGCCGGACGTCGTGCACTGCAACGACTGGCAGACGTCGCTCGTGCCTATCTATATCCGTGATGCGGCGGTGCGGGACGAGTTCTATGCCTCGCTGCGCACGGTCATCACCATCCACAACATCGAGTATCAGGGCCGCTACGGCCGCGAGACGGTCGGGGATCTGTTCGGACTTGACGAGGGCTGGTTCACCGGCGGCACGCTGGCCTTTGACGGCGATGTGAACCTTCTCAAGGGCGCGATCGTCACGGCAGACGCAGTGACGGCGGTCAGCCCGACCTACGCCCAGGAGCTGAAATACGCCTACTTTGCTCACGGTCTTGAGAGCGTGATGCAGATGGTCGGCGGAAAGCTTCACGGCGTTTTGAACGGCATCGATATGGAGCGCTACGATCCCGAAACGGACGAGAACCTCGCCTATTCCTACTCGCTCAAAAAGATGGCGGGCAAGGCAAAGGACAAGGCGGCGCTGCAAAAGCTGGTGGGGCTGAACGGAAAGAAGGATACACCCATCGTCGCCATGGTCTCGCGTCTGGTCTCACACAAGGGCCTTGACCTGGTGTGTGAAACGCTTGACGGCTTTATGGAGAAGGATATGCAGCTTGTCGTACTCGGTAAGGGTGACGGAAAGTATGAGACATTTTTCTCGTGGGCGCAGTCGAAGTATCCGGGGCGTGTCGCGGTGCATCTGGGCTATTCCGAAAGCCTTGCCATGCAGATCTACGCGGGCGCGGACCTGTTCCTCATGCCCTCCAAGAGCGAGCCGTGCGGCCTTTCCCAGATGATCGCCATGCGCTACGGCGCGGTGCCCATCGTGCGCGAGACCGGAGGGCTCAAGGACACCGTGCACGCCTATGAGGCGTGGAACGGCGAGGGCAACGGCTTCTCCTTCACCAATTACAATGCGGGCGACATGTGTCATGTCATTTGCGAGGCGGTTGACCTTTACCACAGCCGGCATGAGGCGTACCGGCAGCTGCAAAAGCGCGGCATGGCTGAGGATTTCAGCTGGGCGCGCAGCGCGGAAAAGTACCGCGGGATCTATCGTTCCATCTGCAAATAAGGTAGGTAATATACATGAATATCACAACAACACAGGGGATGAAGCAGGCGCTGACGGATAAGCTGCGTCTCGGCTTCGGCATTGCGCCGGAGGAGGCGGACGACGCGCAGATGATGCGCGCAGCCGCGCTGGTGCTGCGCGATGTGATGGCCGAGCGGGGCGTGGAGAGCCGTCGCGCGGCGCGGCGCGAGGAAAAGCGGCAGGTGCACTATCTGTCGATGGAATTTCTGCTGGGGCGCAGCCTCGAAAAGAACGCGTATAACCTCGGCGTAAGCGGCGTTCTGCGCGCAGCGCTCGACGAACTGGGCTTTCGTGCAGCGGATATTTTTGAGATCGAGCCGGACGCGGGTCTCGGCAACGGCGGCCTCGGTCGTTTGGCCGCCTGCTACCTCGATTCCATGACCACGCTTGAGATTCCCGCCGCGGGCTACTCGATCTGCTATGAGCTTGGTATCTTCCGCCAGCGCATCGTGGACGGGCAGCAGGTCGAGCTGCCGGACAACTGGAAGGACATCGGCGGCGCGTGGCT
>CAKTOJ010000014.1 GCA_934589665.1 uncultured Oscillospiraceae bacterium | reverse complement strand
GTCCCCACGCCGCTGCGGGCCAGGGCCTCCACGGTGTAGCCCCCCACGCCGCCGATGCCGAACACCGCCACCCGGGCCTGGAACAGCCGCTCCATGCCGTCCTGTCCTAAAAGCAGCTGCGTTCTTGAAAACTGATTGAGCATACGCGCTCTCCTTCCCCACGTTCCGGCCGCATTTATATTGGCAGCGTGCCGCGATCGCGCTTCGCCTTCCACAAACATAGTATGGTGATCGGTTTTTTATCATAGCATGAGTTGTTTTCGCTGTCAACCGCTATATGGTCAAAAGAAAAGCAGGAGCCGATTTCCGTTCGGAATATCGGCTCCTGCCGTTCTTCCCCGCCGTCATACCGCGCTGGGGAATCTTAAATCTTTCTCTGTGTAAGGCGATGGATCAAAGCTGATAGCCGCGTAGGAAGCGCCGCGTGCGCTCCTGCATGGGAGCGCCGAACACCTGCTCTGGATTGCCCTGCTCGACAATAACGCCGCCGTCCATGAAAACCACACGCTGGCTCACCGCACGGGCAAACGCCATTTCGTGCGTGACAATGACCATGGTCATGTGCTCCTCCGCAAGAGAGCGGATGACCTTCAAAACCTCGCCGGTGAGCTCGGGATCGAGCGCACTGGTCGGCTCGTCGAAAAAGAGAATATCAGGCCGCAGCGCCAGCGCACGGGCGATGGCAACGCGCTGCTGCTGCCCGCCGGAGAGCTGACCGGGATAGGCGTCCGCCTTATCGGCCAGTCCCATTCTTTCAAGCAACGAGAGTGAGAGCTCACGCACCTCACCACGCTCCCGCTTCTGCACGGTTATGGGCGCATCCATCACGTTTTTGAGCACAGTGTAGTGTGGGAAGAGATTGAACTGCTGGAACACAAGGCCGAAGCGGCTCTTGATCCGCCGCAGCGCGGCGCGGTCGGCGTACACACTTCTGCCGTCTGCTCCCTGCGACGCGGCAGCATCGCCCTCATAGGCAAGTGAACCGCCGTCCATCGTCTCCAGCAGCGCCGCGCAGCGCAGGAGCGTGGACTTGCCGCTGCCGCTCGGCCCGATAATGGAAACCACCTCGCCCCGCTCAACCGTAAGGGAGACATCCTTAAGCACCTCAAGCGTGCCAAAGGACTTGCGGACATTCTGCATTGCAAGTATACTCATATCCGGCCCCTCCCTTACGAATAATAGGCGAGCGAGCGCTCGGCACGCTCCATCGCAAAGGCAACGATGTAGTTGAACACATAGTAGAATGCTCCCGCCGCCGCGAGCGCCAGCATCCCGGGCGTATTCGGGGAGGCAACGATCTGCTTGGCGCGGGTGAACATTTCCACCGTACCGATGACTGAGGCAAGCGAGGTGTCCTTGACAAGCGTGATAATCTCGTTCGTCACGCTCGGAAGCACGCGCCTGACCATCTGCGGAAGGATGATGCGCCCGAAGGTCTGACCGCCGGTGTAGCCAAGCACCTGCGCCGCCTCAAACTGTCCGGCGGGGATGGACTCATAGCCGCCGCGGTAAATTTCGGCAAAATAGGCGGCGTAATTGACAACAAATCCGACGATGACCGCGGAAAAGCGCCAGTTGCCCGGCGGTGTGAAGTCAAAGAGCAGAAACGGGCCGTAATAGACGACCATGAGCTGGAGCATCAGGGGCGTACCGCGCATGACGGAGATGAAGAGCTTGACGAACCACCGCAGCGGCGCGAGCCGGCTGCGCCGGCCGAACATCACGACAAGGCCGAGCGGCAGCGAGCCAAGCAGCGTGAGCAGGAAGATCTCCAGCGATTTTCCAAAGCCCTGCACCAGCAGGACCAGCATGGCGGAAATGGTCATTTTACTTTCCGATCAGGCACAGGCTGTCGAGCACGAGGCCCTGATCGACATAGTTCTCCGCGATGGAGAGCATCGTGCCGTCCTCCGCCATCTTCAGAAGCTCGGCGTTCACGGCGTCGCGCAACTCCGTATTGCCCTTGAGGAAGCCGATGGCATACTGCTCGGTAGAGATGGGCTCGTCGAGGATCACATAATCGCCCTCGTTGCTGGCGATCTGGAATTTGGCGACGCCGAGGTCGGCGGCAATGGCGTCCACGCTGCCCTGCTTGAGCTCCATGAAACCGGTGTTGTAATCGGCCAGCTCCACGACCTCACCGAGCGAAGCCTTGAGAGCCGCGTTGTCGTTGATGGCGTCCACAGCGGACGAGGCAGCCTGTGCCATCACGCTTTTTCCGGCAAGGTCGGCAAACGAGGTGATGCCGCTATCTGCTTTAACAACCATCACAATGGAGTTATCCACGTAGGGATCAGACCACGTATAGTCGTTCTCACGGCCGGTGTAGGTGAAGCCGTTCCAAATGCAGTTGATAGTACCGGCGGCAAGCTCGGCGTCCTTGCTGTCCCACACGATGGGCACAGCTTCAAAGTCCCAGCCGAGGCGGGAGCAGAGCTCTTCTGCCATGGCGAGGTCGAAGCCGTCGTAGCTGCCGTCCGCGGCGATGAAGCCGAAGGGCGGAAACTCAGCGTCAAAGCCGACGATGAGCTTTTGCGTCTCGGCCGTGCCGGACGTGTCGGGCGTCTGCGCCGCATCCGGCGCGGGATCACTCTTCCCGGCGCCGCAGGCGGCAAGGGAAAGGCTCAGGGCAAGGGCGAGTGCAAGAGTAAGCAGTTTTTTCATGGTTTGATTCCTCCAAGCTTCGATTTAGTGTGATGCTATGATAGCATACTAAATCAAAAATGCAAGACAAAATTCGACCAGTGAAGTAATCTTTGTCGCTCTGACCGAACACTTTTCATTATGCTGCTTCCTGTTTATCCATTATCACGATATAATTACCCCCGGTGCATCCGTTCCTCCCGGCTTCCGTCCGCCAGAGCGGATGTGCATACAACATTTATTTCCCTGTTCAGAAGGAAAAGGAACGTCCCGCTTTCAGCAGGACGTTCCTTTTGACTGTATCAGGGCTCTACGAATTGCGTTGATCGGAAACGGAGCTCTCCGCACGCTCGCACAGCACCGCCAGCCGGCTCTTTCCGCCCGGCGTACAGGTGAACAGCGTCAGCGCCGCCCGCCCCTCCAGAGCTGATAAGCCGTCGGGACTGATACGTTCAAGCCCGGTCACAGCGTAGACCGTGCGGGCGCCGGACCAGTCAGTCAGGCGCACCTCCGCTCCCAGTACGAGCTCCTTGAGCCGGCCAAAATGTGCACGGTAATTGTGGGCGATGATCACGAGATCGTCCCCCGCGCACGTGCCGCCGTAGCGGCAGGGCGTCCGTTTGAGTGCCGGGTAGTCCCATTGCGCCGCCACCGGCAGCGTCAGGCCGAGGGAAGGCACCTCCAGAATGCCCAGATATGCTGTTCCGTCGACCTCCGCATACGGTGTTTCCTCCGTTTCAGCCGCTTTTTCCACCTGAGGTGCCGTATGCTCCCGCAGCGGCAGACTCTCCGTGATCCGGAGTACGGTACGTTCCGAAAATTCCGCCGCCTGCCGCGCCTCACGCAGATTGTACGCCGTCAGCAGCACGGCGGCAGCGAGCAGCAGCGCGCCGATCCTGCCGCGGCGCATTACTTTCTCCGTCCGGCGCGGCGATCCGCCCAGATCAGGAGCACACCAAGCACCGCCAGCACAGCCGCCGGCCACCAGAGCTGTCCGGTCTGCGGCAGCAGCCCGCCCGGCCAAACCGGTTCCCGCGGCGCATCCGCCGTATTGGTCACAGTAAAGTTCCAGCCCTCGCGGGAAACGGACACCGTATAGCCCTCCGGCACGTCCGGCTCGACCACCTGCCAGCGGCACGCCGCATCCAGACCGTGCCAGCTGTACTGCCAGCCGTTGGCCTCCTCCAGCCGCACATCCTCATACGGCGTGCCGTCGCACAGGAGCCGAAGCTCCACGTTCTCCGGCCGCTCCAGCGGGTCATCATCCTGCCATAGCTTACGAACCGTCACCGTCACGCCTCCGATACTCCCGTCCGGATCGCCGCTGTCCCATTTTACATCGGCCCCGACGCTCTTCCCGCCGGAGACCTCTGCTAAGAATACAACGGGCAGGCAGGCCGCGCCGTCCTGCGTATGCCGTCCGCCGACCACCAGATACAGTCCGTCTGCCAGACCCGTAAACGCAGCCTGACCGTCCTGCACAGTCTCCTGTGCCGCGGCGTGCTCCCCCGCCGCGCAGCCGGCAAGCGTTTCCGCCGCGTCCCGCCAGCGGGATGCGCCGTCCTTTTCGGACGGAAGCCTGACCTTACAGTCGTCAAAGGGAGCGGTCAGCACATAGTCCGCGCCGCTTTTCTCCGCCACGCGGTAGACAGCAAACGGCACGCCGTCAAACACATAGTGCAGCGTCAGCGTTCCGCCGGACGCCTGCGCAAAAACCGTCAGCAGCAGCCAGACCGCGGTCCAGAGCGCCGCGTGTCCCCCGCGCCGCTTTGTCCATGCGTTCATCATGCCGCCCCCTTTCTTCTACTGCCGCCTTCTACGTCCCGCCAGCACTGCGGCCGCTGTGCCCACCAGCACCGCCGGCACGATCCATCGCACCGCGCTCCGGTCCGCGTCCCCGGCCCGCTCTTCTCCGATCCGCCGCCCGCGTACCAGCAGCCGGTGGCTGTTGATGCCGTAGGGCGTACAGGTGTAGAGCGTTACAAGATCCTCGCCGGGGACGATGCGCAGCGCATCAACCTCCTCCGGCTCGGTCACAAGGATCTGTTCCACCTCATAGGTCATGCTTCGATCAAGAATGTGCAGCGTGAAGCGGTCGCCCACCTTCAGCTGATCGAGGTCGGTAAACAGCTTTGCCTTTGCCAGCCCCGTGTGCGCCGTAATGACGCAGTGTGTGTCCGCGCCGCCGGTCGGCAGCGACGTGCCCGGCCACCAGCCGCAGCCGGATTGCAGCTGCTTTTCCTCCGTTCCCTGATAAATCGGCAGATCTACATGGATTTTCGGAATCTCCACCGATCCCATCATGCCTGTTCCCAGCGGGTTCAGGCAGCTCTCGATCCATTCGCGCTCCTCCGGTGTCAGGACAAACTGCTCCTCCTTTTCCGCCAGCGCGGCGTTATAGGCCTCCGCGTTTTCCCAGAGCGCGTCCGTCTCTGCGGCGGTCTCTCTGGCAAAGGCCTCCGCCTCCTGCGCATAGTGATGCCGGTAATAGAGGTTGGAAAGGGCCGGATAGAGCAGGACCGCCGCTCCAGCTAACGACAGCAGTCCGGTCAGAACGGTGCGTGCACAGGGAGCGTTCTTCCGTTTCCGCCGCTTCATGCCGCTTAGTCCTCAGAGTCCTTTCTCTTGCGCCCCAGCGCCGCAAGGCCGGCCGCGCCGCCGAGCAGCGTCACGCCCAGCACGGTAAAGGCCGCCGTGCCCGCGCCGCCGGTATGCGGCGTGACAATGACAGAGCCCTCTACGGTGCTCACAACGCTCTCCCCGCCGGGGAAGCTGACCTGTGCATCATTGCGAAGCTCGTCGCCATCCTGCGCATCCGCGACCACGCGGGCAGTGTAGGACACCACGATGCTGGTCTTGCCCAGATCGTTCTCGCCGATCTTGCCGTCTTTGTACAGCGCCGCGAGATCCAGCGTAACATTGAGCGACTCACCATTGCTCAGGCCCGTCGCCACGGTGTAGTACGAATCGTCCAGAACCGCACCGCCCAGCGTGACCTTGAGGTCGCTGTAGTCGGATTCAAGCTTGGCATTCATGGTATCGTGGAACACGAGAAGATAGGAATTAACCGGCACCATCTGCTTCGTGGCCGCGTCCCAGCGCGCAAGCGTCGAGGGAACGGTGGAGGTCAGTGTGAACAGCATGCTCTTCCCCGGCTCCCGGCGGCCGATCGTGTTCTGGCCGTCCGCCTGCTTCAGGATGCCCGGCTCGCTGACCTTATCGCTGCACGTGGTCCGGAATGCCGCACCGGTCACACCCGCGGCAAGCACCCATGCGTGCGCCGCCGCATCATAGCGGAGTGAAACGGTCTTGTCCGTCTCTCCCTCCGACGGAACATGCGTCTTGTGCACATCCGTGCCGAAGGCCTGCGCATAGTAAGCCTTCTTGAGCGTCACGCTCAGCGTGTAGCCCGCCGCATCGTCGCCCTGCACGGCCCCGATGGCATAACCGCCGGGCAGCAGGCCGTATGTGCCGTCCGGATGGCTGGTCGAATCGTTTTCACAGCTCACCGTAACAAAGTCCGCGCCCAGAATATCGCCCAGCTCCGCCTCACTCGGCGCTGCGGGAGCGCCGGCAGAGTGCTTGGGACAGCAGGAGTCGGGGTGCGTGCATCCGCTCACGGCGCAATAGTTTTCGCTGTCCTTGACGTGCATGCAGGCATGGTCATCGTCGCAGTATCCATCGTCATCGCCGTCGACATGTGTATGCTGCCGGACCTCCCAGACCGCGTAAAGGGTCTTGCTCACGCTCGTAAGCGTGATGGGATCGCCGCCGTGATAGGCTGCCGCTGCCGCGTCACTGGTCTCCGCCCAGCCAAGAAAATCATGATCGTCCCAAGCCGGAACAGTACCGGAGACAGTAAAAGCCGCCGATCCGGTCGCGCTCTTTGCCGTCTGGTCGCCGGGCGCGCCGCTGCCGCCGTTGGCATCATAGCTCAGGGTGTAGGTCACCTCGGCCGAAGCAGGCTTCTTCGCTACCAGATAGATGGTGGAGAGCTTATCCGTGCGGGTCGTGCCGCTGTAACTGTCCCAAACCGTTGCGTTTGCTTTGGCCTCCTTGGCCCAGCCGACGATTTTCCATTCGCCGCTCACCTTGCCCGCAGCCACATCGGCCTGCGTTTTGATGTCAGCGCAGGAAAGAGAATGGTTCGCCTCAGTGGAATGATTGCTTGTAAACTGGCAAGTGTAGTCCGCGCTCCAGCTGTCGCCGAAATTGTACCCAACAGGGAAAGAGTCGTCCATGTAAAGGATCTGGTACCTGCAGGTCAACTGTTCGTTGGACACCTGTGCCGCCAGCGCGGAGATCGACAGCAGTGAGCATAGCAGCACCGTTGTCAGAAACAGGGATAGAAATTTTTTCGTGTGTTTTTTCATCACACCATACCTCCTTTGGTTCCTTTCCCGGCAGGACGGCACGTTTGTCCTGCCTTGCAAAGAAAGTATAGCGTTGTCCCCCTGTCAAATGCGGGCGGAACCTGTCGAGGTCCCGGCGGTTTCTGCAATTTTTTAGTCAAGCATCATTCGCAGGCCGGTTCCTCCACCGGCAGTACGATTCGGGAACAGTACCGCCGCGCTTCGATCTCGCGGCCCGTGTAGGGCGCGACGATACCCAGTACGCGCGGAAAGCCTGCGGGCGTCATGCCGCGCGCCTTTACCTCGCGTCCAAGCGTCAGCCACACCTCGTCCAGCCCGCTGTAGTCGCCGTAGTGCAGCGCCGAGAGCACACGGCATGCGGGCAATACGACCGCGTCCGCCGGCGCACTCTCCGGCCGCACCGGAATGCAGACCCAGTAGGGATATGGCTCGTCGCCGATGCATCCGTTGAGGTAGTCCTGCCGCTCAAGCACCGTGAAGATCGGCTCGCCGGAGAGCACGCAGCCGCGGCGAATACACGCACCGTAAAAATCGTACATATCGGTGTACTTCTCCGCAACCGTATGTCCCATGCAGCGCCGCATGCAGCAGGTCACGGCAGGCAGCGTCATCAGCTGTATGGAGACGCCGGAGGCCTCTGCGGCACGGAGCCGGATCTCCTCTACGCCGCGCTGCAAGTCACGCAGGCGGCTCTCAAGCGCTGTGAGGAGGCCGGACGCCTCGCCGCCGCGTACAAAATAGTCCGCAATTTCCTCCACGTTCAGCCCCATGGCCTTGAATTTCTCGATCTGCAAAATGCGCGCAACATCGTGGTTGTCATAATACCGCCGTCCGCTTTCCGGAGCAATATAGGCCGGCGTGAGCAGCCCCTTTTCCTCCATGCGCATGAGTGTGCTGCGGGACAGGCCGCAGGCATGCGCCGCCTCAGTGATTTGAAACAGTCTTTTTTTGTCCTTTTCTGTCATTTTTTCTCCGCGCCCCCTTGCTTCGTTCATAGATGAACGGATTATAATGCCATTATAAGGAAACCCGCTGCGGTGTCAAGTCCGGCGGTGGGCAGAAAAATTGTGGTGCGGGCCCGCACCACAGCCTTCGGGTTCCTGAAGGCTGATGGGCAATGGAAAAGGAGTGGAGAACGCATGAAGATCTGGAAACGGCTGTTCGGCATGGCGCTGTGCCTGTGCGCGGCGGCGTGCGTAATGAGCGTGAGCGCGAGCGCGGCGGGAGAGCATACCGACCATTACAACTGCGGCGTAGCAAACTGCGAAAACACGAATCACGGTCACAGCGAGGTGACAACGTGGATCGAGGTGAAGCAGACAGACGTTAGCGAAAGCAACGGGCTGACTCTCGAGGCCGGAAGAAGCTATTATCTGGGCGAAGATATCCGTGTGAAATATGCGATCAACATCGAAGGCACGGTCAACCTCTGCCTGAACGGGCACAGCATCACAAAAACCGCCGAGAGCGACATCTTCTCTGGCGTTATTACAGTGGATGACAATTCAACATTCACGCTGTGCAACTGCAAGACAGGCGGCACTATCACCCATGCGTCCGGCAAGACTGGAAGGGGTGTGCGCATCGGTTCAAGCAGCCCCAATTCCCGCACGACTTCCTTCATCATGTACGGCGGTACGATCAGCGGCAACCGCACAAACAACCAAGACGGCGCTGGCGTGCTGGTTCAAGGCGCTTCCTTCCAGATGTATGGCGGCAAGATCAGCGATAACCACATTGAAGCCGCATCTAACAACGGAGGCGGCGGTGTGTGTGCGCATAGCGGCGGAAAGTTTATCATGTCCGGCGGCGAGATCAGCGGCAACACGTCGAATGACGGCGGCGGTATAAGTGTGGTCGGCAGTACGTTTAAAATGCATGGCGGTACGATCTCCGGCAATACGGCGTCCAAGAGCGGCGGCGGTGTAGGCCTCTGGAATGCCTCATACGCGCTGTCCGGCGGCGAGATCAGCGGCAACACGGCGACCGAGAACGGCGGCGGCGTATACTTCAGCGCATGGAACGCCTACAACACTCTGGACATCTCCGGCACAATGAAAATCGAAGGAAATTCAGCGGACGACGGTGGCGGAATTTATGTAGACAAGGCCAGCCTCGTGATGACCGGGGGCAGCATCAGCAATAACAACGTGGCCGGTACGGGCGGCGGCGTGTATTTTAACGGCAACACATTCAATCTCGACGGCTGCGTCAGCATTACCGGGAACAAAAAGGGCGGCATCCCTGCCAGCGGTGATCTGAGCGGCGGAACGGACAACAACGTCTATCTGCCGACTGGCAAGGTCATCGCCGTCAAGGGCGAACTGACCGGCTCCGTCATCGGCGTGACGACGGAAGCAATGCCGAGTTCTTCCGGCTATGTCCGCATCGCCACAGGCAGTCAGGCCAATGCTGATCCCACCAAATTCAAATACGAGAATAATCCTTCTATCGAAGTGATCCGCATCGGCAGAACCCTTGTCGCGTGTGAGCACAGTTGGGGAACGGTATGGTCGTCAGATTCCTCTGGCCATTGGCACGAATGCTCCATCTGCTCTGGCAGAAAGGACACCGGTGAACACGACTATAATCAGCAGTCCGCAGACGCCAAATATCTGAAATCCGACGCGACCTGCACAGCCAGAGCAGTCTACTATAAGTCCTGTGTCTGCGGTGCAAAGGGACCGGATACCTTTGAAACGGGAGACGCGCTGGGTCACACTGACGGCACACCGGTCATCGAGAACAAGGTCGACGCCGACTGCACGGAGGCTGGCAGCTATGACGAGGTCGTGTACTGCACGAAGTGCAGCAGCGAGCTCAGCCGGACACCGAAGGCCATCCCCGCGCCGGGCCACGACTGGGGCAGCTGGGTCATGACCGTACCGGCAACCGAGGAGGCGGACGGTGAGGAAACGCGGACCTGCCGTCGGGATACCTCCCATACGGACACCAGGTCTATCCCCAAGCTTCCCCATGTGCACAGCCTGGTGCATTACCCGGCCGCTGCCGCCAACTGCGGCACGAACACCGAGGGAAACACCGAATACTGGAGCTGCTCCGGCTGCGGAAAGGTTTTCCGTGACGCAGGCGGCGTGTATGAGGTCGACCACGACACCACGGTCATCCGTCCCGCGCATGCCCCCGCAGCCGAATGGAGCAGCGATGAAGGCGGCCATTGGCACGTGTGTGAAAATAACTGCGGACAAAAGCTCGATCCTGCCGTGCATCTTTATGATGACGCAGAAGATGCCGTGTGCAATGTCTGTGGCTATACCCGCCCCGTTACACCGCCGCACACCCATGATCTGCGCACGGTTCCCGCTGTTCCGGCGACCTGCACTTCCGCAGGAAATATCGGGTATTACCGCTGCGAAGACTGCGGCGGGCTGTTTCGTGACAGCGAGGGAACGCAGGCGCTTACAGAAGGGGAAATTACACTCGATAAGCTTCCTCATTCGCCCGAGGTCATTCCCGCTGTCCCGGCATCCTGCGAACAGACCGGATTGACGGCAGGCAGCAGGTGCTCCGTATGTCAGGAGGTAATCACAGCACCAACGACGGTTCCCGCACCCGGACACGACTGGCAGCCGGCGGCGTGTGACACGCCCGAAGCCTGTGCGCGCTGCCACGCGGCCCGTGGGGAGGCTCTCGGCCATGACTGGGGCCGCTACACCGTCACTACGCCCGCAACAGAAGACCGCGAGGGCGTGGAAACCCGGACCTGCACGCGGGACATCACCCACACGCAGAGCCGCGCAATCCCGAAGCTGCCCGCCCGCACCTACGGTATCAGCGGCGAGGTAGTAAAGAACGACCGCACCCCAGCCGCAGGCGCGGTGGTGACGCTGGTGCTGGGCGACCGTCAGATCGCCTCAGTGATTGCCGACAGCGAGGGGACATACCGCTTCACGGGCATTGTCCCCGGCATATACAACCTCATTGCGAAGCTGGACGGCGTGACCATGACAGTCAAGGCGGAGGTCGTCCGCACGGATGTCACCGTTGATACAGTCGTTATGCCGGCAGGAAAGACCAGCTCCGTGGTGGAGGTCAGATCCGCTGACGCAGAGGAAAGCGTCGAGGCCGTGGTCGGAAACCTTGAGAAGATATTTGAAGCCAGCGGAGATGACAAGCCCTTTACTGCCAATGACCAAAGCACAGTAATGAACGGCGGCAGCGTGGAGATCCGGCTGACGGTGACAAAGACCGACAAGGATGCTGTCGCCGACGGGATCAGGCAGCAGCTTTCCGATGATGCCGACATCGGCCTGCGGCTTGACCTTGAGGTCAGCAAAACAGTTACGCCCAGCAGCGGCACACAGACAATCACGACGGTCACGGATACCGGCATCCTGCTTGAAACTGTCATCCGGCTCCCCGCCGTGCTTCAGGGGAAGGACAGCTATACGGTATACCGCCTGCACGGAGCACAGGTGCACAAGCTGACTGCTGCGCCCAATGCGAATGGCGAGTTTATTGAGGTCAGCGCCGACAAAACTGCCATTACCATCCACGCAAGGCTCTATTCCGAGTATGTCATCGCCTATCAGTCCGGCAGTAGCGGCAATGGCAATAGCGGCGGCAATGGCGGCGGCCACGCCCCCTCCGTGCCGGCCAATGCTGCGGATAAAGCAGAGACGGGCCGCACGGATGAGCGCACCTGTCCGCAGGACAGCACCTGCCCCATTTGGCCGTTTGCTGATGCCGTGCCATCCGCATGGTATCATGACGGTGTCCATTACTGCGTTGAAAGCGGTCTGATGCGCGGTGTTTCCGCCGCGGAATTCCTGCCGGATGCCGGCACGACCCGCGCGCAGCTCGTCACGATTCTGTGGCGCATGGAGGGCAGTCCGGAGGCTGCCGGTTCACAGCGCTTCACCGACGTTCCCGGCAGCGCATGGTACGCCGGAGCCGTCCGCTGGGCAGCGGACAGCGGTGTGATCAAGGGCTATGACGACGGGCGCTTCGGATCGGACGATGCGCTCACGCGCGAGCAGATGGTGACAATCCTGTACCGTTACGCGCAGTACAAGAGCTATGATGTAAGCATCAGCGGGGATACGAATATTCTGAGCTTCACGGACGCGCCGGCCGTCAGCGGCTATGCGGTCTCCGCGATGCAGTGGGGCTGCGGAGCCGGACTGGTAAACGGTATTGCGCAGAACGGCGGAATGATCCTCGCCCCCGCAGACACGACGACCCGTGCACAGATTGCGACGCTGGTGATGCGCTTTGAACGCGCTTTTGCCAAAGAGGCATAACTCTCTTTCGACGCCGGCTGCCGCGGTGCATGGCCTGTCCGTTATATCGAAAGAAGGCGACAGCAGCTGCTGTCGCCTTCTTGACCAATTGGCATATGTAAAGATAGAATAATCAGGCCTTCAGACGCTCCGTCCACTCGGCTTCCCGGAAGCCTGCAAGAACGATGTCATCGCCTACCAGAAGCGGACGCTTGACCAGCATGCCGTCTGATGCAAGAAGCCTCAGCATTTCATCCTCGCTCATGTCCGGCAGCTTCTCTTTGAGCCCCATGGATTTATAGAGCAGACCGCTGGTGTTGAAAAATTTCTTCAGCGGCAGGCCGCTGCGCCTGTGCCATGCGGCCAATTCCTCATAGGCGGGGTTCTCTTCTTTAATATCCCGGAGCTCGTATGCAATCCGGTTTTCGTCCAGCCACTTTCTTGCCTTCTGGCAGGTGCTGCACTTTGGGTAACAAATAAAAATCATAGTCCTGACGCTCCTTTTTCCGTGATAAAATAATCTTTATCTTTGATGCCGCCGTGTCTTTGCACAAGTTATTATAATTCCTCATCTCACCATTTGCAATGATAGCGCCCGTCCGACGCCGATGTGCCGCCGGCCGCAGTCTGCAAAGCAGGCAGAAGCGCTTTCCGATTTACCGTCGGAAAGCGCTTCTCTTCTATTCTCTCAGCTTCTCAATTCGCGCAGCACCGCGCCGATGTCGGCATCGAGCAGGATCGACCGCTCCTCCAGTCCCCGCACCGCGTCAGAGCCGCCAAGGTTTACGCTGGCATAGACGGCCTTTGGATTGCCTGCCGTCATGCGCAGGAAGGGATACTTGATGATACCCGGGGTGTTATATCCCCCAGCTCCAGAAAGAGTATTCTTCGGCCCGCACGGGTACGGAGGAAATTTTCGTACCGCTCTGCCGCCGCATGCCAGCCCTCGTCCTCCACAAAGCTGTCATCACAGCGCAGGTTCATGGTCAGCGGTCTGCCGCAGTGCGGGCAGACCGGAAGCAGCTGCGTCGGGACTTTCATATTCTCCTGCCGTACGGCCATTTCACGCACAGCCGGCTCGTTGTCAAACGTCTCCTGACAGCATGGCCCGCTGCATTGAAACAGACCGTAATCGCCCTGCGTGTAGAACAGCCGCTTTTTATCAAAGCCCGCTTTCTGAAAGCAGTGATCGACATTGGTCGTGAGGACAAAGTAGTCCCTGCCCGCTATCAGCTTCAAAAGATCATCATAGACCGGCTTCGGGGCGTCCATATAACGGTTGATGAGGATATAACGGCTCCAATAGGCCCAATGCTCCTCCGGCGTGGAAAAGGGATAAAAGCCGCCGGAGTACATATCACGAATGCCGTATTTTTTCGCAAAATCCGAAAAATACCGGTCAAACCGCTCTCCTGAGTAAGTAAAGCCTGCGGAGGCGGACATGCCCGAGCCCGCGCCGACCACCACCGCATCCGCTTCACGCAGCGCCGCGCGCAGCCGGTCAATCTGCGCCGAGCAGCTGTTCATAGATTGCTTTGTCCGTATCCTTGAAAACATTGAAAATCACCTTGATTCGACTGTTTCGCTCCGTCTTGTACTGCCGTACCGTCTCCACGGCAATCTCCGCCGCACGTCGGTTTGGAAAGTGAAACACGCCGGTTGAAATGCAGCAGAACGCAATGCTCTGCACACCGTTTTCCTCTGCCAGCTTCAAGCAGGAGCGGTAGCATGAGGCAAGCAGCTTTTCGTCCTCCTCCGTCACGCGTCCCGCAATGATGGGGCCGACAGTATGGATTACATAATCACAGGGCAGATTGTAGGCCCGCGTGATCTTCGCCTGTCCGGCAGGCTCCTCATGCTCCTGCCGCGCCATCAGCTCCGCGCATGCCAACCGCAGCTGGATGCCCGCATAGGTGTGGATGCAGTTGTCAATGCAGGCGTGACAGGGAATGTAGCAGCCCGTCATGCCGCTGTTGGCGGCATTGACAATGGCTCCGCATGCAAGGCGGGTGATATCCCCCTGCCAGAGATACAGCTCTCCCCTGACCGGCCGCAGCTCCTCCACGCGGACGGCGCCGCGCTCGGTCAGCTCCTGCTGAAGATAATCATTCTGCACCGCCAGAAGCTCTGCGTCCGCCGCACCGGGCGCACGGACGTTCATCAGACTCCGCAGCAGCCTGCGCTGACCGTCCGCGTCCCGCGGAATATTCAGCTCCCGGTATTCCTTTTTCTCGTTCATCAGCGACCGGATCAAAAACAGCCGCCGCTCCGCCTGCGTCATCACGCGCTCCTTTCCTGCTCTTTACTTCTCGGGGAAGAAAAAGCCAACCGTCATGTCCAGATAATTCATTCCGCTGTAATCGGGATACTTCTCCTGTACCTTCGCGCGCATCTCCTCGGCACTTTCACAGGTCAGAGCGATCTCCTTGAGCTCCGTGAGGTAATTCACCTTGGTCTGGGCGTCCTTCAGATCCTCCGGGGTGTAATGAGCCGTCAGCACCAGGTCGAAGCCCTTGCGGATGTAGTAGTTGAGCTGAGAGATGATGCCGTCAGCATGTGGGCAGCCCGCCACGATGGAGTGGCAGTCGTGTCCCATCATGTGGGTGTAGACGCAGTTGATCTCCGGAATTTCCAGATCATAGGCCTCGTCGTTCGGCTTGACCACAAAGCGGATGCCGGCGATCTCAATTTCACCCTCTCCCACAATATGATCCGCGGCGCACAGGCCCGCGTCAAAGCTCTCGCCGAAGACCTTTTCAAAATTGGCTACCAGCGCCGCGCCGCCGCCCATGGTGTTGTAGGCCACAGAGGAAGCCGTGCCGTAGGCAGGGACATTCGGCAGGAAGGATGCGCCCGCCGCGTGATAAGCCACAAACTTGCCCTCCACAACAACGCCCTCACGGTCGAGGAAGGCTGTCAGCTCGCGGATATTGTCGTAAAAGCAGGGCAGCTCAATGACCACGCCGCGGCCCGCTCTGGCGAGAATGAACATCTCGTCGTCGATGGCGTCGCGGGTCTGGTAGGCGTAAAGGGTAATACCGTTCTTCGTATAGACGTCCACACGGCCCTTATCCAGCATTACAGTGCGCTCAGCAGTCTTGTTCATGATAAATACCTCCAAAATGGTTTTGTGCGAAAGGCTTTGTTCTTTCGTTGGCATTATCATAGCGTTGTAAAGCCATTTTGTGAAGTAAGCACAATATTGTGCTGTAGTTACCAAAAGGATACTATCATCCTCCGCTTGTATCCGGCGGCAAGTCCCGGTAGAATAGTTTTAAGGGTAGAATAGCAGATACCCATTCCGTCTGCCGAAATTGCCGGCATCATGTCCGGGATGCGGTAAAGCTGAATTATGAGGATCGGTCACATGAAGCTATACGAAGTTCAAAACAGAGATACGAAGCTGCTCGAAGCTCTCGTAAGGGTCTGGGAAGCTTCCGTTCGGGCGACACATCATTTTCTCTCCGATGCAGAGATCGCCCGAATCGGGAAATATGTCCCGCAGGCCCTGCGCGGCGTCGCGCATTTGATCGTCACGGAAAACGAACAAGGCGAACCGACCGCCTTTATGGGTATGGAAAACGGCCGATTGGAAATGCTCTTTCTCTCTCCGTCGGAGCGTGGCAGAGGACTCGGGCGGCAGTTGGTGGAATACGGCGTCGAGCACTATGCCCTGCGGGAGGTCACTGTCAACGAGCAGAACCCGCAGGCAGTCGGCTTTTACCGGCACATAGGCTTTGCGATATACAAAAGAACCAGCCACGATGAGCAGGGCGGCCCATATCCGCTTTTGTACATGAAACGAACATAAGCAGCAAGAGGGGCGAGGCCGTAAGGCTTCGTCCCTTTCTCTGCACCCAACAGCAGTACGGCCTCCAGGCGCAGAGCATAAATCGGGACCTGTTCATCATCTCAACCAACGTGCCCCTCGCGGGGTGCGACGCACAGGATTGCCGCAACGTGGTGAACAGCCTGCAATTTCAACCCACGCGCCCCTTACGAGGCGCGACATCCACGGGCGAAACGACAACCTTTTCTCTGGTATTTCAACCCACGCGCCCCTTGCGGGGCGCGACTCGGCGCGACGGTGTAGATCGATGGGGCTTTTATTTCAATCCACGCGCCCCTTGCGGGGCGCGACGGCCTTGGGGCCGGGGCCGTCCTCGTCGAGCAGATTTCAATCCACGCGCCCCTTGCGGGGCGCGACTCTCCCAGCGGCAGCGGCCGTCGCCGAGATCGACATTTCAATCCACGCGCCCCTTGCGGGGCGCGACGATCTTCGCGGCCAGCGCGTCCGTCTGCTCCTTGGTATTTCAATCCACGCGCCCCTTGCGGGGCGCGACAATATCCCCGCACGAGTTCCGACATGATCTCGTGCAATTTCAATCCACGCGCCCCTTGCGGGGCGCGACGCCACGCCAGCACGACAACCGCGCCGAAGATGAGATTTCAATCCACGCGCCCCTTGCGGGGCGCGACTGGGGAGCGCGTCTGCCGGCTCCGGATTGGTTTCGGCATTTCAATCCACGCGCCCCTTGCGGGGCGCGACCTTCCTCCTGGTACTCCCTCTTCTACAACTGGCTAAATTCAATCCACGCGCCCCTTGCGGGGCGCGACGGAGACATTTACATGAGAGTTTACCGGTACCTTAATTTCAATCCACGCGCCCCTTGCGGGGCGCGACATTTATGTGCAATTCTCCATAGCCCATAGCTGAATTTCAATCCACGCGCCCCTTGCGGGGCGCGACAAAAACTATCAATTTTCATGTTCAGGTACAGAACATTTCAATCCACGCGCCCCTTGCGGGGCGCGACGGACGCTCAGGAGCTTTATAGCTATCAAAATACTTATTTCAATCCACGCGCCCCTTGCGGGGCGCGACACCTGCAGGAGACCATCTTTGACCTCAAGATGGAATTTCAATCCACGCGCCCCTTGCGGGGCGCGACGGCGCGGGCTGAAAAACGTCTGTAAATCCATCTGTATTTCAATCCACGCGCCCCTTGCGGGGCGCGACCAGAACGCGAATTAGACGGAGTTACAGCATCCAAAATTTCAATCCACGCGCCCCTTGCGGGGCGCGACGAAAGAACTCGGGATCACGGGCAAAATAGTCTGATTTCAATCCACGCGCCCCTTGCGGGGCGCGACCCTCTCTGCCCTATTTCTATTTTAGGAGGTTTTATATTTCAATCCACGCGCCCCTTGCGGGGCGCGACGTGTCCTTAACTTTAGATGGAAAGAGTGTTGCTCTTATTATTTCAATCCACGCGCCCCTTGCGGGGCGCGACCCTGCACCGCTCTGACCTCCGAGGGCTTCACCTTGTCAATTTCAATCCACGCGCCCCTTGCGGGGCGCGACGTGCAGCATAACTGATGTTGGTTGAAGCATTGGATTTCAATCCACGCGCCCCTTGCGGGGCGCGACGGCAAAAGTGCACAAGTCAGCTTATGCACTTTTGCAAAAGCAGGCAATTGATACGCATTTTTTACACGAAATACCGCCTGTCAGGGTAGTTCGCTTTTTCCTTCAGGATAGAACCATTTCAAATCCGGGTGCGAACCTACCGGCATTTTCCTGCATACTTATGCTTCGCACTACAGGATCATTGGCTCTTCCGGAAGATACGTCTGTTTACAGCCGAAGTGCTCGATCTTACTTTCATACTTCTTCCCCAAGTAGTAAAACCGCAAACTGTCTTTTTCCGCATCCATGATCTGGCAGAGCTTATGCTGCAATTGTCGGCACTGCGCTGTGTCCAACAGACATTCAAACACCGAATTCTGCACCCGCTGGCCATAGTTAACGCATTGCTTTGCGATCTGCCGCAGACGCTTGCGGCCCGCCGCGTCCTCCGTATTGACGTCGTAGGTGATCAAAACCAGCATAATCGCCTCACTTCCACAAAAAAGGTGGATATTCGTCCAGATCGTCCCGGAGATACCGTGCCAGAAGAAGGCTTTGCACATACGGCACCAAGCCCCACGGCATTTTTTCTTCAAGAAACGGATGCGTGACAGTCTCTTTTTTCCGCTCCTGCCACCTTTGCAGGAAGGTTCTGCGCCCCGCATCCGTCAAAAGCACCGCACCGCTCTCACGGAAGTCAAAATCGCTCGATTTAATAATGCGGTTGTTGATGAGCGTGAGCACAAAACGGTCGGCAAAGCAGGGACGCAGCTCCTCCATCAGGTCGAGTGCCAGAGACTCTCTCCCCGGCCGGTCCCGATGCAGATAGCCGACATAGGCATCCAGCCCAACACTTTCAAGTGCCGACGCACAGTCATGCGCAAGCAGACTATATGCAAAAGACAGCAGTGCATTGAACGCGTCAAGCGGCGGACGGCGGCTGCGACCGCGGAAGAAAAACGTCTCTTTTCCCTGCAGAATCATATCATCCAGCACGCTGAAATACGCCGCCGCGCCAACACCCTCAAGGCCCCGCAGGCTCTCGAGCGATGTTTCCCGCATGATCTGCGGCAAAAGTCCGTGCAGCTGCCCGGACACGGCGGAAAACCGCCCGTCGTCGATGCGCAGCGCGTGGTCGCGCCGCGTGCGCTCCACGCTCCATCTTGCGTTATAGACCTTGCCGAAGATCATTATTCCGGCGATGCGGCAGCTCTGCGCCGGATCGTCCGCCGCGCGGTACTGCATTCGCCGCAGCAGAACATTTCCCTGCATCTGTCCGGTGACCCGCGCGAGAAATTTCCCGCGCGGCGAGCAGAACGCGAGCCCGATCTCCCGCTGGGCGCACGCCCCCATCAGAGCGGGCGACGCACCGGCGTAGGCGAAAGAGACAATGCTTTGCAGTGTGTGCAGCGGATAGCGGGCAACCGCCTCCCCGTCCCGGTTGGCCACTACATTCTCCCCGTCGAGTGAAAGGTAAATGTCCTCCGACGTAACAAAAAGCGTGTTCAAAAGCTGTCTCATCGCTCTCCCTCCATCGCGCCGCGCAGATATGAGGAAACAGACCTTCCCCGCATCAGCTTTGGCAGGCACAGCTCTTTAAGCGAGCAGGCATTGCACGCCTTCGTCGGCTTGACCTTCGGCGTTCTGCCGCGGTCGTACAGAGCATGCATTTCGGCAAGGAGCGCGCCTACCTCCTGCCGAAGCTTCGCGGTAAATTCCACCTCCGTACGGCGGCGCAGTTCACCGTAATACAGCGCGCCGCACGGGATCTCGCAGCAAAGCATTTCCTCCAGACACATCGCCTGTCCGCAGAGCTGGAGCATATCCTCGCTGCTTTCTTTCGGCCTGCCGCGCTTATACTCAACGGGATAGGGCTGCCACAGCCCTTTGCGATCCTTAAGCGGTATTCCTATTGCACCGCGGTGAAATTCCAGCACATCGCACGCGCCTGAAACACCGAGCGTGCGGGAGAATATGCGCATATCGCGCGTGATGAGAATATCGCCCCGGCTCTCGGTAAAATCACCGTTGTGCGCGTTTTCGTGCAGGATCGCGCCATCCGTCGTGCGGTAGTTTTCCGCCCATTGATTTTCCACATGGATCAGCGCCCACTGCCGCCGGCAGAATTTGAAGTGCTGTAAGCCGGAGAGCTGGAGGAAGTCCTCCTCGGAATAGATCACCCCATCCGCGTGCAGGTCACACCGCCGGGCAGATTCGCTTCGTCCACCGTGACCGTATAATCCTCGTAGCTTCTCGGTACGGTGACGTCGTCCTTATGCGCAGCCTTCACCAGATCGAACAGCTTGTGCGCGGGCGCGCAGCCAAGCTCCGTCTCATGCCGGAAAACGATCAGCTCCCGCACGGCCATTTTGCCGCGGGCGGCGGAGTGGTCGTTTTCAAACATATTCAGAATGGCCGTCCACAGCAGGTTCAGGTCCTCCTCCGAGAATCCGGTGGTTTTGCGGGCCAGATTGGCAGAGACGTAGCCCTCCACCCGGTAAAGGCCATAGGGGACGATGTATTTCCGGCCCATCTCCGTGCCCTTTTTCTCCGCGTCCGCCTCGGTGGTGATGGCAACGCGGGTGATGGTGACCTCCTGCGGCAGGATCGGATCAATGCTGCGGGCAAAACCCAGCTGTACGGGGCCGCGCACCTGACCGCAGTTGAGCGCACCCTTGACAAAGGTGGTCATCACGGCACCGAAGGTGCGGATATCGTAGAAGTTGGAGCACATGAAGTCACGCAGCTTGACGTCCAGCTCCTTATCGTTCTTCTTCGCTTCCTTAAGCTTGTCCGGCGCAACGCCGACATAGTCGCAGGCTTCCTTGTCGCTGGTGTTCAGGGGTACGCCGTCCTTGATGTAAATGCGATAGCCGCTCTCTCCTTCCTTTGCCGTCTCCACGTAGTTGCGAATCTTCCGCTTGAGGCATACATCCGTCACCAGACCATAGCCGGTCTCCGGATCGACGCGCGGCATATTGCCCGCGTCGGGGTCACCGTTGGGATTGCCGTTTTCGACATCAAAAAATACCACGAATTCATACCGGTTCTTAATGGGCTCAGACATTTTCATTTTCTCCCTTCTTTGTGTACCGTTTTTGTGTCTGGTGATAGTAGCCGAGGTCAAACGCGCCCTGCTGGGCCAGCGTCATACGCGCGGGATAGCTCTCGCCCAGAACGCCCTTGAGCTCCATGATCTGCTTATCGTAAGAAATGCGCCGTCCGGGCTCCAGCTTGCGCAGATGCTTCTGGCAAAGATTGTTCAGCACAGGGAAAATGCTGGCGGGCATTGCCGCCGCGGAATTGAAATATTTATCCTTGATCGTTGCGTTGATGCCGGGATTTGCGGCCTGCTGCACCGCCTCATAGACGGAAAACAGGCGGCCAAGCGTATAGGCGGGGTTGGTGCTTGCTTCATTCAGGCTCACGGTCAAAACCTCCTCCGGACAGTCTTTATGTGGATTTTTCAGATAATACGCCTTGATGATCGCGGCGCGGCCCCACGTAATGGTCCGCTCCGCGCGGATGCGGAGCATCACGCCTTCGAGCAGTGAGGCAGGATAGCGCCCGCCGGAAAGCACGGCGCGGGCCGTTGCACCGGCCATCGCGGGCGACGGCATTTTGTCACGGGAGTTCAGGTTTACGGTTTCCCGCAGCATCGCCCACAGCGGAAGATAGCTGAACTTTTCATAGGCGGGCCGCACGATCTCCATGTGCTCATAGTGGTCGTTCACGTTCTTCATCAGCGCGCCGAAGCTGTCGCGCAGAAAGAAGCGCACGGAGAGCCGCGCCGCGTTGGGTGCAAGCCCCAGGATATAAAATGTCCTCTTCGGATCGACGCCGAGATCGTCGCACGGAAGTCCCTCCGCCAGCCGTCTGAGCGCTGCGCGCAGGTCATTTTCCGACAGGCCGGGCACCGCCCCGCCAAACAGCGCCGCAACGCCAAAGGTCTGATAAGCCTCCTCCGCGCCCTCCGCCCAGCAGACCACGGTGGTGTCGCCGATGAGCTGCACATTGTTCCGGTCGGCAAGCAGATGGTTCAGTGCAGCGGTGTAGGCAAAGGCGGCGTATTTTCCAATGGGTGCATTGTAGCTCTGCTCGCGTCCATAGGAGCAGAACGCCGGTGCATTGAACGACACCAGTGCCGCACCGCTGGACTGCGCATCCCGCACACCCTTGACCGCCGGGTGGACCGCCGCGATCTCATCCTCCCGTCCGGTCACAAGGCACTGCATCCGCACCGCGTCCGGGCTGCCGCTCTCCCGGCTTCTCTGCCATGCATCCCGAATGGCGGCATCCTTCTGCGGAAAGCGTCCATCCACACGGAAGATGAGATTTGCTCCCGCTGTCACCTCCTCCAGCTGCCCGAAAAGCGCCGGATGCTCCGCCGCTTTCCCTGAATCCCAGCTGTCGAAAAAGCGCAGGATCGCGCGGGCGTCGGGGGAATCCGCGCCGTCGAGCACCTCATGGTGCAGCTTCGCCGCGGCGGTGAAGCACTCGTGGCTTCGCTCGGGCTTTCCCTTTTGGTCAATGCCGAGGAGATACGCGGAGTTATCCCACAAAAAATTTGCGGCAATACCGGCCGTGCGCTTGACCGCCGCGGGCAGGGCCATCGTCTGCGGCTGCAAAACGGTTTTCTTTCCCTTCAGTGTCTCTTCCATGGTGGGAACGATCTGCGTCAGCCGTCCATCCGCATCCAGACACAGCGCGTAGCTGATCCTTGCAGGCGCCCAGCCGGGCGCATCGATCTTTCCCCGGCTGAGGAGATCCTCATAATACTGCGTCAGCGCTTGCAGGATCATCCTCTCACCTCCCCGCTCTCCGGCGGCGGCACATTCATCACGCCATCCGCCAGACTGGCCCGGAAGAATTTCGGTGTTATGTTCTGCGGGTCGCCGTAGTCCATATCCCAGAGCATCCAGCCCAGATCCCGCGTGCCTTTCAGCTCCTCGGGGCAGGGCGGCAGAACCGTACAGCGCCGAAAGTGCGCTGGGAACTCCCGCGTACCAAAGTACGGCATGCTGTAGCACTGTCCGCGCTCCAGCCGCCGCTTGAGGATGTCCTGAAATTTGCCGGGATTGTCGCCGGGGGCCGCTTTTTCCGTCATATCGAAATGCGCGTCGATCACGTAATGCACATCCCGCAGCACCATGGCCGCCCGCTGCTGGATGCTCTCCGGCGCGGCAAGGTACAGCTCTCCCGCTCCCTTCTCCATCACCGTCTTTACCCTGCGGGCGCTGATGGTGTCCTTCACCTCGTTGCGGCGGATGTTGGTAAATCGGATCGGCGCGCACACATGAATGCGGTCGACGACCCATTTCAGGCCCGGGTGCCAGTAGATGCTCTCCAGCAGCCCGCGGGCCGCCGATGGGGTCATTACATCATAGCTGACACGTTCCGTTTTCATTTCCGGACGCGTGAAGCACGCATAGTCGCCCCAAACTTCCACTTGAATCGGCATGAAATCCCTCCCTTTCATCGTTCGTTATTCAGATAAACTCCGCCCTGCCGGTTTCCGGCTCTAACGAAAGTCCCGTCACATCGCTGTATAGGGTCATGTCGTTCAGAATCGCGCTGTCAGCGTCCAGCACAGAAACCTCACGCGCCGTCAGCAGCGCGCCCGCGGCACAGAGCTTTTGAAAATGCGGCTCGTAAACGGAGACCGCATAACGCCCCAGCGCGCGGTAGAGCTCCCGCGAGCACTCACTCGCTCTCAACCGCTCGACAAGCGCTGCCCCCTCGCCATCAGGAATGTAGATCGTATAGGCATTCTGATCGATCAGGCGGAATTTCTCCGCCACGGCACGGAACGGCAGCGCACAGCCTTCGATCCCCTCTTCAAACGCCTGCACAACCTTCAGCTTGTCCAACGCGTCGCCTGTCAGCTCCCGCAGGCTTCTGAAGTAGCGCACCATCGTCTCCTGCGCACTGGGATCCCGGCCTTCCGCCAGCGCCTCACGCGACGCGCCGACCGCCGTGCGGAACAGAGCCGGCGGCAGCTCTGTCCGCTCAAAAACCGTCACGATACTCCCGTCCGCCGACCGCCTTCCCTCGCGGTTGCAGCGCCCTGCCGCCTGCAAAACGGAATCCAGCCCTGCCAGTTCCCGGTAGACCGCGGGAAAATCCACGTCCACGCCTGCTTCGATCAGCGAGGTGGACACCACCCGGCACGGAAGGCCGTTTTTCAGGCGTTCCCGGATCTCACCGAAAATCGCCTGCCGCCGGGCCGGTGTCATCAATGTCGAGAGATGAAAGCTCCCCTCCTGCGTCATAAGGGAAAAGATGTTCTGCGCCGCTTTCCGGCTGTTGACGATACAGAGTACCTGCTCCAGCCCATTCAGCCGTTCCGCCAGTGCTTCATCCGTCAGCACACCGGTCTGCCGGAAGCTCACCCGCCGGAAACGGTCATAGAACTGCTGTGTCTGCGGGCACAGCTCCGTCACAGCGCAGTCCGGCGCATACCTGCGCAGCAGATCGTTCAAGGACGGCTGCGTGGCTGTGCACAGCACCACCGTGGCGTGAAACTGCTCCGCCAGAGCGGCTATCGCCGCCACGCAGGGCCGCAGATGCGGCAGCGGAAGCATCTGCGCCTCATCGAAAATAATGACGCTGTCAGCCAGATTATGGAGCTTCCTGCATTTGGACGAGCGGTTGGCATACAGCGATTCGAAAAACTGCACAGCCGTGGTAACGACCACCGGCATGTCCCAGTTCTCCGCCGCCAGCGCCCGGCGCACCTCCTCCGGCGATGCGCCGTCAGAAAGATCGAACTGCACGCCGGCGTGGTGCTCGAGTACATTGCCCTCTCCGAGAATATTCCGAAACACCTGCGCGTTCTGTTCGATAATGGACGTATACGGGATGACGTAAACCACCCGCTTCATGCCGTGCGCCGCGGCGTGGCGCAGCGCAAAGCCGAGCGACGCCACAGTTTTCCCACCTCCGGTCGGAACCGTCAGCGTGTAAATGCCCTTCGGTCTCTCTCCCGCATCCATACAGCTTCTGAGTATTTCACAGCGCAGACGGTTGAGCTCCGTTTTCGGCTCCTGCCACGGCGCAATATATGCCTCCAGCCGCCCGAGCAGAGTCGGAATCCCATCGGCTCCGCTCCGTCCAAGCTCCCCGTTCATAAAATGCTCGGTGTCCAGAAAATCTGCATCCACCAGGCAGGAATAGAGCATCCGCGTCCGGAATGAGACCTTGAGCAGATCCTGCTCCGGCGCTTCCGGCGGCAGCTGCGGCAGCGTCACGCCGCTCTCGCCGCAGCCTTCAAGATACTGTCCCTCGATTCCCTTTCTCAGCCGCCCGCAGAATGTCGCATCCCCCGCCCGGTCCTCTCTGAGATTACCGAAATCGGGCAGGCCGCCGTGGTGTCCTGCCACGCAGACGGCGGCGCAGGAACGCCCCAGCTTCGCGCAGGCGATCGCGCCCGCTGCAGCATGGTCAACGACCGGCCCGCCGTCGAGCAGCCGCTTCTGGAATCCGTCGGTGCACTTACCAAGGTCATGCGCAAGGCCCATCAGCTCGCCGTCCGCTTCCTCCGCGAACGCTGATGCAAATTTCCGACACAGCGCAGCCGTCCCCTCCAGATGCTCCGCGACCGTCTGACGGCGCCGGCCGTCGTTTGCGATATGCGCGTAGTAATCCACCCGTTCTCCCTCCTCTCAGGCTGAATAAAACAAAATCAGCCCTGTATTTTTACAGAGCTGATTGCTGCGGGGCTGGACAATAGCCCTGTGCTTTGCTTCTTTTTTATATGATATCGACTCCTGCCCAAAAAGTCAATGCGGTTCTGCCATTCTCTTCCTGCCAGAGCACTTTTTTCTCTATGTCATCCACCTGATACACCGCTCCGCCGCACATGTCCGTTCGCCTAAAAAGTATCGCAAGCCAGTTCCAATTTTTCATCTTTATGAAAAATCGGCACCCGCCTGATACCGAAAATTCGAATACGAAACATTAGCTAAATTTATATATTGACATTTCGATATCATTCGTTATAATGGTCAGCACAGTGGCCGATGTGATGACCCGCGTCGGCGCTTCTATTTTTTTCGCTATACGGAGGGGCAGACATTGAGAACGCTGAAAGAGAAAAACCGCAGCCGCCTGATTCAGGCCGCTATGGGAAAGATTCCCTGTGATCTGACGGTAAAAAATGTAGAGTACTTCAACGTCTTTACCGGCGAGATTTACGCCGCCGAGGTGGACGTGCTGGACGGCTTCGTCGTGCGGGTGCGAGAGGCCGGACAAACCCCGGAGCTGCCCGCAAAAAATGAATACGACGGTCAGGGACGCTATCTGATCCCCGGTTACATCGACACGCACATGCACGTGGAGAGCACCATGATGATCCCGGAAAACCTCAGCCGGGCCATCCTTCCGTGGGGCACCACCACCATCTGCACCGATCCGCACGAGATCGGCAATGTAATGGGAATCGATGGCGTCCGTTTTATGCTCGACAACGCCAAAAAGTCCGCCCTGCGCCAGTATGTGCTGGCTCCCTCCTGCGTCCCCGCCGTGCCGGAGCTGGAGAGCACCGGCGCTTCCTTCGGTGCGAAGGAGGTCGGTGAGATTCTGGATATGGACGATGTGGTCGGCATCGCGGAAATCATGGACTTCGTCGGCGTCTATCAGGACGGCGAGCGGATGCACTCCATCATCGACGAGGGCGTCAAGCGCGGGATGTACCTTCAGGGGCACGCCCCCTATGTTTCCGGCAAGGAGCTGGCGGCCTACCGTCTCGGCGGCCCATGCAGCGACCACGAGAGTGCCACGGCGGAGGAAGTGGTCGAAAAGCTGCGCTGCGGCATCCACGTGAATCTCCGCGCCAGCTCCCTTA
>CAKTOJ010000013.1 GCA_934589665.1 uncultured Oscillospiraceae bacterium | reverse complement strand
GTGCTTTTTGTTTGCACTTTAAGTATGACAGGTAAATCCACGCTTTACAAGCGAAGGGGTCATTTCATATTGTCTATTCTCCCCGCTATCTTATCCTTGAAAAAGGCTTCTCCGGCGGGTATAATAGACCTCGTGGTGTGACCGTAACGGTCATTGTGTTGAGTGGCCATAACACTCTTCATAGGCTCATAGGGTGTTGGAAGCGCCCTATGAGCTGCCGCTATTTCGCGTTTCCGACTTGATTTTACCTCAACCCATGATAGAAAGCAAGAGTAAAAGCGGGCAAATGCCCGCTTTTTCCTGCTCCTGCGCGAAAATTTTTCTCTTCTTAACTTAACGGCATTTTTCCTTTGTGCATCTTGAAAAAAAGAGGAGCTGTCAAAAATCATCTGACCGATTTTTTGATACAGTGCAAAGGCTTGTTGTGATTTCGGTTTAGACAGTCCGTTATCGTCTATATCCATAGCAGGCCGGAAAATTTAGAACATTCCAAGGACTTGTTGTAAAAATGTGCGGCTATTCCAGTAAAATCAAAGATACATGGCCTATTTCTTCCCTTAAAGCAACGTATTAAGTATTCGGAACATTTATTTTTTGAGAAAGCGGCGTTTTGAAGTCCGCGAACGCAGCTTTTCAAAAAACAAACGTGAGGGGAGCGGGAATCCGAAATTCCCGCTCCCCATTTTTTGGTGATTTTTCCATTATGCGGCTACGCGATATACAAAACCTGAAAAGCCTTTTACTTTCAGATTCCTCTCGTCCTGTCGATCAGGGCGTATCGGTACGAGGTAGCGTTCGACTTGCTCGACAAGCTGCGTACTGCTCATGTGTCTGCCACGGATAAACTCACGACATAGCGCAACCGCCATTTTAAAGTTAACCTTGTATGCGTAGGCACCGTTTTTTGGCTGACGGGCAACCGCACTGCTGCAAATTCGGCTCGTGAAATTAAACGCCGTCAACGCCGCATAGATTTCCTGCTCACAAAAGGCGTCGCTTTTCCCATGCAGGTTGATAAGACCGACTGTATATTTCAGGTCACGGAAGGAGGTCTCAATGCCCCAGCGAAGGTGATAGAGCTCTTTGATCTCCTCGGCGGAGAAGGAGGGCGGCAGGCTCGTGGCTATGGTCTCATATTCGCCGTTAGGCAGTTGAAACCGGACGATCCGCAGGCTCATGGGATAGGGTGAAGGAAAATCCCAACGTCCTCGGCGTGTTTTGGCCCCCGCCTTGCTTTTTTTGGGGACTTGCAGGAAAATAAAGCCATTTTGCTTGTCCGCGTTTGTTTGGCTTGTTGTAATCGTGAAGCTGATTTTACAGTCCAGCGCGAACATTGGCAGACGTGCGACCTCGCGCATAGCGCTATGGTTTTGCTTGACACGGATTAAAAAATCCGTGTTGGCTTTGTTTTGCAAATGCGCAATCAGGTTGTAGCTTTCGTAACCTCGGTCGGCAATAATAAGCGTTTTCTGCGCGAAGGTATTTCGTTGCAGCATTGCAACAAGCGCACCGATTTCATCCTTTTGAGGTTCAGGCTGAATGACGCTGTCAACGTATACCCGGTTGAGGATGTCAAACAACGGGTTCAAGTGCAATTGGTTGTATCCCTTCGGCGCACCGTCGTTCCTCACGAACGACGGTGCGGCAGGATTGCGCGGAAGATTGATCGAAGAGCCATCCACGGCCAGCAGGCGGTATCCCTTGTATAAAGTGGCATCCGTGCAGGCTCGATTAAAATAGTTAAAGACGCTTTGGAACGCACCGGGTGTAAGCTCCGTGCGGCGCTGTGTGATAGCCGCAGGCGTCACATTGATGCCTGCGCGGTGAAGCTCCTTGGCAAGAGATCCGCCTTCAGCTGCAATTAAAAACCGAATCAATGCTTCGCCTGAGAGCTTGCGCGTTCGAGCGCCAGATACGGCGGCCGCTTCAATCGCCGCGCGCAAGGCGCGGTCTATATCTCCCGTTGTCATAGCCGACCTCCGCGGTAGGCCCGCAACGTCATATCCGTTAAAAATGAGAGAACGCGCATATGCCAGCGATTTTCGCCCGATTTTGCCCACTTAACGGCATCGATGAAATTTGTTGGAAACGCGCCCCAAGCGTCGGCAAGTGTGATCTGTTCACCGCCTTCACCGCGGAGCAGGACTCGAAGATGTCCGCACCGAACGGCGCTTTTCCCGTCCGAAAAATTTGCCAGCAACGCCGCAACCGAGCCCAAAATAATCCGGGTGGCAGTATTCAGATCCTTGATGGACGCATATTCAAAAGCTACGGGGATAGTTTTTAAAACGCTGTCAAAATAGACAAAAATAAAGACAAAATTATAATTTTTCATTCATAATCTCCTTTTCGCGGGAGACCATTCGCACGCCAACTGTTCTCATCCCGCAATGCAGTCGCGTGGCCGAAAGCGACAAAAAGCGCGCAACAACCGGCCTCCCTTTCGGGCGGCAGAGACCGGTTATTACGCGCGGCTGAGGTCACACTTCAATCAGGACAACAGTACCAGCGCAAAGCGCAAAATTCATCTAAAGATAAAAAACTCGCAATTCTCGCTTACTGAAAAATTAACTAAACTCTCTGCACTCTCAATTATGATCATATCATACCACTCTCATGACTTTTTGTCAAACAGCTTTTTTCTTAACGGATTGAGACCGGCATTAAGGAGCAAATCCGAAGATTTGCTCCTTAACTAAATGACATTGCACCGCAAAGCGGTGCTTTTATTTTTGGTGGAGGCGGCGGGAGTCGAACCCGCGTCCGAAAGCGCTTTAACAGGACTTTCTCCGGGCGCAGTCAGGTTTCAACATTCCCTCCCCGCAAAGACACCTGACAGACTTTGCGGTTTGGTAGAGTCATGATGCGTGGGCGGGTCAACTCTTTCCCGCCTCACGGACGCCGCGTTCACGACGCCTTCCCCGGCCCGCGGCCGCTCCGGTTCAGACGGCTGCCTTAATTAGGCAGCGACAGCAACAGTGTTGTTGTTCTTTAATTTATAAGTTGCCCATTTTAAGGAGGTTAGGCGCCTCCGCCCGCTTATCCTGCCTCCACACCCCCGTCGAAACCGGTACGCCCCCTTATCGGCGGCGTGAAAGGATTCCTTCACGCCGCAAATTAGGATACGGCTTCCGTGGTCTGAAAAGCAGAAGAAAATTCAGTGCTTCTCCGGCGCGGGATACTCCACGCCCTGCGTGTCCACACGGATGGACTTGATGGTCTGCGGCTTTTTCGGCTTATCCGTAAACATGTCGCGGTTGACACGGGAAATGTCGACTGCCGCCTGCGCGTTGTCCGTGATCTTGCCGAAGGCGGCGTACTGCCCATCGAGGTGCGGCGCATCCGCAACCATGATGAAAAACTGGCTGCCGGCGCTGTTGGGCGCCATCGTGCGCGCCATGGAGAGAACGCCGAGCGTGTGCTTGAGATCATTCTTGAAGCCGTTGGCGGAAAACTCGCCGTCGATCTCATAGCCTGGGCCACCCATGCCGTTGCCGTCAGGGCAGCGGCCCTGGATCATGAAGCCAGGAATGACGCGATGGAAAATAAGGCCATCATAAAAGCCGGAATTTGCCAGAGAAATGAAGTTATTGACGGTGTTAGGCGCCAGTTCGGGATAAAGCTCGCCGGTCATCACCGCGCCGCTCTCCATCTCAATGGTCACAACAGGATTGGACATATTTTTTCTCCTTATCTTGCACCGCGGAACACGGTGCAGTCGATTTTCTTTATTTCACGAGCAGGCCAATGCCGTGCTCGCTGAGATACTGCAATAAAATGGCACTGTTTTCCTGATTATCCTCAAAACGGGCCAGCGTCCTGCCGTCGTGTCCGACCAGTCTGCGGCCATTGGCACCGATGGTCATACCGGCAATATCCGTCAGGCGGAATGTATGGGCCTTGCCGAATGTCGGCAGGTAGCTCAGAGTGCCTCCCTCGACCACCAACTTGCGTCGGACATGGAAAATCAGAAATACGCCGAACGCCGCGAAAGCGAGCGAGAAAGCGGAGAAGCCCGCAGTCTCAGCCAGCGGCCAGCTCTCCGGCTCGTCAAGCGAACTGCCAAGCACGCCCGCAAAGAGCACCAGAAAGCCGAGTGCACATACCACGCCGAAAAGGCGCACCATCACCTTGATCCACGCCTTATCCCGCACGGTGAAGCTCTGCGGCACGGCAAAGCCCGCCGCCTCGTTCGCACGTGCCGCCTGCGCGGCGGGCGTTGCATACGCTGTCTGTTCGGTCTGCGTCACGCATTCCGGCTCAGTATAGGCAAGCACCCTTTGCTTAACGCACACCGCACCCAGCACGCCAATGGCCATGCCCATGAGCATATTCGGCGCCATGATACCCCAATTCTCCGGCATCATAATGGAGCCCCACGCCAACTCCGCCACAGAGACGCCGTACCACGCGGCGTCCGCCTGCCACTCAGGATCGGTGCAGAGCACATACATCCACGAGGCAAGCTCCGCGGCAAACAGCGCCAGAATCGAACTGACGATCACCGTCACCATCGCAAAGCGCGTGGAGCGGCGGCCCTTGAACAAACGGTAGCCGTAACAGGCGGCAACTCCCACAAGGAAGCCCAGCCAGCCGACAAAGAAGCTTGCAAAGGTGCTTGCCAGAAACCACGGCACCGTGCCGACAAACGCGCCGAGCAGCGCGCCGAGAATCCCGGAGGCGGCACTGCCGCGCGGCTCCTCTGCCCCGCAGACCGCCGCGGCCTGCGGCTGTTCAGATGCCGAAACGAAGCTCTCTGGATCAAAGCTGTATTTTTCTCTCTGTTCGTCCATAACACTCTCTCGTCTCAGCGGTATTTTTTCATCGTGCGGTCGATCTCGCGCTTCGTGTCGCGCCGGGCGGCATCCTCGCGCTTATCGTAGTTCTTCTTGCCCTTGCACACGCCAAGCTCGACCTTCACACGCGCATCCTTGAAGTAAACGCTGAGGGGAATAAGTGCGTAGCCGTCCTGCTTGACAAGCGCATAGAGCTTGTTGATCTCTCGCTTATGGAGCAGCAGGCGCTTGGGCCGATCAGGATCGTGATTGAAGATGTTGCCCTTGTCGTAGGGCGAGATGTGCATGGAATAGACCATCGCCTCGCCGTTTTTTACAACGCAGTAGCTGTCCTTGAGGTTGAGCGTGCCGGCGCGGATGGATTTGACCTCCGTGCCCTTCAGCTCAATGCCGGCCTCCAGACGGTCCTCCACAAAGTAATCATGGTGGGCCTTGCGGTTCTGCGCCGCGATCTTGATTCCCTTTTTCTCCACGGCGCACACGCTCCCTTCCCAACTGATGTGAGACAGTATACCACGCTTTTCCACCGCTTACAAGGGGTGTAACAAAAACGTAATGATGGCCGCAAATAACTGTGGAAATCCGCTGCGCTCTATGCTATACTTATCCTGATTAAGTATGCAATCGAAAGAAGGCGAAGAGATGAAGCTTTATGAAGAATTTGTCAGCCGCGAGGACGTGTTCCACGGCCGCATCCTCGACCTGCATGTGGACACCGTGCGCCTGCCGAACGGCCGCCTGACCACGCGCGAGGTCGTGGATCATCCCGGCGGCGTGGCGATCGTCGCCATCGACGAAAACGACAATGTACTCACCGTGAAGCAGTACCGCTATGCGTTCAAGACGGTGCTTGAGGAGATCCCCGCCGGTAAGCTTGAGCACGGGGAGGACCCCCGCGCCGCCGCGCTGCGCGAGCTCTCTGAGGAGACAGGCGCAAGCTGTGAAACACTCACCCCGCTCGGGGAAATCTATGCCTCGCCCGGCGGCTTCGGTGAGGTGCTGCACCTTTACATGGCAGGCGGGCTGACCTTCGGCTCCCAGCATCCGGACGAGGACGAGTTCATCACTTTTGAGCGCGTGCCGTTCGACACGCTGCTGCGCCGCTGCCTGTCCGGCGAGATCCGCGACGGCAAGACGGTCGCGGGCGTTCTGAAGGTCTACGCGCTGCGGACGCTGCGCGGGGAGGAATGAAATGCAACAGAAGAAAACCGTTTTGATCGTCGAGGACGAGAAGAACATCGTAGACATCGTCCGCTTCAACCTCCAGCGTGAGGGCTACGATACACTGGAGGCCTATGACGGTGCGGCGGGTCTCGCGCTCGCGCGTGAAAAGCATCCCGACCTTGTCCTGCTCGATGTGATGATGCCGAAAATGATGGGCTTTGACGTCTGCCGCGTCCTGCGGGACGAAGGCGACAACGTACCCATCATCATCCTCACCGCGCGCGAGGAGGAGGAGGACAAGATCCTTGGTCTTGAGATCGGCGCGGACGACTACATCACCAAACCCTTTTCCATGCGCGAGCTGATGGCGCGTGTAAAGGCCAACATCCGCCGCACCGCGATGGTTTCTGCGCCCGCGGAGAGCGCCATGAGCGCCGGCGGCGAGCTGACCATCAACACCGACAGCCTTCAGGTTTTTAAGGGCGGCAGACCCATCGAGCTCACGCAGCGCGAATACGAGCTGCTCACCTTCCTCGCCAGCCACCCGAACAAGGTTTTCTCCCGCGTGGATCTGATGGAGCAGGTGTGGAACTACGGCTATGTCGGCGACGACGTGCGCACCGTGGACGTCACCGTCCGCCGCCTGCGTGAGAAAATCGAGGATGATCCCGCCTCGCCGCGCTATATCCTCACGCGCCGGGGCACCGGATACTATTATTCGACGCTCTGATTCCCGCATTCCGCGAAAGGAGGTTCCGCTGTGTTCCGCTCGCTGCATATGAAGCTGGTGCTCATCATGCTGCTGCTCATCACATCGCTCATGGCCGTGGTGGGCGCGTTTCTGATGACCAGCGTGACCAACTTCTATATTGACGATTTCTACTCACAGATGGCCGCGACCTTCGGTGAGAGCAACGCCGACTTCGTCAACTCCCTGCGCGCCGAGGCGCGGCAGGATGACGGCGTGACGCAGCTCCAGTCGATGCTGGAGGCCTATTCCGGTATGCTCGGCATCGACTCGCGCAACCGCAATTACTATATTCTTGACGGCACGACCGGCGAATTTCTTGCCGGCAGCGACGAGCCGGGCGGCGCAAATCTGGAACAGACGGCCAATCTGCTCACCGCGCGCAACGGCTCCGTCGGCGACGAGAGCGACATTGCCGCCAACTATATGGATGTTGCCATTCCCATCTCCGGCGGAGAGAACAGCTACATTATTTATATCCGCGACAACCGCAACACCGTCTCAAGCCTGAACAGCGAGCTGCTGTTCATCATCCTTCAGGCACTGCTTGTCGGTCTGCTCATCTCCGTGCTTCTAAGCTTTCTGCTGAGCAAGACGATGATCAACCCCATCGAAAAGCTGACCGAGGGCGCCGAGCGCGTGGCCAGCGGCGACTTCAGCGAAAAGCTGGAGGTCGACTCGACCGATGAGATCGGTATTCTCACCACCACGTTCAACGACATGGCAAGCGTGCTTCACTCTACGCTGGAAGCGGTGGAAAACGAACGCAACAAGCTCGACACACTCTTTCTGCACATGACCGACGGCGTGGTCGCCTACGACGGCAGCGGCACGCTCATCCACTGCAATCCCGCCGCCAGCGAGCTGCTCGGCCGCAGCGCGGACGAGTGCGTCTATGCCGAACTCTTCGAGCCGCTGTGTCCCTTTGAAAAGGTGATGTCCATGCAGCGCAGCGATTCCGCCTCCGCCGAGCTGACGGTCGGCGAGCGGACGGTGGAGCTTTACTTCGCTCCGTTTTCTGACGAGGAGCGCGGCGGCGTGCTCGTGGTGCTCCACGACGTCACGCAGCAGCGCAAGGCCGAGGACCGGCGGCGTGAGTTCGTGGCCAATGTTTCGCACGAGCTGCGCACACCGCTGACCAACGTCCGCTCCTATGCCGAAACCATCCGCGACGCGGGCGACGAGCTGCCGCGTGAGCTGGAAAACAGCTTCCTCGACATCGTTATCAACGAATCCGACCGCATGACGCATATCGTGCAGGATCTCCTCACGCTTTCCCGTCTCGACAGCGGGCGGAGCGAGATGAACATGGCTCGTTTTGACTTCGGCGCGGCCATCGACTCGGTGCTTCGCTCCATCGAGCTGGAAGCGCATCGCCATGGCCATGAGCTCACGCACGACTACCACGAACTCCCCATGATCATGGGCGACCGCGGCCGCATCGAGCAGGTCATGCTCAATGTGCTCGGCAACGCTGTGAAGTACACGCCCGACGGCGGCCATATCTGTGTCACCGCGGGGACTGCGGGCGAAAAGGTTTGGATGGAGGTCGCCGACGACGGCATCGGCATCCCGAAGGCCGACCGCAGCCGCATCTTCGAGCGCTTCTACCGCGTGGACAAGGCCCGCTCGCGCGAGTCCGGCGGAACGGGCCTCGGGCTCTCCATTGCCACTGAGATCGTCCAGCGCCACCACGGCACACTCTCGCTCGTCGACCGCGAGGGCCCCGGCACGACCGTGCGGCTTGAACTGCCCATCTGCCAGAGCGAGGCTCAGGAGGGCTCCGATGGATAAGAAAGCCAAACGGATCGACCGCGCGCAGAACCTTGCCATTATGGTGCTGCTCTTCTCCTTTCTGTTTCTGCTGGTCCAGACGCCGCTCTTCGGCGACGGGACCGGCAAAAGCCTTTCCTCCACTGTCCGCGGCTGGCTGCGCAGCGATACACTTCCCGACGAGGCAGAGGATCTCTCTCTCTCCACGCTGTCTGTTCCGGTCCGCGTGGTCCAGTCCAACGGCTTTGTACGCATCGGCTCCGACGCTTTGACGACGACGGACACAGCGTTTGAAAACGCTGCCGCCTTTCTTGGTGAGGCAGTCGGCTCGTCCTACGGCATCTCGTCTGCATCGGAGAGCATCCTGCTCTCCGCGCTGGAGGGTGCGGGACTTTACTTTGAATTCTCCGCCGAGGTGCCGCTCGAGGTCCTCTCGGCGCGCCTTGGCGTCAGTGCACCCTCTATGCGCGCGTTCAATGTTCACCGCTGTCTGCTCAGCGCCGCCGAGGGAAACTCCGTAGCGCTCTATCTTCAGGATGCCGACGGCACGGTCCTCCGCTTTTCCACCGCCGTGCGCACCAGCTCCCTGATGGAATATCTGGAAACGCTGGATGGGAAAAGCGTTGAATTTGCCTGTCTGCTCGGAGAGGATTACGCATTTCTCTCCCCCTATACGCTTGTTTTCAGCGAGATCGGCACGCGGCGCGAGCTGAATGCCGCAAACGCGCTGAATGACTACCCGACCGACGAGCTGCTCCGCTGCGCGGGCTTCAATCCCCACACAAAGGACTGGTACCGGGAATCCACCGGTACGATCGTGGTGCTGGAGTCGCAGCGCACACTCTACATCCATACGGATGGCACTGTGGAATACAGCGGTACGGGAAGCGCCGACGCCAATTCCCTCTACGCTATTCCGACGGTCGAGGGCAGCACCCCCACGCGCACGGAGATCTGCTCCGCCGCGCGCACCCTTATCTCTTCTCTCGTCCGCGGCCGCATCGGCGACGCCGTACTCTTTCTCAGCGGCATGGAGGGCGACAGCGAGGAGGGCTACACCGTGTTCTTCGATTACATGGTCAACGGCACGCCGCTCCGCTTTTCCGACGGTTCGCACGCCGCAGAACTGAGTGTCCGCGGCAGGAGCATTACATCCTTCCGGCTTCGTCTGCGCCGTTACACACTCTCCGACCGGGATTCGCTCCTTCTTCCGCTCGCACTCTCGCGCGCCATCGCGCAGAACATGCCCGGCTGCGAGCTGAGCATCGCCTATGTTGACCCCTACAGCGACACCGTCAGCACCAGCTGGATCGCCGATTGATTTTTTTCGCAAAGGAGGATGTCCCTTGAACACCGCGCGGCTGAAAAATATTGTCATCATCATTCTGCTGCTCGCCAACGCCTTTCTGCTCGTCCTCCTTGCCTCCCGCCGCACAGAGGAGCACAGCGCCTATGAGCGTTCGCTCGAACAGCTCACCGCGCTCTACAGCACAAACGGCATCGCACTCGACGAGGAGCTTGTCAAGCAGGCCGCCGCGCAGCTGCTGAGCGCCGAGCCCTCGCGTGATCTCGCCGCCGAGCAGGAGCTGGCCGAGGGGATCATCGGCTCCGCTTCCTCCATCGACTCCGGAGGCGGCATTTACCGTTATTATAACGCCAGCGATCCGGGCAGCGGTGTCTGCCTGATCCGCAGCGGCGGCACGGTGGAAGCCAACGTCAATCGCGCCGTGGACGATCCGGACAAATTCTGCACCAATCTGTGCACACCTTACGGATACCTGATCTATGAAACGCTTGACGACGGCCGGAACACAACCGTCACCGCATACCGCACACTCAATGGACTGGAGGTTTTTAACTGTGCGCTGACCTTCTCGTTCACCGGCGGCACGCTGGAAACCGTCAGCGGGCTTTTTCTGCCTCCCATCGAGGCCGATCCGGACAATGCGGTGCCGCTCGATGTGGTCACGGCGCTTGTGCGCTTTCTTGACTACCGCACCGCCGCAGGCGCCGTGTGCACGGAGATCGTTTCTCTCTCGGGCGGTTATCTGCTCCAAAGCACAACCTCCTCGCCGCTTCAACTGATTCCCGTCCTGCGTGTCGAAACAGACGTCAGCAGCTATTATGTCAACGCCGCCACTGGTGAAGTCACGCGCGAATGATCCAAAGTGCGGTCATGCAAGGCGGATACGAAAGAAAATCATTGATTTTTTTCGTTTCTCTGGTATACTGTGGTTATATTATGTGAATCCTATCGCTGTATGACGCCGCGCTGAGAAAAACTACGCGGCGCACGTGCGAAAAAATACAGTCTCCGCGTTGAAATGAGGTGCTCTTTTGACGAAATATATTGTTCAGGGCGGCTCTCCGCTCTTCGGCGAAGTCCATATCAGCGGCGCGAAAAACGCCGCTGTTGCTATCCTGCCCGCAGCATTGCTGGTCGACGGCGTGTGCCGCATCGAAAACATTCCCCAAATCAGCGATGTGACTGTACTGCTCAAGATCCTCGAGCAGCTTGGCGCCAGAGTCCGCGTGCTCAACCGCAGCGACGTGGAGCTGGACTGCCGTCATATCGCCACCACCCGCGCACCACAGGAGCTGGCACACAAGCTCCGCGCGTCCTACTATCTCATCGGCGCTCTGCTCGGCCGCTTCGGCGAGGCGGAAGTGTCGATGCCCGGCGGCTGCAACTTCGGCGGCACCCGCCCCATCGACCAGCACGTCAAGGGTTTTGCCGCCATGGGCGCAAGTGTGCGCGAGGGCGACTACATCTGCGCAAAGGCCGAGGGCGGACGCATGAAGGGTGCGAACGTCTATCTCGATGTTGTCTCCGTAGGCGCAACCATGAACATTATGATGGCCGCTGCACTGGCCGACGGCACCACCGTGATCGAAAATGCGGCAAAAGAGCCGCATATCGTCGACCTTGCCAACTTCCTCAACTCCATGGGCGCGGACATCAAGGGTGCCGGCACGGACACCATCCGCATCGTCGGTGCCGAGCGCCTGCACGGCGGCACCTATGCGATCATTCCCGACCAGATCGAGGCCGGCACCTATATGGCGGCTGTCGCCGCCACGGGAGGGCAGATCAAGGTGCGCGGCATCATCCCCAAGCACATGGACTGCATCACCGCAAAGCTTCAGGAGATGGGCGTCGAGGTCGAGGAGCAGGACGACGACCTGATCGTCCGCCGCGCCGGAGCGCTGCATCATGCCAATGTCAAGACGCTGCCCTATCCCGGCTTCCCCACCGATATGCAGCCCCAGATCACAACCGTGCTCTCGCTTGCCGACGGCACAAGCACAGTAACTGAGGGCGTGTGGGACAGCCGCTACCGCTACGTCGGCGAACTCACACGCATGGGCGCTCAGATCCGCGTAGAGGGACGTACGGCGATTGTCGAGGGTGTGGAAAAGCTCACCCCCGCCAATATTCAGGCATACGATCTGCGCGCAGGCGCCGCCATGCTGATCGCGGCGCTTGCGGCCGACGGTGTGAGCGAAATCTCCGGCGTGCAGTACATTGAGCGCGGGTATGAAAATATCGTCAGCAAGCTTCGCGCACTCGGCGCTCATATCGAATATGTCGAGGAGACTGATGAGCCCTCTGTCCGTCAGATCGGATAAGGTTCTTCTGTGGGCAATAAAAAAGCACCGGCTTTCGCCGGTGCTTTTCGTTTTCAGTTTCTCAATGAACCAAATAGCCGATTCCCATGATGAGATAGAGCGGTCCGAAGCAATAGGGCATGAACAGCTCGTTGTGCGGGATCTTCACGTGGAAGCAGTCCGTCAGTACAAAGATCTCACAGACGTAAGCGATCGCGCCGAGGATATATCCGACCGCACGAAGCGCGGAATAGCTCGTCGCGCTGAGGGAAACAAGAAATAGGATCACAGCCAGCACGACCATGACGTTGCGGATGCGAAGCGCGATCTGCGCCGGTACGCTTTTTCCATGCCCGATCAGAAGATCTTCATCACCGAGAAAATCCTCAAGGGCGGTTTCAAATTCCTGTGCTCTGTCCTGCATCGTGCGTTCTCCTTTCCTATTTTTTGTAAATCGCACATTCCAATTTGTTATTTTTAGTATACATGAATTTGATGGCCCTGTAAAGATATTGTTAAGTTTTTATTCTGTAGAAATTTTTCGCCATCTTAACGTAAAGTATGTGCAATATATACAATACTCTTTTCTGTCCCGTACCGCTGAGGCAAAAGCTCTTTCCCACGGCAAAAAATGGCTTTTCCCTTGTCAACGGACGGTCAGATATGGTATTCTAAGGGATAAGAACAGAAAAGAGATCTAACCCATGGAATTTTACACGCTCGCCAGCGGCTCAAGCGGCAACTGCTCGCTTGTGCGCGCCGGCAAAACAACGCTGCTCATTGACGCTGGCATTTCCTGCCGGCGTATTGAACATTCTCTGCGCACGCTGGGGCTGACACTCGGCGACCTCACCGCCGTTCTGATCACGCACGAGCACTCCGATCACGTCAGCGGCCTTGCTACCCTCACAAAAAAGTGCGCCGCCCCGGTCTACGTCACCCGCGGCGCGTCCCATATACTCACCTGCCCTGTCTCGCCCTTTACGGCGGGCGGCACGCTCACGTTCGCTGACTGTACTGTGCGCTCCTTTTCCACGTCACATGACGCGGCCGACCCAGTCGGCTACCGCGTCGACGCCGACGACGGTTCGCTCGGCATCCTGACAGACACCGGCTTTGTGACCGATGCGGCGGCAGAAACGCTTTTGGGTGTGGACACCTTGCTGCTTGAGGCAAACCATGATGTCGCTGCGCTGGAAAACGGCCCCTACCCCTATTTTCTCAAGCGCCGCATTCTCAGCCGGGAAGGCCATCTCTCCAATGACGCAGCGGCAGAATTTGCACTCAGTGCGGTAAATGCAGGCACACGCGACATCCTGCTCGCGCATCTCTCCAAGGAAAACAACACACCCGAGCTGGCGGAGTACGCTGTGGCCCGTGCATTGCAGGCTGCCGGACTGTCTGTCCGCCTGTGCGTCGCGCCGCGCGATGAGATAAGCGAGGTTCATCTATGCAGAAGGTCACCATCCTCTGCGTCGGCAAACTGAAGGAGGCATTCTATGCCGCCGCCGTCGCGGAATACCAGAAGCGCTTACAGCGCCATTGTAAATTAGAGATCGCCGAGCTGCCCGAGCAGCGGCTGGGCGACGCTCCGTCGCCCGCAGAGATTGAACAGGCGCTTGCCAAAGAGGCCGTGCTCATTGAAGAGCGGCTCCCACGCGGCGGCGCGGTCATCGCCATGTGCATCGAGGGAACAGCGCTGAGCAGTGAGGCTCTCTCCAAACGGCTCGCTCAGTTCGCCTCTGCCGGAGCGTCCCAGCTTACCTTTCTCATCGGCGGCAGCTTCGGACTGCATCCGCGCGTAAAGGCACGCGCCGATCTGCGCCTGTCCATGTCGCCCATGACCTTTCCGCACCATCTGGCGCGGGTCATGCTGCTCGAGCAGATCTACCGCGCGTACCAGATCGAGTGCGGCACAAAATATCATAAGTAACACCAACTCTTTCAAGGAGGTCACACAATGGATTATCGCAAGGAATATGAAAAATGGCTCGCCTCTCCTGCGCTCAGCGAGGAGGAACGTGCAGAGCTTCAGGCCCTCGAGGGCAACGACAAGGAGATCAAGGCCCGTTTTTACGGGCCGCTCGAATTCGGCACTGCCGGCCTGCGCGGCACGATGTTCACCGGGCTTCACAACATGAACCGCCATGTGATCCGCTGGGCGACGCAGGGCTTTGCCAACGTCATCCGCGCCGAGGGCGCAGAGGCCATGAAAAAGGGCGTTGCGGTCTGCATGGACTGCCGCAACCACTCTGCCGAGTTCGCGCGCGAGACGGCCTGCGTCATGGCGGCAAACGGCATCCATGTGCGCCTGTTCGAGTCGCTGCGCCCCACACCGGAGCTCTCCTTCGCCGTGCGCGAGTATGGCTGTCAGGCGGGTGTAAACGTCACGGCCAGCCACAACCCCAAGGAGTATAACGGCTATAAGGTCTACTGGGCGGACGGCGCGCAGCTGCCGCCGCAGCACGCCGCAGCCATTGCCGAGGAGCTGACGAAGATCGACATCTTTACCGGCGTGCAGTCGATGGACTACGAGCAGGCGCTCGCCGAGGGGAAGATCGAGCTGCTTGGCGAGGACTGCGACCGTCGCTTCATGGCAAACGTCATGGGCATGGTCAACGACTATGAGACGGTTCAAAAGGTCGCGGATGACTTCGGCCTGGTCTACACGCCCTTCCACGGCTGCGGCTACAAGCTCGTACCCGAGGCGCTCACACGGCTCGGCATCAAGCACCTTTACTGCGAGCCGAAGCAGATGGTCATTGACGGCAATTTCCCCACGGTCGTCTCCCCGAATCCCGAGAATCCCGAAGGCTTCTACCTTGCCATCGATCTGGCAAAGGAAAAGAATGTCGATTTCATTCTCGGCACCGACCCCGACAGCGACCGCGTCGGCATCATGGTGCGCAACAAATCCGGCGAGTTCGAGCCGGTCACCGGCAACCAGACCGGCGTACTGCTGCTCGACTACCTCATCGGCGCAATGAAGCGCGCGGGCAAGCTGCCCGCGAAGCCCGCCGCGCTCAAAACCATCGTAACCACCGAGATGGCGCGCGCTGTCGCCGAGGCCAACGGTCTTGACTGCTACGACACGTTCACCGGCTTCAAGTTCATGGCCGAAAAGATGAACGAGCTGGAGGGCTCTGGCAAAAACACCGTCATTTTCTCCTATGAGGAGAGCTACGGCTACATGATCGGCCATTATGTCCGCGATAAGGACGCGGTAACGGCCTCGCTGCTGCTCACGGAGATGGCTGCATGGTATCACGCGCAGGGCATGACGCTCTTCGACGCGCTTCAGGCTCTCTATGAAAAGTACGGCTGGTACGGCGAAAAAACGCATAACCTCGTCATGCCCGGTCTGGACGGGTTGGAGAAGATGTCCGCGCTTATGCAGTCTCTGCGCGAGCACCCGCCGGTGGAGATCAGCAGCGTGAAGGTCGCACAGTACAAGGACTATTCTGACGGCACTGTGCGCGACGCCGCAAGCGGCGCGGTAACAAAGATGGCGCTCTCCGGCTCGAACGTCCTGCGCTTCGAGCTTGCCGACGGCACGCACATCGTCGTGCGTCCCTCCGGCACGGAGCCGAAGATCAAGGTCTATATCCTCACAAAGGGAGCGGACGCGCACGAACGCGACGCCAACATTGAAAAATACAGCGCATGGGTCAAGACCCTTGCCTGACCGCAGAGCTTTCCGGCAATAAAACGGAGGGCGGCGTTTTACGCCGCCCTCTTTCTTTGAAAGAGAGAATACACCTATGGCTATGCTCGCCTTTTACTGGTCGGTCATGATCGCCTGCTGCCTGCTGGCAGTGCGGCTGCGCCGCTATGCCGACCGCTTCGCTTTTCTGAACCGTATTCTGAGCGCCTCGGTTTTCGTTCTGGTCTTTACCATGGGTCTGCGCATGGGCGCTGACCGTGAGATCACCTCGCGCCTCGGCACGATCGGCATACAGGCCGTGCTGGTAACCGTACTGGTCATTTCCGGCAGCATGCTCGGCGTTCTGCTCGCGCGCAGGCTTCTCCATATCGACCGTCATGCACTACCCGCCGGCAGCCAGCGGCACAGGAACGAACCGGGCAACACTCCGGCCGCAGACAGCGCCGCCATCCGCTCCTCGCTGAGCATCTTTGCCATGGTCGCGGGCGGGATGCTGTGCGGCTGGCTGCTCGTTCCACGCCTGTTTACGGACCTCGACCGCTTTCAATCCGTCTCCGGCAGCTGCCAGACTGTTGCGCTGTGCATTCTCCTTGCGCTTGTCGGCTTCAATCTCGGGCTGGAGGGGCGGCTGCGCGCCATGCTGCGTGAGGCCGGACCATGTGTTCTGCTCGCACCGGTCTTTTCCGCGCTCGGCGCATTGCTTGGCGGCGCGGTCTATTCGCTTCTCTCCCCTGTGACGCTGCGCGAGGGGCTCGCCATCAGCGCGGGCTTCGGCTGGTACTCCATGGCTCCCACCGTCATCACCGCCGCCGGGCATGATGTGGCCGGTGCCATCTCCTTTCTGCACAACATTCTGCGCGAGGCATGCGGCATCATTCTGCTGCCGCTGGCCGCGGCGAAAATCGGCTATATCGAGGCCGCTGCCATGCCGGGCACCGCCGCGATGGATGTCTGCCTTCCCATTGTCGAGCGCACCTGCAACCCCGAAACGGTTCCCTATTCCTTCGCCCTCGGCATGAGCTCCGGGCTTTTCTCCGCGCTGCTCGTGCCGCTCATCATCGGCGTGTGATACTTATGAAAGCACCGTCTGGCCCGAAAAGGTCAGACGGTGCTTTTTTCAATCTTTCCTGCATTCCTCTGTGATCTCGTCACGCAGCCGCATGAGTTCTGGGCTGGTAAGGTCCCGCGGATAAGGACGCTCCAGCTCCCACTCGCGCACCGAGCTGTCGGCGTGGAGCACCACAATCTTCTGCGCCAGCAGCAGTGCCTCGTCAAGCTGGTGTGTGACCAGCAGGATCGTTTTTCTCAGCTCCCTTTGAATCTCCAGAAGCTCCGATTGCAGCTCACCGCGCGTGATAAAATCGAGTGAGGCAAACGGCTCGTCCATCAGCAGCACCTGTGCCTGACTGGCCAGCACACGGGCAAGACCGAGCCGCTGACGCATGCCGGTCGAAAGCTCCAGCGGCGTCATATCGGCATAGTCCTCCAGACGAACAAGCCGCACAAGCCTGCGGGCAAGCTCCAGCCGATCCTCCGGCGTTCGCCCCGCACCCGCCGCCATGGCAACGTTGCGTTCGACCGATGTCCACGTAATGACGTAGGGATCGGGTGAGAGCAGTGCACAGCGCCAGCCGTCCGGCATGATGATCTCGCCGGCATCCGGCACATCCTTCGTACCGTCGATCAGCCGCAGCAGCGTGCTCTTCCCGCAGCCGCTCCGGCCAAGGATGGCTGTCAGTTTTCCGAGAGGAAAATCGACCGACACACCACGGAGCACCGCTCGCGTTGTGGCCGGACGCTTCGCACCATTTAAGATAATATCTGTACTCTGCGTCGTATAGGTCTTGACAAGGCCTTTGACCTGAATGGCATCCATCGTCTCGCATCCCCCTGCCTGAAAAAATCAAAAGCGGCAGGCATTTTTTACCCTGCACCGTGCTCTATCGAAAAAAATACCGCTGACCGGGAGGAGGCTAAACCACCGGTCAACGGTATTTTAACAGGTTATCCCCTGTTTTTCAAGGAAAGGATCAACGCACACCTCATGACAGCAGAAGCTTATCGTTCGCCTCGGTCGAGCCGCTGGCGCTGGAGAAGAGCGCAAGCAGATCGGGCACGGTGAGCTTTTTCTTCTCTTCACCCGAGATATCCACGACCACACGGCCCGCATCCATCATAATCAGGCGGTTGCCGTGCGCGATCGCATCCTTCATATTATGTGTGATCATCAGCGTAGTCAGATGGTTTTCACTGACAATCTGGTCAGAGAGCTCAAGCACCTTGGCCGCCGTCTTTGGGTCGAGCGCCGCCGTGTGCTCGTCAAGGAGCAGAAGCTTGGGCTGCTTGAGCGAGGCCATGAGCAGCGTCAGCGCCTGCCGCTGTCCGCCGGAGAGCAGGCCGACCTTACTTGTCAGGCGGTCTTCCAGACCAAGATCCAGCTTGCGCAGAAGCTCCTTATAGCTGGTGCGCTCCGCAGCGGTAATGCCCCACTTCAGCCCGCGCCTTTGTCCGCGGCGAGCAGCAAGCGCAAGATTTTCCTCGATCATCATGGTCGGGGCCGTACCCATCATGGGGTCCTGAAACACACGCCCGAGCAGGGCGGCGCGCTTATGCTCCGAAAGGCGGGTCACGTCCTGTCCATCAATGACAATCGAGCCGGAATCCACGGAAAATACGCCCGCGATGGCATTGAGCATCGTGGATTTGCCCGCGCCGTTGCCGCCGATCACGGTGACGAAGTCGCCATCGTTGAGCGTCAGGTTCAGCCCGTTGAGCGCAGTCTTGGCATTGATGGTTCCCGGATTAAAGGTCTTGTAGATATTTTTCAGTTCAAGCATTGGGGCTGCCTCCGATCTTCACGTCCGCACCGCCGGCCTTGACAGACGCGCGGAAATATTTGCCCTTCCAGTACGGAATAGCAAGGAACACCGCCACGATCAGCGACGTGACGAGCTTGAGGTCGTTGGTATTCAAGCCGAGCTGGAGCGCAACCTGCAGCACGATGTAGTAAAGGATTGCGCCGATGGAAACAGCAAAGAGCCGAAGGCCGAAGTTTGTGAAAAGCTTGCCGAACACCACCTCACCGATGATAACGGCGGCAAGACCGATGACAATGGCGCCGCGGCCCATCTGCACATCGCTCGAGCCCTGATACTGGGCGAGCAGCGCGCCGGAGAGCGCGACCAGTCCATTGGAGAGCATCAGTCCAAGCACCACGTTGGCGTTGGTGTCGATACCCTGCGCGCGGGCCATGTTCTGGTTCGCGCCGGTTGCGCGAATCGCGCAGCCTTTCTCAGTGCCGAAGAACCAGTAGAGCAGCGCGATCACCGCGGCGGTGAAGAGCAGCAGCAGCGGCAGCGGATTCTTCGTCAGCAGCTCGCCCACGGGCGAGACCGTGCGCACATAGCGCTGGGAAACCAGCAGATCGTATTTATCCACGCTGAGCGCCTGATTGGCCTTGCTCTCCATAATGCGCAGATTGACGGAGTACAGCGCCAGCTGCGTCAGAATGCCGGCGAGGATCGCCGGGATGCCGCACTTGGTATGGAAAAGGCCCGTGGCAAGGCCGGCGAGCATGCCGGCAAGCACAGCGCACAAAAGCGCCAGCCACGGATTCCAGCCCGCGCGGATCAGCATGACGCAGACCGCGCCGCCGGTTGCAAGAGAGCCGTCCACCGTCAGGTCGGCAACGTCAAGAATACGGTAGGTAATGTAGACGCCGATCGCCATGATGCCCCAGATCAGGCCCTGGGCTGCGGCGCCGGGCAGCGCGTTGAACAGAGACGTCAGGAAACTCATACTTCTTTTCCTCCAAACACTTCGTTATGGGAGAGGGGGCAAGCCCCTCTCCCATCGGGATATTTCGCTTACGCTTCGATGGCGGTGTAGCCCTCCTTCGGCTCAATGCCGAGCGTCTCGCACATGGAGGCATTGTACTTCGGCGTCGCGGTGGTGTACTCGATCTGCATGGTGGAGATGTCAGCCTCACCGGTAAGGATCTTGGCGGCCATCTTGCCGGTGGTCACGCCGAGGTCGTAGTAGCTGATGGAGAGGGTCGCCACGCCGCAGCCTGTGCAGATGCCCTCTTCACCGGCAATGACCGGCGTGTTGGAGGGAACGGTGACGTTTGCGATCGCTTCCGTGTTGGCGGCCGCGGTGTTATCGGTGGGAACATAGATCACATCGGACCAGTCGCAGGCGGCCTGCGTGACGGAGGAAACATCGTTGGTATCGGTGAAAGCAAATTCCTTAGTCTCAACACCCTTGGCCTCAAGGCACTTGGCAACCTCTTCGATCTGGTAGCGGGAGTTCGGCTCGCCGGAGCAGAACAGGAGACCAACCTTCTGCGCATCGGGGAACCATTCGGCGATCATGTCGGCCTGCGCGGAAAGATCCGCAAGGTCGGAGGTGCCGGAGATGTTGCCGCCGACGGTGCCGGAGAAGTCGTCAATATCCAGCGCCACGCCGTAGGCCGTGATAGAGGTGCCGAGGATGGGAATGTCGCTCGTCGCGGAGGCCGCGGCGGTCAGAGCCGCCGTAGCGTTTGCCATGATGAGATCCACGCCCTCGGAAACAAAGCCGTTGACGATGGTGGAGCAGTTGTTCGGATCACCGGACGCGTTCTTCTCTTCGATCTTGACCTGACCGGGCAGCGCTTCATTGAGCGCATCGATAAAGCCCTGTGTCGCCGCGTCAAGCGCCGCATGCTGGACAAGCTGGCAGATGCCGACGGTGTAGGTCACGGCGTCGCCGCTCGGCTCGGACGCATCGGGCGTTTCGGGGGTCTCAGCCTTCTGGCCGCAGGCGGCGAGGCTCAGGCACAGTGCTGCGGAAAGCAGCAGAGCAGTCAGTTTCTTTTTCATCTTTCTTCTCCTTTTTCAAACCAATAAAATTGAAGCGATCCCATCCGTCGGACAGGATCGCTTTGCTTACATCTCAAATCTGCAAATGCGTTCTTTACCGGCGGTATCGGAAGGGCATGGTAAAATAGCGGCCCGCAAAGCGGAACGCGGTAAAGTAATAGGAATAGCTGCCATTCACGGTGTACATCATTGCGGGCTCCTTTCTGTCTTTGCGGACTTCGTTCTTTCTATTTCGCAGTATAGACCTTTAAAGCTTTAAAGTCAAGATGTGAATATCTCCTATTCTCAAAAGATATTCTGTCGCTTTTTGTGCAATATGCTGTATTATCCTTCCACAGCTGCCGGAACCGCACATTCGATCTGAAGCACGCCATCGCGCAGGATGCCCCTCGCACTCTCGCCGGCGCGCAGCTGCCCGGAAAGCAGCAGCGACGCCAGAGCATCCTCGACCTCGGTGCGGATCACCCGCCGCAGCGGGCGCGCGCCGTAGCGCGGATCGTATCCCTTCTCTGCCAGCCATTCAACCGCTTCATCGTCAAATGTCAGGGTAATGCCGAGCGCGTCCGCACGCTCACTCACCGTGCGCAGCATCCGCCGCGCGATCTCCTCCGTATCGGTCTGCGTCAGGCGCTGGAAAAGGATCGTCTCATCGATCCGGTTGAGAAATTCTGGCTTGAAGGTCCGCCGCAGCTCCTCAAACACAGCCTGGCGCACATGCTCATCCTGTTGGCCGCCGTCCGTCTCCGAAAGGAAGCCGAGCCTCGGCGCGGTCGAGGTAATAAGCTTTGCCCCGACATTTGAGGTCATTACGATCACCGTGCTGCGGAAATCGATACGCCGCCCCTGCGCGTCCGTCACAAAGCCGTCCTCTAAAATTTGCAGCAGAATGTTCCACACGTCCTCATGCGCCTTTTCGATCTCGTCAAAGAGCACGAGTGTATACGGTCGGCGGCGCACCTTCTCTGTCAGCTGCCCGCCCTCCTCGCAACCGACGTAGCCCGGCGGCGCGCCGATCAGGCGTGAGACCGTGTGCCGCTCCATATACTCCGACATATCCAGCCGCACCATTGCATCCTCGTTCCCGAATACAGCCGCGGCCAATGCGCGGCACAGCTCCGTCTTCCCTACGCCTGTAGGGCCGAGAAACAGGAATGAACCGACCGGACGGCGCGGATCGCACACACCGGAGCGCCCGCGGCGAATGGCGCGCGCCACGGCACGAACGGCCTCCGCCTGCCCAACCACACGCGCGTGCAGCTCCTCCTCCAGATGCATCAGCCGCGCGCGCTCATCCTCTGTCAGCTGCGCAGCGGGTATCCCTGTCCAGGAAGAGAGCACACTGGCAATCTCCTCCGCTCCCACCGTTCCGTTTTTCTCACGCGCGGCGGCACGCAGCCTTTCACGTTCCAGCCCGGCCTGATCCTGAAAGTCCCGTTCCACGTCGCGCAGCCGCGCCGCCTTCTCATATTCCTGCGCGGCAAGCGCCTCCGCCTTGTGCCGCCGCACGGCGGCAAGCTTTCCCTCGACCGCCCGAAGCTCCGGCGAATCCCGCTGCGCCTCCATCCGCAGCCGTGCGGCCGCCTCGTCCACCAGATCAATCGCCTTGTCGGGCAGAAACCGGTCATGGAGATAACGGCGCGAGAGCGCAACCGCGGCGCGCAGCGCTTCGTCCGTAATCGTCAGGCAGTGATGCTGTTCATAGCGCGGGCGCAAACCCTGCAGGATAGCAAGGGCCTGTTCATCTGTCGGCTCACGCACCATAACGGTCTGAAAGCGGCGCTCAAGCGCCGCGTCCTTTTCAATGTATTTTCGGTACTCGTTGAGCGTCGTCGCTCCTACAACACGAATCTCACCGCGCCCGAGCGCGGGCTTGATGATATTTGCCGCGTCCACTGCCCCCTCGGCGCTGCCAGCCCCGACGATGGTGTGCAGCTCATCGAGAAACAGGATGATTTTGCCGTCACGGCGCACCTCCTCCAGAATGCTTTTGACGCGCTCTTCAAATTCTCCGCGATATTTAGTCCCCGCCACCATTGCCGACAGATCGAGCGAGAGCACGCGCTTGTCAAGCAGCTCGTCCGGCACCTCAGAGTCGGCAATGCGCTGCGCAAGCCCTTCGGCGACTGCTGTTTTCCCCACGCCCGGCTCGCCGAGCAGGACGGGATTGTTTTTCGTTCTGCGCGAGAGAATCTGGATCGTGCGGTCAAGCTCCCGCTCCCGTCCGATCACCGGATCAAGCCGTCCAGCACGTGCCAGCGCGGTCAGGTCACGGGCAAACTCCGCCAGAGCGCGTCCGTGCTTCCCCTCACTCTCGGTTTTCATTCTGCCGCCCTCCTTTGCCGCCGGACGCGGCGTTTCACTCATTTTCTGCACCACGACGCTGTAAAGCCTGCGCGGCTCCACACCGGAGGCTGTGAGCAGCCGCACGGCCATATTGCTGCCGTCGCGCAGCAGTCCCAGCAGCAGATGCTCCGTGCCGATGCAGGGGCTGGAAAAACGCATCGCCTCCGCCACCGCCAGCTCCACGGCGCTGCGCGCCCGCGGCGTGAGTCCCTGTGTCGGCGCGCTGCCGAAGAGCCCCCGCCCCGATGCCTCAACGATCTGCTCGCGCAGCGCGTTTTCCTCGATTCCCGCCTCGGTCAACGCACGGTAGGCCGCGCCGACATCCTCGCGCAGCAGCCCCAGCAGCAAATGCTCGCAGCCGACGTAGCCGTGCCCCAGCTCCCCCGCCGCCTCCTGCGCCAGACGCAGCGCGTTTTCCGCGCGCGGGTCAAATTTCTTATCCGCCATCATGCATGCCTCCTTCTGCTGACATTCTCTCCCATCCTCCGCAGTTTTAGACATATGGGTTTCCCTTTCTGTTCCCCGAAGCATGATACGATTTGTTAATTTTTTGGCAAAAAGCGGAAGATTCTCACATAAGTTCCTCTTGCATTTTGAAACATTGGCGTGTACAATAGGCGTATCAATCAAATGGAGGTGCTTCTAATGGCTTATCACATTGGTTCTGCCTGCGTTAGCTGCGGTGCTTGCGCAGACGCCTGCCCCGTTGGCGCGATCTCTCAGGGTGATTCCCAGTACCAGATCGACGCCGGTGCCTGCCTGGACTGCGGTTCCTGCGCGGACACCTGCCCCAACGGTGCGATCTCTCAGGAGTAAGTACTTAAAAAATAAGGACGCGCTTTCGGCGCGTCCTTATTTTTTACCCAAACGGAGGAATCCCCATGGAACGCATCGACCATCTCTGGCCGGACGGCCCCTGCTTTTATTATGATACCGCACTCTTCCCTCCCACAACCGACAGCTTTGCTCTCGGATATTTTGCCGCACCGAAGAGGCGGGACCGTGTGTGCGACCTCGGCAGCGGGACAGGTCTGCTCGGCGCGCTTCTGCTTGCGCGGGAAGCATCTCTCACGCTCTGCTGCGTGGAGCAGAACGGCGTGGCAAACGCTCTGGCGGAGAAAACCTGCACCGCCAACGGCTGGACGGAGCATGTTATACTGCGCACCGGTGACCTGCGTGATTACGCTGCTCTTCCCGCTGCAGGGAGCATGGACTACGCCGTTTCCAACCCGCCCTATTTCCCTGCCGGTCACGGCATCAGCGCCTCATGTGCGGTCCGACAGACTGCGCGGGAGGAGGCGGAGTGTACGCTTGCCGACGTCTGCACGGCGGCAGCGCGGGTATTGCGCTGGGGCGGGCGTTTTGCGCTTGTCCACAAGCCCGAACGGCTGACCGACCTTCTCTGCACATTCCGCGCCAGCGGTCTGGAGCCGAAACGGCTGCGCTTTGTCACCTCTGCACCGCAGGCCGCCCCCTCGCTGGTGCTGATCGAAGCGCGCCGCGGTGGGAACAGTGGACTGACAGTCGAGCCGCCGCTCGTCATCGGCAGCGCCGAATGGGACCGTGTTTATTTCCGCACATAGCAAAAGGACGCTCGCATGAGCGTCCTTTTTGCTTCATTCCATTGTATTGACCGCGCCGGCAAACAGCGGCAGGCCATCCACACCGGTGATGACAAAGGCAAAGGGGCGGTTCAGGTTCATCTCCACAACCGGAAGCTCCTCCGGCATCGCCGCCGTTGCATCCGCTATGATGGCGGTAAACGCCGCGGCCTCGCAGCCCTCCTCGTCAAGCTTCACACGCGCGGCATGCTGCACCTGCGTGACGGACACCGGCTCATCAAAATCGGCAAGCGGTGAGAAGTCCGCCTGCGTATCGTCGAACACGTCTGTCACACCAAGGGAGCGGAGCGCGTCGGTCAGCTCCAGATCGGAGCTGACATCGAACTTCGGCACGCTCCAGACAAGCTTTGCCGTCTGCGCTTTGTCGTTCTGGTATACGCCGATGAAAAGGTCGGTCAGCGCTGCCTCCCCGCGCAGCAGCGGCGTGAGGGCCGTACCCTCGTCGGGCAGGAGGAAGATCATGCTCTCTCCGCCGCGGAACGGAAGCTGCGCAATGGTATAGTTCTCTCCGCGCACGTAATTGGCGCGATCCTGTGTCTTGTGCATGAAATCCACACGCTGCTCCGTGCCGTCAGCGGCGGTGAATATCTCTTCCTTTGTGGCTGCGGCATAGAACTCGTCACGCCACTGGTCCTTGAAATAAAGCGCTGAGAGCAGAAGCATCACCGTTTCCGGCTTGGTCTCTATGTTCTTCGCCGCATCCGCGAGAAGCCCGCCCGTGTTGGTGTTCAGCCATGCCTGCACAGCCTTGTTGGTATCGTCCTCGCCCATCGGAACGCGGAACGTGGATGCATAGTAATCCTGCGCCAGATGTTCGACCGTTTCCGTCCGATACGTCTGCGTATCACTCAGCCAGAGGGAGTTAGCCAGCAGCGTTTTCCCGCTGGCACTGTCCGTGTAGAGTGAGCGCCAGACCGCGTTCGCCGTCGCACGGAGGGTTTCCTCGTCCTCGGAGCCAAGAAGGTCGAGGAGCTGTGCGCGCGTTTCACCGTCCACCGTTTCGGTGAGCATGGAAAGAGCCAGATAAAGGTTTGCTGGTGAATAGACGACATTTTCCGTTTCCTCGCCGCCGAGCAGCTTGGAGACTGTTTTGGTGCTGTAGCCGAGCAGCGCCGGTGTCATTGACGCGTCCACGCCCTCGCCCCGCAGTGCCTTCACCGCGTCGGCATAGGCTGTGGAGCGTGCGTCAAAATCCTCCCAGAGTGCTTCCTGTGCCTTACTGTAGGCCTCTTCGCCCATTCTGTCATAATCAAGCTTTTCGTAGGCGGCATAAAGCTCCTCCTCGCTCGGCTGTGCAGGCAGAACCGGCAGTTCAGCGGCGGCCAGCGTGTATTGATTCAGCAATTTCGCGCTCTCCCCATCCTCCGACTGCACCGGGTCGTCCTGTTCGCCTCCGTCCGGCGCGGGCAGGGTCTGCGCACAGCCGGTCAGTGCAAAGGTCAGGCAGAGCAAAAACGCCAGAACTCGTTTCATCTCATCATACCTCCTTGGGCGTTGTTATCCCTTATGACGGTAGAAAAAAGGAAAAGGTTCCCGACACGGGAACCTTTTTCCAAAATCGTTTTCCGTTTTATTTTAGTAGGCGACGCCCCAATAAATATCCGTCGTTGCTTCCTTGCCGCAGAATACACACTTACCGACCGTGCCGGACTGCTTGAGCGGCATGCAGCGGGAGGAAACGCCCGCTTTTTCCTTCATGCCCAGCTCGCACTCCAGACTGCCGCACCACTTCGTGCGCGCAAAACCGCCGCGGCCGGAGGCCATCTCCTTGACCTCCTCCCAGGTGGAGAGGTCAAAGGTGTTGTCTTCCATATTTTCTCTGGCCTTGGCGAGCATGTTGTCATGGATCTTATCCAGCAGCTCCTTGACCGATGCCTCCAGCGCGTCAAGAGCCACAAAGGTCTTTTCACCGTTGTCGCGGCGAACGATGCAGCACTGGCCGTTCTCCAGATCGCGCGGACCGATCTCGATGCGCAGCGGCACGCCGCGCATCTCGTACTCCGCGCACTTCCAGCCCATGGACTGGTCGGAGTCGTCGAGCTTCGTGCGCACGTCAGCGGCAAGCAGACGCGCCTTGATGTCTCGGGCCGCCTCGGCGACCTCGGGCTTCTTGTGTGCCGCGATGGGAATGACCACCGCCTGCACGGGCGCGATGCGCGGGGGCAGGACAAGGCCGTTGTTGTCGCCGTGGGT
>CAKTOJ010000012.1 GCA_934589665.1 uncultured Oscillospiraceae bacterium | reverse complement strand
ATATAAACCGGGCCGGCAAAAGAGAACGACTTTTGCCGGCCCATTTCTTTTCCGCAAAGCAAAGCGCGCATGAACCATCGTTCATGCGCGCTTTATGTAATGGATCTTGTTACGCTTTCTCGTCCACCTGAACATCCGCCATCTTTTCATACAGGCGGATGACCTCGATGGAGTCGTCATTCGGCGGGAACTGACGCACAGACATGTTGAAGAGCTGGCGCGCCACATTGCCGAGCAGCGCCGGAGCGCCGACGGACTCTGCCGTCTTGCAGGCAATGTCGGTATCCTTGAGCTGGATCGTCAGCGTGCTGCGGATGGAAAAATCACGGTCGATGACAAACTGTCCTCGGTTTTCAAAGATACGGGACGTGCCGGCACTGGTCTTGATCGTATCGTAAAGGATCTGGAGATCCAGGCCGCACTTGCGGGCCATGGTAAATGCCTCTGCCGTCGCGCACATGTGAACGCCCACCAGCAGCTGGTTGACCGCCTTGAACGCCTGGCCCTGACCGACCTCCTTGCCAACGTGGACAACATTGCCGCAGTAGCTCTCAAAGAGCGGCTTGTGCGCTTCAAAGAGCTCGTCGGCACCGGCCGCCATCATGGTCAGCGTACCGTTTTTCGCACCGGCCGTTCCGCCGCTGACGGGGCAGTCGAGCATGGATACGCCGCCCTTGGCCGCCATCTCCTCCAGCTTCTTCGCATCGTCCATGGAGATCGTGCTCATATTGACGACCGTACCGCTGTGCATTGTCTTGAGCAACTCCGTCATGATGCTCTCGCAGTTTTTGTAAGCGTTGACGATCATCAGGATCGTGTCCACTTCCTGACTGAGCTCCTCCAGACTGCCGGCCGCCTTCACGTTCGGCCCCAGCAGATCCGCATAACATTCAGGGCGCAGATCGTACACCACGAGCGGCCAGCCGTTCTTGATGATATTGCTGGCAATCCCGTGGCCCATAACGCCCAGTCCGATCATACCGACTTTCATATTCATACTCCTCTGTATTATTTCCGCAGCCCACGGCTACCGTTTTCATGCCGCGCGCCGCGGGCGGTCCGCCCCCGCTTCCCGCGCTTCTGCATCGGACAATTCCCTGAAAAGCAATCATTTGTATTGCGCCGCGGCGGCATTTATGATATTACTATCATATCGCGTTTCGCCTGCCGCTACAATTTGAATTCCAGATAAAAACATCCATTTTTGTAATAAATCTCCGCTTTTCCTGCCGTGAATGACCTCTTTCCCGGCGGCCGCGCGGAGCGTCAAATACCGATTGAAAAGGGAGGCACCGGAAATGGACATCTCTCAGATGGAATACGTTTTGGCCGTCGCCAAATACCGCAACTTTTCTCAGGCGGCGGAGAGCTGCTATATCAGCCAATCCTCGCTCTCGCAGCACATTGCGGGACTGGAGAAAGAGCTTGGCATACGTCTTTTCAGCCGCACGACAAGAACCATCCAGATCACGGAGGCGGGAGAGGCTTTCGTCAAAATGGCCTCTGATATCCTGCGTGACACACAGCGGCTCAAGGAAACCATGTTCTCCTACTCCGACTGTCAGCGCGGCACCATCAACATCGGCAGCATCACGGCGCTGGAGACCATTCACTTCAACCGTCTCATTTCCGACTTCTATTCTATCTATCCGCAGCTTACGCTCAACATTTATACCGGTAAGAGCATTTCCCTGCTCGAATCTCTGGAAAAGCGGGAGATCGATGTGGCTTTCGTCGCCCAGCCTGCCAACTACAGCTTTCCGAATATCAGCTTCAAGCCAATGGGAATTGACGAATACGTGATCCTCATGTCCCATTCCCATCCGCTCGCCGCCAAGGACGCCATCGATTTCTCGGAGCTGAAAAACGAGCGCTTCATCGTCCACGGGCCGAATCAGGCCCTGCAGGGCTATTTCCTTCAGGCCTGCAAGGAGGCGAACTTTGTCCCGAATGTGATCGGCTGCGTGGAATCCACACCGATCATGATCAGCCTCATCCGCACAGGACTCGGCATCTGCATTTCGCCCGCTGAGGAAATGGACTATTTCTCCATGCAGGGCATTGCCGCCGTCCGGCTGAGCAAACCGATTTACAAGCGCATCATGATGGCAACGCTCAACCGCGGCGAGCCGTCCCACCTCGTCTCCCTCTTTCTCAAATTTGTCGAGGATTGGAGATACACTGAGGACGAATCGTCAGGCGCCGCACATCCATAAGAAACGGCAAAGGCCGCCGGGGCAGCTTCGCGCCCCGGCGGCCTTTCTCCGGAAGGAGACTTTTATTTTGCTTATTCCGCGTTCTTCTCGATCAGATCGCAGGAGCGGCCGGCACGGAGGATATAGCTCTCCATGTCGTGGCCCAGCAGCTCGCGCAGGCTGCGGGACACTGCCATGACCTTGGTCACATCCACGCCCGTTTCAATGCCGGATTCGTCGCACATGTGGATCACATCCTCAGAAGAGATATTGCCCGCCGCGCCCGGAACGAACGGACAGCCGCCCAGACCGCCGAACGCGCTGTCAAAGCGCGTCATGCCAGCATCCATGGCCGCGATGATATTGGCCATCGCCATGCCGCGCGTGTTGTGGAAATGCAGCCACCAACTCGCCTGCGGGTACTTTTCCAGCACATGCGCGCACAACTCACGCACCTGATTCGGCACTGCCATGCCGGACGCATCGGAAAGCGAGATCTCGTCAATGCCGACATTGAGATAAGCCTCAATGATGGCGTCCACATCCTCGACCGGCGTGCGACCCTCCCACGGGGAGGCAAAGGGCATGGAAATGGAGCCGGAGATCGCAATGCCGTTCGCCTTTGCCAGTTCGACGCAGGAGGCAAAGCCCGCAACGCTCTGCTCAGGCGTCATGTTCAGGTTGCGCAGATTGTGCTGGCGGCTGGCGGAAACATTGAGCTTGACCTTCTTGCAGCCGCAGTCGATCGCGCGCTGCACGCCGCGCAGATTGGGGATCAGCGCACGCAGCTCCACATTCGGCACATCACCGATCTCGCGGAACAGCTCATCGGTATCCGCCATCTGCGGGACGGCCTTGGGGTGCATGAACGAGCCCACCTCAATAACAGGGAAGCCCGCATCGATCAGTGCGCGGAGCATATGCAGCTTTTCAGCGGTGGGGATCAGCGTTTTTTCATTCTGCAGGCCGTCGCGCAGGCCGACCTCGCAGAGCGTAATGGCTTTTGGATAATTCATAACCGGTAACCTCTCCTTATGTAACATGATAAAAGTGCACGACAGGCAAGGGATTTCATGTCGTTATTTTACGCGCATTGACGGTTTGGAATCCAATAGAACTTTTCAATCGGGCAATAGCACCGCTCAATTCTCTTTCTGCCTCCTCTGTGGAAAACGCTCAAGTGCCTGCCAATGCTTGTTTTTTGGCACTCCACCCGGTCAGGGCAAGCGAACCTGAGCACGGCTTTATTGGCTTTCTTAATAAATATAATCGTCAATCGGAATTGCTTTCCAGTCTGGACAATTGTTACAATAAAATCATCGATTCACCGCAAAATACTGTAACAGGGAGATGAAATACCTTGAATCACAATTATTTTACCAATCAGGATGTAAAAAGACTGGAAAGTAAAGCATTGGAGATCAGGCATGACGTTCTCAATATGATCTATACCGCAAAAGCGGGCCACCCGGGCGGCTCTCTTTCGGCGGTCGAGGTCGTAACAACGCTTTATTTTCATGTCATGAACATCGATCCGCAGAATCCGGACTGGCCGGACCGTGACCGCTTTGTCCTCTCCAAGGGTCACGCCTGCCCCGTGCTCTACGCCGCTCTGGCCGAGCGCGGCTTCTTTGATAAGTCCATCCTCAACACGCTGCGCCAGTATCATTCCATCCTGCAGGGCCACCCCGACATGAACAAGGTCCCCGGTCTGGACATGACCGCCGGTTCCCTCGGCAACGGCCTGTCTGCCGGTCTCGGCATGGCGCTCTCCGCCAAGCATAAGGGTCAGGATTACATGACCTACGTTATGCTCGGTGACGGCGAGTGCCAGGAGGGCATGGTCTGGGAGGCCGCGATGGCTGCCGCTCACTACCGCCTGAACAACCTCATCGCCATTGTCGACTGCAACGGCGTGCAGATCAACGGCTGGGTCAACGACATCATGCGTGAGGAGCCGTTCGCAGACAAGTGGAAGGCCTTCGGCTGGAACGTCATCGACATCGACGGCCACAACATTCACGAGGTCCTCACCGCGCTGCACGAGGCGCGCACCATGCGCTCTCCCACGGTAATCCTTGCCAGAACGGTCAAGGGCAAGGGCGTTTCCTTCATGGAGGACGCCGCGGCATGGCACGGCGCTGCCCCCAATGCCGAGCAGCTGGCGCAGGCGCTGGAAGATATTGAGAAAGGAGCGGATTAAGGATGGGCGTTATTGCTACAAGAATGGCCTTTGGTCAGGAACTGATTGACATTGCAAAGGAGCGCACGGATTTCGTCGTGTGCAACGCGGACACCAAGACCTGCGGTCTTGAGAAGTTCGCAAAGCTTTATCCCGACCGCGAGTTCAGCTTCGGCATTGCCGAGCAGAATCTTGTCGGCGCGGCAGCCGGCATGGCAAGCTGCGGCAACAAGGTATTTCTTGCCACCTTCGCTGTGTTCGCCAGCATGCGCGCCTGCGAACAGGTCCGCACCTTTGTGTGCTACCCGAACCTGAACGTCACCATCATCGGCACGCACGCCGGTCTTCAGGTCGGCGGCGACGGCGCGACGCACGCCGCGATCGAGGATGTGAGCATCATGCGCTCGTTCCCGAACATGACGATCGTGCAGCCCTCGGATGCCGTTTCCGCGCGCGCTGTGGCGCATGCGGCTGTAGATTTCAAGGGCCCTCTCTACATCCGTCTGCACCGTAATCCGGTTGCCGACATCTTCGACGCCTCCACCTATCAGTTTGAGATCGGCAAGTCCTATGAGGTGCTCAACTATGGCAGCGACATGACGATGATCGTCTCCGGCATCCTGCTCAAGAAGGCGATGGACGCCGCCGAAATCCTCAAGACCCGCGGCATCGGCGTCCGCGTGGTCGAAATGCCCACCATCAAGCCTCTCGACACCGCCGCGATCATCCGTGCGGCCAAGGAGACCGGCGCGGTCATGACCATTGAGGATCACACCATTTACGGTGGTCTGGGCTCCGCGGTCGCGGAGGTCGTCTGCCAGGAGCTTCCCGTCCCGATGAACATTGTCGGTATTCAGGACCGCTTCGGTGAGTCCGGCGATCCCGAACTGCTCTACCGCGATCACGGCATGGACGTGGACAGCATCGTTGAAAAGGCGATCGCACTGGTCGCACGTAAGAAGAACTAAGCCTCCTCTAAAGAAGGGCGTCTGCTTTTTCGTACGGAAAAGCGGGCGTCCTTTTCTCTGCTCACTGATAGATTATCTCTATGAGCAGAGAAAAATTATGTATTGGATTCTCTTCACAATCAACAGTACAATAGAAACACAAAAACTGGCACACTTCTATAAAAGACATCAAAGAAATGGGAGGCTATTTCATGGAAAATTTTAAATTTCTGATGCCCGGCCAGGTTTTTTTCGGCAAGGACTGCATCAAGGAGAACAAAAGCGTTTTCGGCAAGTGCGGCAAGCGCGCATATGTCATCACCTACAAGCTGCCCGGCCGCCACTATGCACTTGAGGACGTCCAGAGCGTTCTCGATGAGCTGGGCGTCGACTACTTTGTGGAAACCGAGATCGAGGAAAACCCCTGCGTGGAAACCATCGTGCGCGCAGCAAAGGTCGGCCTTGAAAAGGGCGCGGACTTCCTCATCGCCATCGGCGGCGGCGCTCCGATCGACGCCTCCAAGGCCATTGGCGTGATGATGAAGAATCCCGACATGGAGCCCTACGATCTCTTCAAGAACGAAGAGCTTGAGTCCCTCCCCATCATCGCCATCCCGACCACTGCCGGCACCGGCGCCGAGGTCGCTCACTGGTCCGTTATCACGCGCTTTGACACCCAGACCAAGCAGGCCATCAAGCCGTGGGTGTTCCCGCGCTATGCCTTCCTCGACCCGACCTATCTGATGAGCATGCCCGTCCGCCTCACCCGCGCCACGGCGCTCGATGCGCTCGGCCACTGCATCGAGTCCTATGTTTCTACGGCCAGCAATCCCTATTCCCGCGGATTGTGCGAGATCGCGTTTCAGGCCTTCGCCGGCACGGTCGACGCTCTGCGCAAGGGTGAGTTCTCCTATGAGGTCCGCGAGACGCAGATGTTCATTTCCATGCTCGGCGGCATGGCCAACAACCAGACCGGCACCTGCCTGCCCCACGGCATGAGCTACGCGCTCACCCATAATAAGCACATTCCGCACGGCCTTGCCTGCGGCCTGCTTGAGGGTGAGTATCTGCGCATCTTCAAGGACAAGACCAAGGTCAACCGCATCGTTTCCCTGTGCGGTTTCGGTTCTGTGGACGAATTTGCCGACTTCATCAGCAGCATCCTTGAGGTCAATGTTGAGGTAACCTACGAAGAGCTTGAGCAGTATGCAAAGGAATTCGCCGAGCAGAAGCACCGTTTTGTCCGCCATCCCGAGCCGGCCGGCTACGACGAGGTCCTTCAGATCTACACCCGCAGTCTCCTGCGCTAAGACGCATAAAGCTGCACCATTCCTATTGTTTGTTCATTTTCTTGCCAATCTTTCTTGTGAAAAGGGCGGAGACTTACGTCTCCGCCCTTTTCGTCTTTATTTTCGCTCTATCTCAGCTATGCGCCGCTTCTGCGGCATCAGCCCTCGCAGAGGATGTCAATGAGCTCGTCATTGCTCAGTCCCGCAAAATAGCGTCCGGCGTCCACGCCGTCAAGGGCGGCGGCATAGCCCGCATAATCCGGCGTATGGCCCGCAAAGCGCTTGGACAGCTCCTCCGGCTCCTCCGCGCTGAAAAAGTCCCCACGGAACGAAATCCCCGCGATCAGGCCATGCTCCACCGAGATATAGGCCTCGATCAGGCCGCAGCCGTCCACGCGGCGGCGGCGCTGCATGGTGCACGCCGGCGAGCGGCCATAGTTCCACTCCCAGGTCGCGTAGCGCTCCTCGCGCAGCTTCTCTACCGCCGCAAGATCCTCCGCTGTAAGCGGATACGCCTCGCCCGGATTCTCCCGCAGGATGTTCTCCAGCAACGTGCGGCGGAACTCCGGCAGCGTGACCCTGCGCGGCAGATGCTCCGCTACGTTCGTCACGCGGCTGCGCACGGAGCGGATGCCCTTTGTCTGTATCTTGCTCGGGTCCACCCGAAGCGCCTGAGTGACGACCGACAGATCGGAATCGAACATGATCGTGCCGTGATGCATGACGCGGCCCTGACGCAGATACTGTGAGTTGCCGGAAAACTTCTTCCCGTCGATCGTGATATCGTTGCGCCCATTCACCTCAGCCTTCACGCCGAGGGATGCAAGCGTGCGCACAACCGGCTCGCAGAAGAGCTTGAAATCCAGCGTGTTGTTCTCGCCCGCATCGGTGATAAACGTGAAGTTCAGATTCCCCATATCGTGATAGACCGCGCCGCCGCCGGAAAGGCGGCGCACCACACGGATGCCGCGCTCACGCACGGCCTCCTCATTGATCTCGGAGATCGTGTTCTGATATTTGCCGACAATGATCGCATTGTCGTTCTGCCAGAGCATAAAATACATCCGGTCGCGCGGCAGGCAGTCAAACACATACTGCTCCATCGCCAGATTATAGCTCGGATCTGTTGTCGTCAGGTCAAGGTAAGAAAGCTTCATGGTCGTCTCCATTTCTTATGATTGCTCAAGCTGCGCGCACAGACGCGCCACCATCAAACGGTGTCCCTCGGGCGTCGGGTGCAGGCCGTCGAGCAAAAGCTCCTCGCGCGCTCCGCCGTCTGGCGTCAGAAAGTCTGTGCGGAAATCCACATACGGCACGCCGAAGGCCGCACAGAAGCGCTTGAGCCACGCACAATAGTTTGTCAACCCCTCCGCCGCTGCGGAAAAATCAACAACTGCCGCCCACGCCTCCGGCGCAAAGGCCGGCGCAACCGGCAGTGGAATTCCCACCATCGGAAGAATCCCGGCAGAGAGCATCTGATGCACCATCGCGCCTATGTTGGCCCGCGCCGGTGTGTCTGAGCCGGAATAGAAGATATCGTTGCTCCCGCCCATCAGCAAAACATGTGGACGGCCTCCGCCAAGAAGCTCCTGCTTCATCTCCGGGAGCACGCGCACATGCAGCCGTGCGAGCATGCCGCCCGTCGTATCGCCGTTGACTCCCTCGTTTACGACCTCCCAGCCGTGTTCCCGCGCCATAATGCCGGTCCACCGCTGTGAAGGGCGCACACCGTAGCCGAAGGTCACGCTGTCTCCCAGACAAAAAAGCTTTCTTCTCTCCTCCATCGTTCCGCTCCGTTGACTCCCCGTTTTGAAATTCCTACCGGATCGCTGGCGTTATTATGCCACACCAGCGTGGTAAATTCAAGCATTGATTCACTCACAGCGCCGGATCGTACTTTCTTTTGATCCGGTCGAGCTTTTCCAGCATCGGCCCGGCAAAAAGCCAGAGAAATACCACTGTGGAACCGGCCTGCACCGCATCCATCGCAAAGCCCGAGGCGCAGTAGACCGCAAAGCTCTCCCACGTCAGCGTACCGGTGGCAAGCAGCGCGGAGTAGGCGTTGAGCAGCACACCGTAAACCGCAAACGCACTGACCGCGCCGAAGGCGCACAAAAGCCACCGCTTACGCGGCAGGCCGCCCTGCCGGAACACAAGCCCCGCAAGAAAGCCGCACAGCCCCATGCCGAACATCTGCCACGGCGTCCACGGTCCCTGCAAAAAAAGGACATTGGAGACAAGCATCGTCACCGCCCCCACAAGAAACCCGGCCTCCCCGCCGAGCGAAACACCCGTAAGGATCGTCAGCGCCAGCACCGGCTTGAACTGCGGCAGCATGAAGAACGCCGCGCGGCCCGCCACGCCCAGCGCGCAGAGCGACGCGATGACCACAAGCTCCCGTGCCGCCGGCCGTTTCCCCTCAAAGACGAGGAAGAACGGCAGCATCGCTTCCAGCAGCATGACAAAGGAGAGCGGATAGTAACTCCGCATGCCCAAAAGCTCCGTGCCGGCCAGCAGCGTCAGCGGGATCATGAGAAGCGAGACAGCCGCGGAGACGACCGTACGTACAGGAAGCCTGTGCTTTTTCCGCGGCGTGCCGATCGTTTTTTTCACCGCTTCCGGCGGCTGCGGCGGAAGCTTCCGCCGCTTCTCCCTCCGCTCCGGCGTGCCGCCGCAGGCGGCGGTCACATCAGATACCGTCACCGCATTAGGCAAAAGCCCGCGCGACATACGATTCGCCGCCGTGGTGTAGAACCGGTTGCCCGCAAAGAATTCCCGCGGCGTACCGTCCGCGGCGATCGATCCGTCAAAAAAGAGAGCACAGCGTCCGGCATGCTCGGCGCAGAACTCCACATCATGGCTGACCATGACGATGGCCGCACCCTGCGAGAGCAACTCTTCAAGGATCTCCGACAGTTCTGATTTGAACGCCGCATCAAGACCGCGCGTCGGCTCGTCGAGCAGCAAAATGTCAGGCCGTGTCAGCAGAAGCTTTGCCAGCGCCGCACGTTGCTGTTCTCCGCCGGAGAGATCATAGGGATGGCGGTCCAAAAGCCCCTCCAAACGGCAGAGCGCCGTGATGCGCACAAGCATGGGCGCATCTGCTCCGACCTCAGCAAGATCCTCCCGCACCGTTTTTTTCGCAAAAAGCAGCTGCACATCCTGCGGCAGAAGCGCCGTCCTTCCGGTGATATGCACCTCCCCGCGGTACGGCTTTTGCAGTCCCGCAAGCAGCTTGAGCGTCGTCGATTTGCCCGCGCCGTTGCCGCCGAGGACAGCCAGAAGCTCACCGCGCCGCACGGTGAGTTCCAACCCCCGCACAATGTCCGGGCCCTCACGCTCATACTTGAACCATGCGTCCGATACTGTCACAGCCGTTTCGCCCACAGGTGCGGGCATCCGGCACTCCGGTACCTGTTTCAGTCCGTGCGAGGCGGCAAAATCCCTAAGCCAGTTCCGTCCCTCCCGCACGGAAACGGGACAGGGCCGGCCGCCCCGCTCCGCAGCCGCCCATACGCGCATGGCGGCCGGCATGGCGCTAAACATTTCATTCCCCGCCGCAAGCAGCTGCGCGCCGACGGCACGCGGCGCGCCGTCGGCAATGATGCGTCCGCCGTCGAGCACGACGGCACGGTCGGAGAGCACAAGCGCCTCCTCCAGCCGCTGCTCGGAGAGCAGAACAGTCGTCCCCAGCTCACGGTTCACACGCGAGAGTGCGGCGAGGAAGTCCGCCGCCGCAATGGGGTCGAGCTGTGCGGTCGGCTCGTCAAGGATCAGCACATCCGGCTGCATCGTCAGCACAGCGGCAAGGTTGAGCAGCTGCTTTTGTCCTCCTGAGAGCGAAGCAACATCACGATGGAACCAGTCTTCCATGCCGAAAAAGCCCGCCATTTCCGCCACGCGGCGGCGGATGGCCGGCGTATCGCACCCCAGGCTTTCCAGTCCGAATGCCAGCTCGTGCCACACCTTGTCGGTGACAAGCTGGTTTTCCGGGCTTTGCTGCACAAAGCCAATGCGCGCAGCCTGAACGCGCTGGGAAAGCCCGGAGAGCGGACAGCCGTCGAAAAAAATCTCGCCCGAGCGCGCGCCGGATAGCGCAAGTGCCGTTTTCAGCTGGCGCAGAAGCGTTGATTTCCCGCTGCCGGAGAGGCCGCAGAGCGTGACGAACTCACCCGCACGGACCGTCAGGCTCACTTCGCGCAGGGCAGGCGTGCTCCCACCGGGATAGGTAAATGTCAATCGTTCGATGCGATAGAGCTCCATGCCCGCTCCTCCTTTCTCTGCAGCAGCACCGGCGTCAGGCACAGCAGGAAATACGCGAGCAGAACGCTCGTGGAATACGGCGTCACTGCGCCGCGCATGGTGGGGTAGTAGCGCCACCTCACGCCGCCCGCCGCCCAGCCGGCGGCAGTGTAAGCGCCGCACAGCGCCAACCAACCGATCAGCCGTTTGTCGCGGCGGCCGAGCCGGTAAAGGGAAAAGGCTGTCCGGCCCGGAAGCCCATAGCCGCGACTTTTCATGCTCTCCGCCGTCTCCACGGCGTTCTCCAGACTCCACGTCACCATAATGGAAAAGACCGCCGCGGCATTTTTCAGCTTCGACAGCCAGTTTCTGCCTCTCGGCTCCAATCCCATGCCGTGCCGCGCCGCCGTCACTTCACGGAATTTTGCCTGAAAACGCGGGACAAAGCGCAGCGTCATCGAAAGCATGAGTGAGAGCGCGGGAATGACGCGCCCGAAAAGGTACATGAGCTTGTCCGAGCTCATCACCGCGTTCCAGCACGAAAACCACAGCACAACGGCAGAAAGCATCGCCGCGGAGGCTGTACCGTAGGTGATGCTTTCCAGCGTCAGCGGATTGCCCGAGGGGAGATAGGCAAGGATCGTCGCCCCCTCATGGGTAAACGCAAGATTGACAGCCGCGGCAAGCGCTGCCGCCGGCGCAAGCCAGCACGCGGTGCGGTGAACTGCCGCCCCGCCGCACATCTGCACGGCGCAGAGGATCGCCGCCAGGAGCGAGGCCGTCAGAAAAAACGGGTGCAGGAAAAACATGGAAAATGCCAGCACCAGCGTAAAGTACAAAAGGTTCACCGCCGGATGGCAGGCGGCAAAGGCCGTCTGCTTCATCTTCATCCGCTCACCTCCCCACCGACATCCGCACCGAAATCGCAGGTGTAGACCCATTCGACCACATCGCCGTCGGAAAGCATCCAGCGCGAGCAGCCGACATTCGGAAACGCACCGTTTACACGGTACATCCACCCCGAGCCCTCGCCGCAGTCGAACTCATACAGGTTCCCGATGCCCTCGATATAAGCAGACTGGTAGAGCGGCGTTTCGGAAAACTCCATATGGATCTTCTTTTCGCGGCAGACGCGCTTTAAAAGGTCGAATACGCTCTCGCCCTCTTCGATCCCGACCTCCTCCGCCGGCAGAAGCACGCCGTCGGCAGGCACGAGATCAACCTTTTCCATATTCAGCCAGTCAGGGTGCTCCAAAATCGATGCACAGGAAATGGAGATCGTACAAACGGATGCTGCCTTCTCCTGCGCTTCATTCTGTTCACTTTGTGTGTCAGATAGTCCCATTTCCGGCGTGTCCGCGCCGTCCGGCTCCGGCTGCACAGGAGACTGGGACGTCTCCGGTTCCTCACCCTCAGCGGAAACGGACGCATCCGGCGCGCCGCTCGTCTTTCCGGTCGTCTCCCGCTCCGCTTCGGAAATAACCGCATCGTTCCGCTCCGGTTCAAAAGGCGGCTCTGCCGGCTTTGCGCCGCAGGCCGCAACGGTCAATGCCATAATAACCGCCAACAGAACACTGCCGGCACGTCTGATGCGCTTCATATCCGTTTCCTCCCCTCCGTACCGCTTTGCCGCTCCCGGACGGATACCCGTCCGGGAGCGGCATCATTTCAAATTACGCAGCAGCGCGCTCTGCAAGCGCTGCCATGCGGTAAAAGCCCGTCTCACCATTCTCGGCACGGACAAGCGAAGCAAGCGCACAGGCTGCCTGCTCGCTGGCCATAAGGTTTGTCTCACCGCCATGTGTATGACAGAAGCCACCGTCCGCATTCTGATAGCTCAACAGAGCGTCCAGCACGCTACCGCCATCCTTAACAAAGCGTGTGTCGTCCACGCTGATCCCCAGTTCAGCGAGTGCAAGGATCACCTGCGCACAGCTCTCCGCGTTCTCCGTGCCCCAGGACGAAAAGCCGCCGTCCGCGTTCTGCATCGTGCTCAGACACACCAGCGCACGGTTCACCGCTGCCTTGACAGCGCTCTGCTCCTGATACTTCGCCAGCGCCTGAAGCGCCATGGCAGTCAGATCGGGATCAGCGCTCTCACCGGTAAAGCTCCAGCTGCCGTCGGAAAGCTGCGCGGCCAGAATGGCATCAATGTACATCTGACGCGTGGCCTGTGTCTTGGCATCCGCGTTCTGCGGCACGGGATACTCGCGGCTGTCGAGCGCGAGAAGCACATAGATCGCACCGTTCACGCCCTGCGCCGTCGTCTTTTCATAGTCGCCGAGCGCAAGCGTCAGGTCGTAACCCGCGATGTCCTGTGCATCCTTCCCCAGTGCGGAGAGCGCAAGGATCGCGCGGCTGTACTCGGTGTATTTGCGCTCGCTGAGCACACCGGCGCTCTCGCGTACGGTCTGCTCCAGCGCCGCCTCGTAATCGGTGAAGTAATCCTCCTTCACCGCCGCACCGGCGCGGGAGAGCGCGATCACTGTCCACTCACCGCCAATGCTGCCATAGCGCGGCGCGGGAACAGCAGCGGTCAGATAGGACGCCGCGCCGTCAAAGGCGCGCTCCGCTTCACTCTTACTATCCTCCTGCGGCAGCTCGCAAAAACGCTGAAGGATCGCCGCGATCTGTGCACGCGTCGCCGTTGCGCCGGGCTCGAGCATCGACTGATCCGTTCCGCTGAGGATGCCCTTCATCACGCACCAGTGCATCGCCTCGTCCGCCCAGCTGCTCACTGCCGCGGCATCGCTGAAGCTCAGCGGGAAGTACCACAGGCCCGTGAAGCCCTGTCCCTGCCGCTTTGCATAGCGGTAGAGAATAACCGCGAGCTGCTCGCGCGTAATCTCATCATCGGGGCCAAAGCTGCCGTTATCATATCCGCTAACAATGCCGTTCGCACTCGCCCATTCGACTGCATCGGCATACCATTCACCAGCATTCACATCAGCAAAGCTGCCGCCGCTCACCGCGGGGCTGCCCGCGAGGCGGTAGAGAATGGTGACGATCTGGCTACGCGTCGCCGTGCCGTCCGGCGCAAACGCCGCGGCGGACACACCGTTCATCAACCCCTTTTCATAAGCATATTTCACTGCGTCGGCATACCACGCGCCGCTCTTGATGTCCGTAAAGGGCAGGCTGCCGCTTTGCAAGGCCGCGAGAGCCTTTTCCGCCGCAAGCAGGGCATCATAGTTTTCGACCAGCTTCTTCTGCTCCGCGCTGAGCGCGTCGTAGGCCGCGCGGGCCGCGCGGATGGCGTCGGCACGCTCCGGCGTCACGGTGCCGATCGCGTCAATAAGCGCATCAACCTTGTCCGCCGCCTTGCTGTCAGTCGTCTGGTTGGAGCTCCACTTGCCCGCGTCGGGGTCCTTGGTCCAGTCGTTGGTGTAATAGAAAACGATCGAGGCATTGCTTTCCAGGATATACTCGCCGAGCGGCTCGCTGGGCAGAACACCGTTGACCTTATAGAGCCAGCCGGAGTTGTCTCCCGTGGAAAATTCGCCCAGCCGCACGCCGTCGGGGTTGGTGATGTAGCTGATGTAATTGCTGCTGCCCTCCCAGCTGTAGCCATTGTCGGCAAGCACGGAGGTGAGCACATCGTAAACGCTCACGCCCGAACGGACAGAAACACGCGTACTCAGCCATACACCGGTGTCACCGCTCACGCGCACGGAGACGGAAATGCTCTTGTCCGTTGGCGTGACAGGCTGCGGCTTGACCGTCGTCGTAATCTTCGGATCGGCCGGCGCGTCCTCGCCCGCCTTTGCCTGCAGGTAGATGTTATACGGCTCGCCGCCGCTTTCGGCAAAGCGGGCATAGCTCACCAGCGCGCGGAGCCCCTGCTCCGTCGCAAGCGCGTTTTCTGTCACATTGCCCTTGTATCCGAAGCCTGTCTTGTCGCTGAGCGCAAAGCTCATCAGGCCTTCAACAGCGCTGTGGCCATCCTTGATAAAGCGCGAGTCGCGGTGGGCGTCGATCCCGAGCGCCGCGAGCGACACGACCGCCATCGCGGTGGAGTTTGCGTTTTTGGTGCCGAAGTAAGAATAGGTGCCGTCGTCATTCTGCTGCGCAGAGAGCCACGCGATGCCGGTACGGACCGCCGCATCCAGTGCGGCGTCGCCCTTTTCATAATACGGCGCCAGCGCGGCAAGGAGGGGCGCCATATCGTCCACGCCCGCGTAATTGCCGTCAAGGTCGTTCAGGAAGGCGATCATGGCCGCCTTCATCGCCGCACGGGTGCAGGTAAAGCTCTCATCCTCGACCGCACCCGCCGCGTCGTAGGCAAGGAGAACATACGGCGTGGTGTAAATGGCATATGCGCCGTTCACATTAAAGGTCTTGAGCTCGTCGATCAGCGCGCTCGTATCGCCGCCGGTCGCGGCCTGCGCAAGTGTTTTGGCAACGGTGCTGCTCCAGCCGTAGTCACCGGCCTTCACATCCTGACCATAGCCCGCCATGTCGAGCACCATCCACGGATCGGTGGAGCTCGTCTGCGCGGCGGCAATGCCGTCCATGAGCGGCTTGAAGCCGACGACCGACTCCTTCGCATCGTTCACGCCCTCGGCCTTGACGGTCAGGGGAAATACCTTGGTATCCTGCGCCGTCTCGTAAACAAGGGACGCGGTCAGGCGGACGCTGGCATCCTCCACCGCCGGGCGGTCGACCCTTGTATAACCACCGCCGATGCTAAGCGCAGCATTGCTGCTCTGCCAGCCGACAGACACCGTCTTTCCGTCCACATCCAGCGTATCCGGCAGCGTAAGCGCGGACGTAACGGCATCCTGCGGCTCATGGCTGAGCTGCTCCCACGTCAGGCCGTCCTTGGCCTCGGCAACAATACGCTCATATTCCAACCGTGCATAATCCTCATGGGAAAGGGCGGTAACGATACACAGCGGGGGAACCAGATAATTGGGGATGCTTCCGAGGGTATCATCATATCGGGAATAACCGTAGAAATCCGCCTGAGCAGTCACATAGTAAACGCCCGGCTCCGTAAACAGCACTACAGCCGAACCGTCGATACCCGTGCTGGCCGGCTTGCGAATGGTTCCCCATGCGACCTCGCCCTTCATCGAGGATGGGACCGAATAGCTTCCCGTTTCCGGATCAAAAACGCCAAGAGGTGCCACATTGACCGGTTTTTCCACCGTGGCCCACGTTTCGTCATAACCCCGCCCCGTCAGTGTCAGCGTAAACTCCTCATTGACTGCAACCGTTTTCCGCTCCGCATCGAAAAAGCTGTAGCGGTCGGAATAGCTTATTGTATCATAATAAATATACGCCGTGATCCGGTCGCCATCGGCAACAGTCTCTTCGCCGACCAGACCTGTCATCACGTCATTCTTACAAAAGCCGCTGGCAGAAGCGTCTTCTCCCCATAGCTTGTTCACAAAGCCCCCGGCGGAGTTGTAGCCATCGGTTCCACCGGAGTAATACTCCGCATGCGCAGCCTTTATGGCCTCGTCCAGCGTATAAATTCCATCGCCATCCAAATCGGTGACCGACACTTCTCGCAGGAGCATGGCCTTATTGTTCTTGTCCTTGACAAGCTCTCCTGCATTGTATACCGTCATCAAAACGGTAATGTTTTCCGCCGCCCGGGCCGTGGCGGGCAGCAGGTTGACGAGCAGAATAAAGCTCATCAACAGGGACAGTACGCGCTTTTTCATGTTTTTTCTCCTTCCTTTGTTGAAAAAAGCGTCTGCACCTGCCCGCTCATGCGGGCCGCACAGACGCAAAAGGGCGCACTTCTCCCTCAGTCCTTACGGCCCCCGGTTCGGGCAGGAGCGCTCCATGCCGTCCGGGCATTCTGACTTATCTCCTCGTGGGAGCTTCACAGTGACCCGCTCGCGGGGCTTTTCACCCCATTCCCCCGTTCCGGTTTCCCGGATCGACCGCATGGAACAGTATAACTTTACCGTAGACTATGATAGAGAATCGCGTCGAAAAAATCAAGCTATTTATGCCGGCGCGCCGAAACTTTCAGTGCCGCGCGCCGTCCGCACCGTCCTGCGCGCGGAGCAGCCCGAGATACGCACCAAGATAGAGCTTGTGCGTCACCGACAGCAGCGCCGCGCGCAGCAGACGCTTTTCGTCCGATTCCCCGCTTCCGACGGCCTCCGGCTGTTCACGCAGGCCGAAAACATATTGCAGCAGGTTCTCGAATTCCTCGCAGAAATAGTTGTATGCAGCAGGCAGGCTGTACGTCTCCCGCTGGATGCCGATGAGCAGGCGGATATCCTCCATCGCCGCCACGCTCTTGACGCAGGCGACAAACATGAGGTAGGCGATCGCCTCGGCGCTGTATGCCTTCTTTTCCGGGCGCGGAATGAGCTTCTGCTTGACATAGTTGCTCACCATGGACGCGGTGATCGGGCTGACGCCGCATCCCACGAGCGATTGATTGACATAGCGCGTGACCTGTTCGAGATACAGCCCCACATCGGGGATCTCATCGAGCCGCGGGATGTGAAACGCCTGAACGGATTCCGTCAGCTGGCGGCGCTTTTCCTCTTCCATGGGCCATCCCTCCTTATCGTTTCTCTATCTTAATTCCTTTTATTCATATCTGTCAACAAGTTTTTCAAAAACCGATTGACAGATTTTTAAAATCAGTTTATGATAATAAAAGTATCATTCCGATGCTTTGGAGGTTGCACCATGATAAAGTTGATCGCTGACTCTTCCGCAGACCTATACTTTCCGAAGGAGGGCGCTTGCTTTGAATCCGTCCCCATGACGATTCAGGCGGGCGAGCGCAGCTTTACCGACGATAAGGACCTGAACGTACCCGAAATGCTGGACTATCTGGCCGCCTACAAGGGAAAATCCGGCACGGCCTGTCCCGGCCCGGAGCGCTGGATGCGCGCCTTTGAGGGCGCGGACGAAATCTTCGTTGCGACCATTACCAGCTCGCTCTCCGGCACCTACGGCTCCGCCATGGCGGCGCGGGACCTTTATTTGCAGGAGCACCCCGATGTTAAGATTCACGTTTTCGACACGATGACGACCGGCCCGGAAATGCGTCTGCTGCTCGAAAAGCTCGCTGAGCTTGCCGCACAGGGCAAAAGCTTTGATGAACTCCGGTGCGCAGGCGAGGCCTACCTTTCCTCCACACGTCTGATCTACTGTCTGCGTTCGCTGCACAACCTGGCACAGAACGGGCGCGTAAGCCAGCTGGCCGCTGGTGCGGTCGGGCTCCTCGGTATCCGCGTGCTGGCCGTTGCCAGCACGGAGGGAACGGTTGAGCCGGTCGAGAAATGCCGCGGCGACCGCAAAGCGCAGTCGTCCATGATCGAGCGGATGATCGCCGCCGGCTACCGCGGCGGTAAGGTTCGCATCAGCCATGTCGATGATCCCGCCGCCGCACTGCAGCTGGAGCTTGCCCTGCACGAGCAGTTCCCGCAGGCGGATATCGAATTTTATCCCTGTCTGGGCCTTTGCAGCTACTATGCCGAGCGCGGCGGCGTTCTGGTCGGCTACGAGGTGGAAGCGGAGCACTAAATCAGGGCAAAAAAAGAGTTCCATGTCCAGTCGGACATGGAACTCTTTTTTTGCTCGGAATATTACTCACCGTCAGCCAGCGCCTGTGCGTCGGCCACATACTGTTCGATCAGGCCCTTCTCTGTCATCTCCGCAATCTTTTCGTTGAGGTACTCGACAAAGTCCTCGTTGCCCTTCTGGACGCCGAGAGACGCATTCTCCGTGGCTTTCTCAAAGCCGACATCCACCACGCTCAGATCATCGTTGTTGGCAGCATAGGCCTGCGCAACCAGAGATTCGAGCAGCACAGCATCCACCTTGCCGGTCTTGACCTCAAGAATCATGTTCTGCACCTTGTTCAGGCCGACCACATTGGCTTCGCCCGCATATTCCACTGCCGTATCATACTGGGAAGCACCGGTCTGGGCCGCAACCTTATGTCCTGCCAGATCCTCGGGCGTCGAGTAATTGTCCTCCTCGCCCTTGCGGACAACGAGAACATTCTGGTTCTGATGCCAGGCATTGCTGAAATCGACGCTCTCTCTGCGCTTTTCGGTAGGACGCATGGTGGATGCCACGATATCGAAATCACCCTGCGCAAGGCTGACGACCAGCGCATTAAAGTCCATATCCACAATCTTCAGATCAACGCCGAGGTCATCGGCAATGTACTGCACGATGGAGATCTCCACACCCACGATGGTATCCTGACCGTCGACCTGCGTATGGAACTGGAAGGGCGGGTAGTCGGCCGAGGTGCCGACAACCAGCACGCCGGCTTCCTTAATTTGATCGATCTTGGACTTAGGCTCTTCATTCTGCGTGCTGTCTGCCGCTCCCTGTGCGTCACCGGACTGCGCCGTGTCCTTGCTGCCGCAGGCGGCAAGACTGAAAATTGTCATGGCCGCCAGCAGCAGGGCCAGCATTTTCTTGAACTGTTTCATGATACAATAAACTCCTTTTAATCCTAATAAATTTGACTTTTATTCCCACAGGGGCTTGTTCCACAGCTTGAGCTGCGTGCCCAGCCCCACTTTGCTTGCATTTTCGTACATCTGGTAGCCGATCATAACGTCGAGCGCACCCAGACCGAGCGAGGTTCCGAAGACGAACTGTTCGTCGTTCTGACGCGCCTTCTTGGTGCCGAGAACCAGCTCGCTCATGTCGATGAAGCCGCTGTCATCGATCTTCCCCTGCTGAACAAGCTCTGCGAGCGGGATATGGCAGGTCCGGAGCTGCTGCCAGTAGTCCACGCAGATGCTGTCGGCTGCGTAGAACACTTCATCGGCGATCTCGGCACACATCATCGAGACAACGCCGCAGCCCGGCGTAAGGAAGGACTTATCCAGAATCGGCGTGCGGCAGGGCGTTTCGCAAACGATCAGCTGAGACTTGAGCGCAGCAGCCTTGCTGTCGGCCGTGGGAATGATCTTCACGCCGAGACTGTCGCCGTACTCCGCCGCCACAGCCTCTGCCTTGGCAAGGTTGGTGTCGCACAGATAGATCGTCTTGATCTGCGGCAGTGTTTCATGCACCGTAGCGACCATCACGCGGCCGATCACGCCCGCACCAATCAGCGTCGCCGTCTCCGCAAAGGAAGGAGCAACAAACTTCGCGTGCAGCGCACCCACCGCCGCCGTACGCATCGCGGTGATCAGCGTGCCGTCGAGGATGCAGAAGGGAAGCACGGTCTCCGGATCACTCAGGATCGTGATATCGATGCCGTAGGGGATACCGGGGGTCTGTGCGTTCTTCTTGGATTCCGCCGCCCATTTGAAGCCCGCAACATTGATGTCGCCGCCAATATAGGCCGGCATGGAGTTAAAGAAGCTCTGCCAATTCTCTACGCTCGGAAGTGACATATTGATCTTGCTGGGCGTGTTCAGCTCACCGCGGCCAAGCATGACATAGGTCGTCTCCACTGCAGAAATGACCTGTTTGACATCCAGCACACCCGCCTTAATAACATCCTCCTGCTGGAGAAAGAGAATGCCGGGATCGATAGAATGAAGCATGTTTGGTTCCTCTTTTCTATTAAATAACGTTGATGACCTTGGACAAAAATTCCTGCGTGCGCGGATTCTGCGGATGCTCGAAGATATCCTCGGGCGTGCCCTGCTCCGTGATCTGGCCGCCGTCCATGAAGAGCATGCGCGTGCCGATCTTCTGTGCAAAGCCCATTTCGTGCGTCACGATGACCATCGTGATGCCCTCCTTCGCCAGATCGGAGATCACCTTGAGCACTTCGCCAACCATTTCCGGATCGAGTGCGCTCGTCGGTTCATCAAAAAGCAGTACATCCGGCTCCATGGCCAGTGCGCGGACGATGGCGATTCGCTGCTTCTGCCCGCCGGAGAGCTGGCTGGGATAGGCCTCCGCCTTGCTCTCGAGTCCCACACGCTTTAAAAGCGCAAGCGCTTTTTCCTTGCTTTCCTCCGGTGAAAGCTTTTTGACCTTGACGAGCGAAATGGTGATATTCTCCAGGACTGTGAGGTTATTGAAAAGGTTGAACTGCTGAAACACCATTCCGACCTTCTGCCGGTGCCGGTTCACGTCAAAGTTCTTGGCCGTGATATCCTCACCCTCGAAGAAGATCTTTCCGCCCGTGGGCTGCTCAAGAAGATTCAGGCATCGGATGAAGGTGGATTTGCCGCCGCCGGACGGGCCGATGATGACGACAACGTCGCCCTTGCAGATCGTTTCATTAAGTCCGTCAAAAACCGTCAGCTCGCCGAACCTTTTCTGCAGATTCTTGATTTCAAACAATACCTTACCGCTCACTTCTTCTCAGCCTCCCTTCAAAGATGTTCAGGCCCTTGCTCAGGCAGATATTCAGCGTCAAATAAATGATTGCGGAAATGTAGTAGCAGGGAAGAGGATTATAGGTGTCTGTAATTACAATGCCGTTGTTGTACATCAGGTCGCTCACGCCAAGATACTGGATAATGGATGTTTCCTTCACCATGGTGATGAACTCATTGCCGATCGCGGGGAGAATGTTCTTGACAGCCTGCGGCATGATGATGTAGCGCATTGCCTGGGCATTTGTCATACCGCACGACCGGGCGCCCTCCATCTGGCCCTTGTCCACAGCCTGAATGCCGGCACGGACAATCTCGGCGACATAGGCAGCGGAGTTGAGCGACAGGGCGATCATACAGGGAATTGCGCGTTCAATGTCCACACCGAGGATCACACCCGACGGATAGTGGATAAAGCTTAATTGGAAATAGACGATATAGAGCTGTACAATCATCGGTGTACCGCGGATGACGGTAATGTAAATCTCGGCGAATTTTCGCAGCGGCTTAATGTGGGAAAGGCGCATGAACGCGATCAGGCAGCCAAGGATCGAACCGAACATAACGGTGATGAGCGAGATCAGGATCGTCGCGCGCGTTCCACGCATAAAGTATTGAGCGTAATTTGTCGCTATTTGCAGCATCGTCATTTTATATTTACCTCATTGGTCTGATTTGCAAAACGCATTGTATATTTATCCACGCAAAAAATCAATACCGGAAATAACTATTCATTCAAAATCATCCTGATGTATAGGCTCTTCTCACTGTCTTCTCTTATCTTTGTTGAATCTACACAAGCATTTTACCGCATAACTATTCTATCGCTTCGCTTTTCCTCCCACCCATACCACATGCTTTTGCTGTTCTTTCAAATCGCGCACTCTTAAAAATAGGGAGCGGAGACTGCATAGCAGTCTCCGCTCCCTGCGGCTTTTTGTATATGATATTTGCACACCCATTAAAGCAGGATCGCTTCCAGCACGATCACCGTGCCGCAGCAGAGCACGGAGACCGGAAGCAGCCCCAGTCCGCACCATGCGGCGGCGATCCCCACCAGCATCGCCGCCAGCCCGGCGGCAGGCAGCTGCGTGACAGTGGTAATGGCCGGAAAGGTCATGACCGCCAGCGTCACATAGGGCACATAATAAAGGAAGGAGCGCAGAAACTCGCTTTTGATCGGCTTGCGGATCAGTGTGAGCGGCAGGACACGGATCAGATACGTCGTGAGCGCCATTACAAGGATATAAAGGTATGTCTTCATGCCTGTTCTTCCTCCTTATGCGGAAACAGCGCGGCAGCCGCCGCGGAGATCACGACCGTCAGCAGCAGGATACGCATGCCCTCCGACAGCTCGCGCAGCAACGGGAGCACGGCGGCAAGTCCGCCGGCCAGAAAGCTTACGGCAACACAGCCGAGTATGACGCAGTTCTTTTTTCCCTCCGGCACAATGATGGCCAGAAACATGCCAAAGAGCATCACGGAAAAGCCGCTCATCGCCCATACCGGCATCAGGTTCCCCATCATCACGCCGAGTGTTGTGCCCACACTCCAGCTCGGTAGTACGGTAGTCATGGCGCCAGCATAATACCATACGCTCAAATAGCCAGGCTGTGCAATGACGATGCCGAACATCTCATCCGTCAGGTCGAAGGCAATAAGCAGACGCCGATAAAGCGGCATGTCGGGCGCAAGGCGCTGGCTCAGAGCGCAGCTCATGAGCATATAGCGCGCGTTGATAACCAGCATCATCGCTACCATCATCAAAAAGCCAGCGTCCTCGGAAATGACCGTGATGCCGCCGTATTCGCCGGCCGACGCATTATTCAGCAGACTGATCAAAAAGCCCTGCGCCGCATTCAGTCCCGCATTGCGGCAGCTGATGCCAAGGCCGAAGCTCACAGCCAGATAACCCAGTCCAATCGGGACGCCGTCGCGCAGTCCCTGTAAATACTTTTCTCTTGCCATGCTGCACATTCCTTTGTCTTTCGTCGGCACACGTGCCAAGGAGCATTATACGCTCCGGACGGACACAAGTAAAGAGAGAAATGCGCCGGGCAGAATCAAAATGGGACTGCCATCCCGGCGGATGACAGTCCCATTTGACTTTTTATGCACGGTGTGCTTACACACCGCTTGCGCCGTAGTTGCTCAGCACGCGCGCGGAGGGGTCCTTGACGTCACATCCCTCCCACTCCTTGTTCGGCATCCAGAAATCCTTGACCATTTCTGCCTGACCGGGATAATACTTCTCAAACAGCTCGCGGTAGAGCAGGCTCTCCTTGGTGAACGGCGCAGCAAAGGCATACTGCCTGCGCTTTTCCTCGTACTCTTCATCGGTGTACAGGCTCTCGGCATACGCCTTAAGATCGTCCACCATCGAGTGGCCAACCGCATCGGAGAAGGCTGCCTTCTGCCTCCAGAGAATATCATCGGGCAGGATATGGTCGGCGGCAAAGGCCTCGCGCAGCAGATACTTTCCCATGTGATAGCTGTTGACCTTGAGCTTCGGGTCGATACTCATAACGTATTTCACAAAGTCAAGATCGCCGAACGGCACGCGGGCCTCGAGCGAGTTGACGGCAATGCAGCGGTCGGCGCGCAGCACGTCATACATATAAAGCTCATCCACACGCTTCTTTGCCTCCTGCTGGAACGCCTCGGGCGAGGGAGCGAAGTCCGTATACTTGTAGCCGAAGAGCTCATCGGAGATCTCACCCGTCATCAGCACGCGCAGGTCCGTCTGCTCATGGATGGTCTTGCAGCAAAGGTACATACCCATGCTCGCGCGGATGGTGGTGATGTCATAGGTACCAAGCAATGCCACGACCTCCTCAAGAGAGGCGAGCACCTGCTCACGCGTCATGATGACCTCGGTGTGCTCGGCGCCGATGAAGTCAGCGACCTCACGGGCGTACTTGAGGTCGATGGGGTCAAGATCCATGCCGATGGCAAATGTGCGGATCTTTCTGCCGAGAAGCTTGGCGGAAATGGCGCAGACAAGGCTGGAATCCAGACCGCCGGAGAGAAGGAAACCGAGCGGCGCATCGGCATCGAGACGCTTTTCCACGCCTGCGATGAGCTTTTCACGGATCGTCTTGCAGACGGTGTCAAGGTCGTCTTTTGAGTAGAACGAAACAGTGGTCAGGTCAGCATAGCGGACGAATTTGCCGTCGGCATAATAATGTCCCGGCGGGAAGGGCATAATACGGTCACACAGCCCGACAAGGTTTTTCGCTTCACTTGCAAAGATGATGCCGCCATCGGCAAGATAGCCGTAGAAAAGCGGACGGATGCCGATGGGATCGCGCGCGGCGACAAGGCTGTCCGTTTTGGAATCATAGATGATCATGGCGAATTCCGCATCAAGCCTCGCAAACATTTCCACGCCGTATTCGTGGTAGAGCGGAAGGATCAGCTCGCAGTCAGACTCGGACGCGAATGTATAACCCTTCTCCTCCAGCTCCCTCTTCACCGGACGGAAGCCGTAAAGCTCGCCGTTGCACACGGCCATGTCACCGCCAAGGTGGAAGGGCTGCATGCCCTCCTCGTGCAGGCCCATGATAGCAAGGCGGTGGAAGCCAAGCATCCCTTCTCCGGCCTTCTCCAGCCGGCTCATGTCAGGCCCGCGGGAAACGGTGCGGTCAAAATAGGGTCTGACCTTCTCTTCCGTCAGCGTAGGGGACGTAAAACCAATGATTGCGCACATAAAAAGCACCTCCGAATAAATAAGCAGCGATATCCTAAAATATTTTAGGACGAATCGCTGCGCATCCGTGGTGCCACCTAATTTGCTGATATTCTATCAGCCCCTTTGCGGGGTTCCAACAAACCCCTGTGCTTTAACGCCGCACGCCGCGTCTTTCCTACTGGGCCGAAGCCGTTCAGATCGCTGCTCCCGAGTGTTATTCGCATGGCTTCCTTGTACCGGGCTCCCACTGTCCCCGACTCGCTGTGACCGATTGGCACATGGTACTTGTCTCGTTCTCCGCATTTGTGCTTTATCAAATTGAATGAGTGGATTATAGCGCTGCCGCGCGCTTTCGTCAATGTTGCACCTTGCCAACATTTTTCTCCTATTTTTGTCCATTTTATACAGGATAAACGAAACTGTGCTTCTGTATAAATTTTCTCTTGCAGCGGAAAAAAATGTGTGCTACACTTTCCTCAACTTCAGGAAAGGAGAAAGCCGAAATGTCTGCTATCAGTCTTGCTAATGTCAATACGACCGCAGCACAGCACTCCTGTGCCGCTTTCTCCTGCTGCTCTGCAGCACTCTCCTCCATTATTATTCTGGGCGTCGGCATGCTGCCGGCGTCCATTCTTTTGTCTCTGGTACTGATTATTCTGGCGCTTCTGGCGCCCATCTCCCTCAATATCCCCGGATCATGGCGCACCGCCTGACCACACGCCGCCCGCCGCAGAGCGCGCAAGCGTGAACGATCGTCAGTAAACGGCACCGTCGATTCGGCGGGGCCGTTTTCTTTTTTGGTTCTCTTCCGTTCCTGTCCGGCCGGCAGGCACGGGAGGGCGCCGCCAAATTCAAGAAAGCGAGATCACTCCAATGGAATTCGTAAACTTCTTCATGGCGTTCAGTCCCATCCTCGTCGTCCTTGTCGGCATCCTCGGCTTCCACCAGTCCGCCAAGCGTGTCGCCCCCATCGCCCTCGTCTGGACGCTGATTTTAGCCTTTACTTATTTTAATGTAACCGGCGCATCCTTCGCCGATAATGTCAAGACCTTCGACCCTCTGATCTGGAAGGGCATCAAGGAGGGCCTCAAGATTGTGCTGATGGTCTTTGGCGCTTTCACGATCCTCAACCTTCTGCGTGAGACCGGCGCGATCGAGGACGTCAAGGCCACCATTGCCAAGATCAGCGACGACCGCCGCGTGCAGCTCGTCGTGATCGGCATGATGCTCCCCATCTTCCTCGAGGGCGCCGCCGGCGCGGGCGCGCCCGCCGCCATCGCTGCCCCCTTTCTCGTGGCGCTTGGCTTTGATCCCGTCACCGCCATCGCCATCGCCCTGCTCGGCGACGCGACGCCCGCCTCCTGGGGCGGCGCGGGCCTGACCACCATCAACGGCGGCGCGGCGCTTGTGGAAGCCGGTGTTTCCACCGTGTCTCTCAATGCCGCGATGGTCGGCCGCTTCCACATGTTCGGTGTTCTCGTCATCCCCTTCATCATGGTCGGCATGGCCTTCGGCAGGAAGGGCTTTAAAGGTGCTGTTCCCTATCTCTGCTTCGCCGGCATCTCCACCAGTGCGACCATGTTCTTCCTCTCCAACTTCATCGGCGCGGAAGTGACATCGATGGGCACCGGTCTCATCTCGATGCTCTTCTCCGTTGCCTACGTCAAGCTCGTCGGCATCAACACCCCTGAGGAGTTCCGGCATCATGCCATAGCGCATGAGCAGAAGTATTCTCCCTTCCGCGCGCTCTCTCCCTACATCTACATGCTCATCCTGCTCCCCCTCATCCGCTACGGCTTTCCTGCCGTCGTGGAAAACGGCTTCGCCCTCATGTGCACCTTTGGCTACATCTTCTGGGTCGACATCGTGATCCTCGTGTGCGGCATGCTCGGCGCGGCGACTCTCGGCGTAAGCGTGAAAAAATACTCCGAGGTCTGCCAGAAAACCGTCGGCAACGTTCTCCCCGTGCTCATCACGATGGGCAGCCTGCTCATCGTTTCCTATATCATGC
>CAKTOJ010000011.1 GCA_934589665.1 uncultured Oscillospiraceae bacterium | reverse complement strand
GAAAAAGCACAGAGAAAAAAGCAGAGGTCTCTTAAAAAGAGGCCTCTGCTTTTTTGGCGAGAGTGTATGAGGATCGAACTCATCCGGCAGACGTCAAGCCTCCCGCAAACGGTTTTGAAGACCGCGGGGCACACCAGCACCCTTCCACTCCCATAAAAGGCCGTCCGAAGCCTACAGCCGCCCCGGACGGCGAAGATCGCCCTCCCGACGGGTCACGCCCCGGCGGTCAAGCATTTCAAGGATCATAAGCGCATTGTCGCGCGACGTGCCGAGCGCGTCGCGCAGCTGGGCGAGCGTAAGCGCGTCGTGCGCGGCGAAATGTGCCCGCACAACTGAAAGCACCCTCTCGTACGCTTCACGGTGCAGGCAGGCCCCCGGCCCGACGGAGATCAGCTCTCCATCACTCAGAAGGCTCTCCATCACCTGTTTGGCCTCCGTGCGCTCCGCGTCTGAAAAGGAGGCAAGCACGCGCGCTGTCGGCTCCGTCCGCAGATCCATGCCGTGATAACGCTCCAGAAGCTGCTCACGCAGCATGCGCTGTCTTTTGGTGTAGTGCACAGTGAAATCCGCAAGTGCGATGCGCTCGCCGACATATTTGAGCTTCCCTTCTGCCGCAAGCATACTGAGCAGCGCATCCGCTGCCGCGCGCTCTCCGTTTCCGAAAAGCTTCTGACGCAGCTCCGGTACGCGCACTCCTGCATGGAGCGGATTTTTTTCATGATAGTCCGTAAGCAGCGTCCCGCAGCGTGTCCAGAGCACGTCAAGCACGGAGGGCGCGATAAACCGTCCCGGCATCGGCTCGCAGACCTCTCCCTGCGCGCACAGCGCCGCAAGCATCTGCGCAAGCTCCGTCTCACCCATCGACAGGCAGACCGCAAGCTCCCCCGCCGTTGGCAGGCGGCAGCCGAAACCGGAGAGCGCACGCAGCACATTTTCCTTCTCCCCGCCGCACTCTGCCGCAGCAAGCGCCTCCAGCGTCTGCGCATCGTGCCGCCTGCGGCGCGGCGGCGCAGGATCGAGGATCACGCCGCCCCCGATGGTCTCAAGCGGCGAATAAAAGCGCACCACGAAACAGTCGCCCTTTTTTACCGCTGCCTCTTCACTCAGCCGAAGCTGCGCAAAGCCGCTCTTGCCGGGAGCAAGCGTATCATGGTCGAGCAGCACGACAGTGGCAAGCTGCACCGCCGTACCGTGGCAGAAGTGCACACGCGAACCGTTTTTGATCGTCCGCGCGGAATCGTTCAGGCAGGAAAGGCGCACATCGATCAGGCGGGAGGCTCGGATGCTTTCCGGCCTGATGAGCACATCGCCGCGGGAGATATCCGTTTTCTTCCATCCAGCAAGGTTCACCGCCACGCGCTGGCCGGCGTAAGCCGTGTCCACACTTTCACCGTGCACCTGCAAGCCGCGCACGCGGCTGTGTGCACCGCCCGGCGCAAGCTCGATCTCGTCGCCGGAGCGCAGTACACCCTCGATGAGTGTACCGGTCGCTACCGTACCGAATCCATCCACGGAAAACACACGGTCGACCGGCAGGCGGAATGGGATGCGCGGGTTTTTCTCCCGCGTGCCCTGCACCAGCGCGTACAGCGCGTCACGCAGCGCGTCAACACCCTGTCCGGTCACGGCGGAAACCTCCATAACCGGTTTTCCCTCCAAAAACGTACCTTTAACACGTGCGGTGATCTCCTCACGTGCAAGTGCCAAGCCTTCTTCATCCACAAGGTCGCACTTGGTCAGCGCAACCAGTCCGCTGCGCACGCCGAGGAGCGAGAGAATATCCAGATGCTCGACCGTCTGCGGCATGAATCCCTCGTCCGCCGCCACAACGAGCATGGCAAGATCGATCCCGCCGGCGCCCGCAAGCATATTCTTGATAAATTTCTCGTGTCCCGGCACATCCACCACGCCGGCGAACGTACCGTCTGCGAAATCGAGCCGCGCAAAGCCCGGCTCGATCGTCAGGCCCCGGCGTTTTTCCTCCTCCAGCCGGTCGGTGTCCACACCGGTCAATGACTTGACAAGCGCCGTCTTTCCGTGGTCGACGTGACCGGCTGTTCCGATGATGACATGCTTCATCGGTCGCACTCCGCCACGGCCCGCACGAGCTCATCGATCTCCTCCGGCCGGATTGTCCGCATGTACAGCAGCACTCTTTCCCGCGCAATGCGCGCCACGACCGGACGGGTGCGGCGCCGCAGCCGCTCTGCCAGCGCATCCGCACTGCAATGCCGCGGCGTAACCGCCGCCGCATAGCCGGAGAGTGTCTGCACCGGCACGCTTCCGCCGCCCACAGCATCCTCTTCCGCCGCCGTTTCCGCGGCAATTCCCTCCGCCGCAAGCCTGATGCACAGCTCCTGTGCCCGCGCACGCAGCTCATCCTGCGGCGCGGCAAGCATGGCGAGCGTCGGCAGCTCCTGTTCGGCGGAGCCATCGGCATAGGCGCGCAGTGTCGCCTCCAGCGCCGCGAGCGTCATCTTATCCGGGCGCAGCGCGCGGGTGAGCGGATGGTGGCGGAGCACATCGATATATTCCCGCTTTCCCGCGAGGATTCCCGCCTGCGGCCCGCCGAGGAGCTTATCGCCCGAGCAGGTCACCACATCCACACCCGCACGGATAGATGCCTGTACGGTAGGCTCACCGTGGATGCCGAACCTCTCCAGATCGATCAGGGATCCGCTGCCGAGATCCTCAAATACTGGCAGACCACGCGCATGCGCCAGCGCAGCAAGCTCCTCGCGGCTTGCGCTTCCGGTAAAGCCGACGATGCGGTAATTGCTGGTATGGACCTTCATGAGCGCGCGTGTCTGCTCGCCGATGGCAGCGGCATAGTCTGCTGTGCGCGTCTTATTCGTCGCACCGACCTCCCGCAGCACCGCGCCGCAGGCGGACATAACGTCCGGCACGCGGAAGCTTCCGCCGATCTCGACCAGCTCTCCGCGTGAGACAATCACTTCGCCGCCCGCGGTCAGCGCTGTGAGCAGCAGCAGTACAGCAGCAGCATTGTTGTTGACAACCAGCGCACTCTCCGCGCCCGTCAGGCGGCAGAGGAGCGGCTCAACATGGCTACCGCGCGCCCCGCGTCCTCCGCCCGACACGTCATATTCCAGCGTGGAATAGTGCTCCGCCGCATCCGCCGCAGCGGCTGCCGCACGCCTGCTCAGGCAGGCGCGGCCAAGATTGGTATGGAGCACAACGCCGGTGGCATTGATGACAGGACGAAGCGAGGGCGTTTCCGATTCAAGCGCATACGATGCGGCCTGTGCGCAGAGCGCAGCTTCCGCCGGAAGCTCCCGCACCTCACCGGAAAGGACACCGGCGCGCAGCTCGTCAAGTGTTCGCCGCACCGCCGCCGTCACAGCGGCGGCGGATGCGTCTGAGCACAGTGCACGTACAGATGCAGACAGCTCATCCACGCGCGGAATACCGCGCAGTAAAGACTGGTCCACTCTCCAACACTCCTCTCTCTTGCGCGCCGGCCGGGCCGCCGCGGTGATTGACGAAAAACAGGTCACGGCGTTTCCTCCGCCGGATGAAAATGATCGTATACTGCACGGCCTGCCGCGCGGCCCAGCACCTCCTGCAGGGCGGGAAGCTCCGCTTCGCGGATGGCCTTTACGCTCTTAAAGCGGGAGAGCAGCTTGCGCTTGCGGATCTCACCGATGTTCGGGATATCATCCAGTGCGGAAGCAATGGCCGAGCGCGTATGGCTCTCGTGGTGATAGGTGATGGCAAAGCGGTGCGTCTCCTCCTGGATCTGTCCGATCAGGGCAAAGACCGCCGGATCGGCATGCAGGTCGATCTCATGCCCCTCCGCTGTGGTGAGGGCGCGGGTACGGTGGCGGTCATCCTTGACCATGCCGAAGATCGGCACGTGCAGACCGAAGTGCGCGCAGACTCGTTCCGCGACCGCCGCGTGGGTCCTGCCGCCGTCGATGAGGAAAATATCCGGCAGCGGTGCGAATTTTTCATCCCCATCCACATAGCGCTGAAGGCGGCGGGTCAGCGCCTCCTCCATTGAGGCGTAATCGTCCGGATGCTCGCTGACCGACTTCATCCTAAAGCGCCGGTAATCTCGCTTGAGCGGCCGCGCGCCCGCATAAACGACCATGGACGCGACAATGTCGCTTGCACCGGTGTTGGAAATATCATAGGACTCCATTCGCTTCGGCGCGGCGGCAAGGCCGCACATCGCGGCAAGGCTTTTGAGCGTTCTGTCCTCGCGCTCGGCCGTTGTGGTCACACGCTCAACCTCCTCGCGCGCGTTGCGTTCCGCCAGCGCCAGCAGCTCTGCCCGTTCGCCGCGCTGGGGCACTCGAAGGGTGACGCGGTGGTGGGCGCGGGCGGTCAGCGCCTCCTCCAGCTCCGCGGCCTCGCCGATCTCACAGGGCAGCAGAATTTCCTTTGGCAGCACGCCGCGTGGAAGATAATACTGCGCAAGCAACGCCGAGAGCGTGTCAGCCTCCGTTTCATCGGTCGGCGCGGTGAAAATATTCGTCTCGCGGCCCGTCACGCTGCCGCCCTCAACATGCACGACCGCACAGCCGGACTTTGCCGCGCCCGTGTAAAGTCCCCATACATCCGTGTCCGCACAGATGCCGGCAATAACCTTCTGGCGCTTACCGAGCACCTCGATGGCCGAAATGCGGTCACGCAGAACAGCGGCCTGCTCAAAGTGCAGCTGTTCCGCCTCCTGCTCCATCTCGGCTCTCAGCTCACGCGAAAGCGTTTTGTAATGGCCGGAGAGCAGCGAAGCCGCCTGCTCGATACGCCGCCGGTATTCCCCCGCATCCGGCACACCGCGGCAGAAACCGTCGCAGTGGCCCATATGGTGGTTGAGGCAGGGGCGCTCCTTCCCGATATCGCGCGGAAACTGCCGCGTACAGGTCGGCAGGCGGAACGCGGCGCAGACCGCGCCAATGGCGGCGCGCGTCTCTCCACGCGCCCCGAAGGGGCCGAAGTAGCGTGCGCCGTCCTCCGCCGTGCGGTTGACCATGCCGAAGCGCGGATATTCCCCGCCCGAAAGGCGCACAAATGGATAGCCCTTATCGTCCTTGAGCAGGATATTGTAGCGCGGCTGATGCTGCTTGATGAGGGAATTTTCGAGGATCAGCGCTTCAAACTCGCTGGAAACAAAGATGGTATCGAAATGATCGACCTGCGAGACCATGCGGCGTGTCTTTTCGTTATGTCCCGTGCCCAGCTGGAAATACTGGCTGACACGGTTTTTCAGCTTCTTGGCCTTGCCGACGTAGATGACCCGTCCCGCCGCATCCATCATCAGATAAACGCCCGGGGCAAGCGGCAGGTCATTTGCTTTTTCCAGCAGCTCATCCTTGGTCATGCATCCTCTCCCCTTCCCGCCGAATCGGAAAAAGGCGGTTCCGCCATGCGAAACCGCCTTTCCAGAAAATACATGATATTATTCGCCAAAATTGCCGGAAACCAGCTCGCTCAAAGCGGCGACCGCTTCCTTCTCATCCACGCCGTCGGCGAGCAGCGTGATGGTGGTGCCCTTCGTGATGCCGAGAGACAACACGCCCAGCAGGCTCTTGGCGTTCACACGGCGTTCGTCCTTCTCCACCCAGATGCCGCTCTTAAATTCGTTGGCCTTTTGGATGAAAAAGGTCGCGGGACGGGCGTGCAGACCGACTTCGTTGTTGATCGTAACTTCCTGAGTAATCATTCTGTTCTTCCTCCCCAGTCATACTAATGGGCTTACTAGTATATTATACCATCCGCGGGTCATTCGTCAATCCACTTTTTTACAAACTTCGGTGAAATCACCGCGCCTCGTTCGGACAGTCTGCCGAAAAGCCCCGTTCATTTGAACTCCACAATGGTCACGCCGCTCTCTCCTTCGCCGTAATGCCCCAGGCGGAAGGACTTGACCGTCCTGTTCTTCCGCAGTGCGGCGTGAACAGCCTTGCGCAGCGCGCCGGTGCCCTTTCCGTGGATGATGGTGACCGTTTCCAGATGCGCGCGGAGCGCGGCGTCGAGGTAATTGTCCAGCACATTCTCAGCCTCCAGCGTTTCCATGCCGCGCAGATCCAGCTCACGCGCGGCGGCCGCCGTATTCAGGATGCGGCGCGAGGGCTGCGTAGGCACAGACGGTTTTTTCATCGCGGCGCGCTCATCGTCCTCGATGAGCCGCACCTCGTCGTTCTTGACCGTCATGGATAAAACGCCGGCGCGCAGCACCAGCTTATCACCCTTGACCGCCGTGACCTCGGCAGGCTTCGTCGTGCCTGGAATCTCGACCAGATCGCCCGCGCGAATGGGACGGGAGGGCGCAGGGATCGGCTCGCGTGAGCTGTCGCGTACGCCGGCGCGCTCGCGCGCGGCGTTGAGCTCGGAGACAATCTCCACACGCTTTTCATTCACCTTCTGCGCGTCAAGCTGCTTTTTCTGCGCACGGCGCAGCTCGTCAAGCTCGCGGAAAGCGGCGTCCGCCGCACTCTTGGCGTCGGCAAGGATGCGCTTGGCCTCGGCCTCGCCGCGGCTGCGGGCATTTTCCTTGGCACGCTCCATCTGTGCGCGGAATTCGCGGGCACGGCGGGAATCCTCCTCCTGCCGCGCGTGCAGACGGTCAATCTCTTCCTTCTCTTTTTCCAGCTGCTGGCGCTTGGCCTCCAGCTGGGTAAGCACGTCCTCAAACCGGATGCTCTCGGAATCCATCTGTGCCTTCGCCGTTTCAATGACGCGCGGATCAAGCCCCAGCCGTGCGGAGATCGCAAAAGCGTTGGACTTGCCGGGGATGCCGATGAGCAGCTTGTAGGTCGGGCAGAGTGTCTCCACATCAAACTCGCAGCTGGCGTTCTCCACCCCCGCCGTCGTCATGGCAAAGGTCTTGAGCTCGGCATAGTGCGTCGTGGCGGCAACCTTTGCGCCGCGGGCGCGGACATGCTCGATGACCGCGATGGCCAGTGCCGCACCCTCGACCGGGTCGGTGCCCGCGCCAAGCTCATCAAAGAGGACAAGAGAGTTTCCGTCCGCCTCGTTGAGAATGTTTACGATCGTTTTCATATGGGCTGAAAACGTCGACAGGCTCTGCTCAATGCTCTGCTCGTCGCCGATGTCGGCCAATACGCCGTCAAACACGCTCACCGCGCTGCGGTCGCCGGCGGGAATATGGAGCCCGCACTGCGCCATCAGGCACAGAAGGCCAAGCGTCTTGAGACTGACGGTCTTGCCGCCGGTGTTGGGACCGGTGATGACAAGCGTATCAAAGCTGCGCCCCACCTCAATGTCGATCGGCACAGCCTTGGCCGGGTCGAGCAGCGGATGGCGGGCGCGGCGGAGAGAAACGCTTCCGTCCGTGCGGATCTCGGGCCGCACGGCGTCCATCTGGTAGCTCAGTTCGCCGCGGGCGAAGATGAGGTCGAGATGAACGAGAATGTCATAATCCCACAGGATCGACTCGGAGAATCCCGCTGCCTCGGCGGAGAGGGCGAAGAGGATGCGCTCGATCTCCTTTTTCTCCTTGGCCTCCAGCTCCTTGAGCTCGTTGTTGGCCTGCACCACGCCCATCGGCTCGACGAACAGCGTCGCGCCGGAGGAGGAGATGTCATGCACAAGCCCCGGCAGATCGCCGCGGTGTTCGGCCTTGACCGGCACGACAAAGCGGCCGTCGCGCTGGGTGATGAGCGCCTCCTGAAGCGTGCTTTTATAGCTGGGCGAGGAGATGATTTTCTGCAGGATCTGCCGTCCGCGGGCGCTTGCCGCCCGCTTGTGGCGGCGGATATCGGCAAGCTCCGTGCTCGCCGCATCGGCGATCTCATCCTCAGAGAGAATAGAGGTCGTGATCTTCTCTTCCAGAAAGCGGTTGGTGCGGAGCGAAGCAAACATCCGGTCCAGAACCGTACCCTCTCCCCGGTCTGCTTCGTAATACTCCTGCACGCGGCATGCGTTGGTCAAAAGCCCGGCGATGGTCAGCAGCTCGCGCGGGTTGAGCATGCCGCCGCGCTCGGCACGTGAGAGCGATTCGCGCACATCCTTCACGCCGGAAAACGACGGGCTCCCCCGCAGTCCGATGAGAGCGCGCGCCGCGTCCGTCTCATCCTGCGCCCGGCGCACATCATCCGCATCCGTCAGCGGTACAAGATGTGCCGCGCGCTCCTTGGCCGCCGCACTCACTGCCTTTTGCGAAAGGCGTTCGAGCAGCTGCGGCAGCTCCAGCACGCGGATGGATTTTTCAAATAATTCTGTCATAGTGATTTCCTGTTATGTCAACTTAATGGATTGATAAAAGTCCAGCGTCCGAAAACGCCGGTCAAGCTGCGCAGCCGCAAAGGCTCCGCACGCCGCACCCAGCCGCTGATCCGACGGCGGGGCCAATGTAAAGGAGAGCAGCCGCCGCATCGGCGCGCCAACAATATGCCGCATCGCGGCAAGCGCGCCCGCGTCCAGCGGCACGCCGCCCGACAGCCCCGCGCACCTCCGGCACAGCACCACGCCCTGCGCCGCGTCAAATACCGGCTCGTCCGGTTCTGCCTTTCCGCACACGGCGCACTCATCAAGCAGCGGTTCATAGCCCGAAAGCGCGAGCAGCCGAAGCTCAAACGCCGCGCGCACCAGTCCCTGCGGGCGGGCCAGCGCGTCGAGCGCATAGAGCGCGTGGAGCAGCAGCGATAAGATTTCCGGCGCGGGCAGCTCTTCACTCGTCACAGCCTCGGTCATTTCGGCAAAATAGGAGGCCAGCGCAAGCTTTTCCAGATCGCGGCGCAGTCCGTCGAAAAGAGCAAGCGTCGACGCCTCGTCGAGCATATACCAGTCCCCGCGCCGGTAAAGCACCAGCTCGGAAAAGGCCAGATGCTGGCAGGCCGCGGCAAGGCGGCTGTTCTTCCGCCGCGCGCCGCGTGCAATGACCGGGAGCCGGCCATACTCCGCCGTGAGCACGGTGAGAATATAATCGCTTTCCTTCGTCTCCGTCGCACGGAGCACAATGCCTTTTGTCACAAGCTTATCGGGCATTCAGGTATCCTCCCGCAAAGGGAAATCCTTCTCATTTTCTCATTGCGCAGCCTCACACTGCTCCGCCGTCCGCTTGGAGAGCAGATAAAACGTCGGGCTTCCGGTCTGCAGAAAGAGCGCATAATAACCGTTGTCCATATTCTTCACCTCTTGGCGTTAGCATGGACGGCGGCTGATATTTTATCGCCGGAAAATTTTACGCAGCGGCTCGCTCCCGCTCGAGGAAACCCGGCGCGGGACCACGCCGCTCACGGAATCACTGGTCGTTGTAGCCGAAGCTCCGGATATAGTTCATGTTGTCGCGCCAGTTTTCCTTAACCTTCACCCAGGTCTCCAGATAGACCTTTGTGCCCATAAAACGCTCAATGTCCTGCCGTGCCTCTGTGGAGATCTTCTTGAGCATCGTGCCGTTTTTGCCGATGATGATGCCCTTATGGCTGGCCTTTTCACAATAGATCGTCGCGTCGACCTCGATCACCTCATCGTCACGTTCAATAAAGCGCGTGATCTCCACAGCGGTGCCGTGCGGGATCTCCTTATCGAGGTTGCGCAGCAGCTTTTCGCGCACAATCTCGCCCACGACCTGACGGTCGGGCTGGTCGGTGGTCATGCCGTCAGGAAAGAGCTGCGGGCCCTCCACGGCGTACTTTTTAAATTCGTCCAACAGCTCGTCCAGCCCGTCGCGCGTGCGCGCGGAGATGGGAAAAATCGCATCGAACGAATATGCCTCACTGTAGGCTGCAATGACGGCGAGAAGTTCGTCCTTCTTTTCCACAGTGTCGATTTTGTTGATGCACAAAATCGCAGGCAGATGCGACTGCCTGATCTTCTCGATGAGCTCCTGCTCCGGGATACCGACATGCGGCACCGGCTCGACAAGCAGCGCAACCAGATCGACGTCAGCGATGGAATCGCGCGCGACCTTGACCATATAGTCACCCAAGCGGCTGCGGGGCTTATGGAAGCCGGGCGTGTCCAGCAGGACGAGCTGGGTATCGCCCTCGGTCACAACGCCATAGATGCGGTTGCGCGTGGTCTGCGGCTTATTGGAAACAATGGCGATCTTCTCCCCCACCAGGGCGTTGGTCAGGCTGGACTTGCCGACATTCGGCCGTCCGCAGAGGGTAATCATGGCGGTTTTTGTCTTTTGCATAGGTGATCCTCAACTTTCTCTTGTGTTGAACATTTTGTTTATATTTCGATGCTTTTGCGGTGTACAAGCGTTTTCCGTTTCTTTTACCGCTCGAGGTCGAGCGCTTTCATGATCTTTTCCTCATGCTCGCGCATCTGCGCCTTCATCGGCCCCTCGTCCAGATGATCGTAGCCGAGCAGATGAAGCACGGAGTGCGTGACGAGATAAGCCAGCTCCCGGCGGTTGGAATGTCCGTATTCCTTTGCCTGCGCCGCAACATGCTCCAGAGAGATGACCATGTCTCCGAGCGGAACAAGTCCCGTGCCGGGGTCGGCATCCTCCTCCCCCGGAAGCTCACCGGGAGAAAGCTCAAACATCGGGAAGCTTAACACATCGGTCGCGCGGTCGACCTGCCGCATTTCGCGGTTGATCGCGTGGATCGTCTCGTCATTCGTCAGCCGCACATCGATCTCGCAGGGGAAATCCACACCCTCAGCCGAAAGCGCCGTGCGGATCACCTTCCGAATGAATGCGCACTTACTCTCGCCCGCGCCGGGCACGTCCGACGTGATGGGAATATAATGTCTCTTCGCCATTTACTTTCTCCTCTTTTCGCCGCGCGCTGTTTCATAGTCCGCATAGGCCTTGATGATGCGCTGGACCATGACGTGACGCACCACATCCTGATCGGTCAGCTCGCAGATGCCGATGCCCTCGACATTTTTGAGCACGCGCACAGCCTGCTTGAGGCCGCTCATCTTGTCAGCCGGCAGGTCGATCTGCGTCGCGTCGCCGGTAATAACCATCTTCGAGCCGAAGCCCATGCGCGTGAGAAACATCTTCATCTGCTCGCAGGAGGTATTCTGCGCCTCATCGAGAATAATGAAGCTGTCGTCGAGCGTGCGCCCGCGCATGTAGGCCAGCGGCGCGACCTCGATGTTGCCGCGTTCGAGGTACTTCTGGTACGTTTCTGCGCCGAGCATATCAAAAAGCGCGTCGTAGAGCGGGCGGAGGTAAGGATCGACCTTGCTTTGAAGGTCGCCGGGCAGGAAGCCGAGGCGCTCGCCCGCCTCGACAGCGGGACGGGTGAGAATGATGCGGTTGATCTTGCGCTCGCGGAACGCCGCAACTGCGGCGGCCACCGCAAGGTAGGTCTTGCCCGTGCCGGCGGGGCCGACGCCGATGGTCACGGTATTTTTCAAAATGGAGTCCACATACTCCTTCTGCCCGATCGTTTTCGGCTTGATGGGTCGACCCTTGGAGCTGATGCAGATGACATCCTGTGTCAGCTCGCCGATCTTATCCTCCTGTCCCGCACGGGCAAGGCCGATGACGTAGCGGACGTTCTGCTCGCTGATCGGCTCGCCGCGGTTGGAGAGCGTCAAAAGCGCGGAGAGTGCCTTGCAGGCGAGCATGGTATCCTCCGGCTCGCCGTTGACGCGCAGCTCTCCCTCGCGGTTGGCAACGGTGACATGAAATTCCGACTCGATCAGACGGATATTCTCGTCAAACGAGCCGAAGAGGTTGATCGCCTGTTCCAGGCGCTCAATGCTGATGCGCTGTTCCATATACGAAATTTGTCCTTTCGTGCATTCCCCGCGTCCGACGGGAAAAATCATTCAATCCAACAGGATCGGCACACTCGTGCCGATCTGCTCCCGGCACTCCGCCGAAAGCGTGACAAGCAGCCAGCCGCCCTGCATTGCCGAGTCGACGCGCGTGCTCGTCACCGTGCCGTCGATCTGACTGAGAAGATAGTCCGAGAGCAGCCTCTCCCCCATCGCTTCCACCTCCGCGCGCTCTCGCACGGCGGCGCGCGTTGTGTAATGCCGTAGCACGGTTTCCTCCCACGTGAGCGGAAGCGCCGCGCCGCCGGGCAGGGTCAGCTTTGTTCGGTGTATTATTTTATCACAACTGCTATTGAAATTGCTACTCCCTTTTGCGCCAAATTTTACCCGATGCGAACCGGCCAGCAGGGCAAATGAACGCTTTTCCGTACCGTCATAGCATTTTTCTTCATACTCCAGCGGTATCCTGACCGAAAGCTCATACCACGTTCTTCCCCAGACCTCCCCGCATCCGGCCAGCAGGCGGCTGGCAACGCTCGGGCGCTCCGGCCCCTCCGTCTCCACCGCGCCGGAAATAAGCAGCTGTCCCGCCGTGACGGTCGCGCCCTTTTGCACCATCGCCCTGCCGTCGTAGGCACGCACCTCGGTGACAAGCGCAGTCTTTTTGGCCACGATGTTTGCCGGCTCCCGGTCATTGGCCAGTTCCGGCTTCGGCACGCGCTCGCGCACAAGGATATGTGCGCGGCAGCCGCTGACATTGACTGTCAGCCACGCAAGCTCCGGCAGCTCCAGCAGCGCGCGGTTACACAGATCCTGCGGGCGGAAGGAATAGGCAAAGCTGCCGCGCCGCAGCCCCTGTTCACCGAGCACGCGCAGTATCTTCTCCGCCGGCACGTTCTCGTTGCCCGTGACCTCCAAATCCCAGATGAAAAGAAGATTAGCAGCAAACAGGAGCAACACAAGCGCGAGCCCCGCAAGCAGCGCATAGCGCCGGCGGAAGCGCCGCAGGAAAAAAGGCGCGCCCTCTGTGCGCTCGACCGTAATCTCCGCTTCCAGTGGTTCCAGAATGTGCGCAAGCCTTTTCCGGTCGACGGCACGGATCATAAAGGAGAGTGCGTTCGCACTCTCCCACCGCAGGTCGGAAAAGGCAACACTGTGCGCGCCGCAGAGATTGAGTACCCGTTCGGGAAACGCGCTCTCAACGCGCACGCGCGCTGTTCCGCGTAAAAGCTCCGCTGCCCGGTTCATCTCAGTCTCCCCCTCTCAGCGCAGAAATTCAACGCCGTCGATCCGCCCGAAAATGCGCACCTCCCGCTCCGTCATGCTCTTGAGTGAGAGGCCCTCGCCCGTCACACGCAGCACCGCGCCGCCGATGCCTATGTCAATGAGCTCCGTGCCGTAGGCCAGCAGCCCCTCGTGTCCCTCTAAAAAAAGCTGCCGGTCACCGAGCAGCTCCATGTGGCTCAGTCCCGCCGCCACATCGGCCGGCAGGTCAAAAAGCTCCGCCATGCGGGTAAGATATTCCTTTCCTTTCGCTTCCATCACATGTCCTCCTCTGCGTTTGTCCGATCCCAGCGTATGAGCGCAGGCGCGAAAACTTGCCTGTCCGTTTCCGCTTGCATTTTTTCGTTTCACCGCTTATACTATGGAAAATATTTCATCGATCATGGAGGCAGATCATGGGAAAAGACATCTTCCGCGCCATCAATTCCACGCTCATTTATATTGAGCGCGGTGACGAATATCTGATGCTCCACCGCACGAAAAAGGAGAACGACCTCAACCACGACAAATGGATCGGCGTAGGCGGCAAATTTGAGCCCGGCGAAGCGCCCGAAGACTGCGCACTGCGCGAAACGCTGGAGGAAACTGGTCTGACGCTCACGCACTGGCGCTACCGCGGCATCGTCACGTTTATCTCCGACCTCTATGAGACGGAGTACATGCACCTGTTCACTGCCGACGGCTTCACCGGTACGCCGGTCGAGTGCGATGAGGGAGAGCTTGCGTGGATCAAAAAGAGTGAGCTTTTGAAGCTTAAGCTCTGGGAGGGCGACAAGATCTTTCTGCGTCTGCTCGACTCCGATGAGCCGTTTTTCTCGCTCAAGCTCAAGTACGAGGGCGACACGCTCGTGTTCGCGCAGCTTAACGGAAAAGCGCTGGAGGTCGGGAAATGAAGCCCCGTCTGCTGGTAAGCGCGTGCCTGCTCGGCACGCCCTGCCGCTATGATGGCAGAGAAAAGGGCAGCGAAGCCGTGCGCGCCCTCGCCGGACACTTTGACCTGATCCCCGTCTGCCCTGAGGTGCTCGGCGGACTGCCAACGCCGCGGCTTCCGAGCGAGCGGCGCGGCGGGCAAATCACTGCAAAGGACGGCCGCGACGTAACGGAGGCGTACCGCCGCGGCGCAGAGGCGGCGCTGGAGCTTGCGCAGCGTGAGGGAACGGCTGCCGCCGTGCTCAAATCGCGCAGTCCCAGCTGCGGCAGCGGTGAGATCTACGACGGCACCTTCACCGGCACGCTCACCGCCGGTGACGGTGTGACAACTGCGCTTCTGCGCACGCACGGCATCCGCGTCTATAGCGAAGAAGCAGAAAATTTAGCGGAACTTTGCCGTTCTTTTGGTGTATGTCCGACTTGTTTTTTGACATCCGGGCGCATATAATTTTAGATAGATGTATATTGCTTATCCACGCTGCATTTAAAAGTACCAATCAAAGGAGGAACGAACGATGAAGTTTTCCAGTAAGATCGAAAAGTGCGGCCAGTCTCCCATGCGCAAATTCCACCCCTATGCAGTAGCGGCCAAGGCACGCGGCATCAATGTTTATCATCTCAACATCGGCCAGCCCGACGTCCAGACTCCTCCCGCGTTTTTTGAGGCCATCCGCAGCTTTGAGCAGCCCGTTCTGGCCTATGCCCCCTCGCCCGGCATCCCCGAGCTGATCGACGCCATCCAGAATTACTACGACAAGCTCGACATGCACTTTGATAAGAGCGAGATCTATGTCACCACCGGCGGCAGCGAGGCGCTCTCCATCACGCTTCAGTGCATCCTTGATGACGGGGACGAGATTCTGATCCCCGAGCCGTTCTACCCCAACTACAACACCATGGTGTGCACCTGCGGCGCGTCCATCACGCCCATCCCAACCTGTCCCGAGGAGGGCTATCACTATGCCGAGCGCGAAAAGATCGAGCCGCTCATCAATGAGCACACCCGCGCCATCATGGTCACTAACCCCGGCAATCCCACCGGCGTGGTGCTGACGGACGATGAGATGAAGATGCTCGTCGAGCTTGCCAAAAAGCACGATCTCTTCCTCATCGGCGACGAAGCCTACCGCGAATTTGTTTACGGCGGCGAGCCGCTTCAGTCCTTCGGCTCCTATGCCGACAAGGCGCCGGATAACATCGTCGTCATCGACACGGTGTCCAAACGCTTCTCCGCCTGCGGCGCGCGCATCGGCTGCCTGATCACCAAGAATAAGGAGCTGCTCGGCCACGCGCTCAAATACTGCCAGTCCCGCCTGAGCGTCTCCACCCTCGACCAGATCGCCTCCGCGCATCTTTATACCGTCGGCCCGGAATATTTTGCCGCCGTGCGCGACGAATACAAAAAGCGCCGCGACACCCTCGTACGCAAGCTGCGCGAGATCCCCGGCGTGGTCTTTGAGTGCCCCAAGGGCGCGTTCTATCTGATGGCCGCGCTGCCGGTGGACAACGCTGACAAGTTCCAGCAGTGGCTGCTTGAGGAGTTCAACGACAACGGCGAGACTGTCATGTTCGCTCCGGGAGCGCCGATGTACGCCACGCCCGGTAAGGGACTCAACGAGGTCCGCATGGCCTATGTCATCGAGTGCGAGAAGATCGAGCGCTCGATGGATATTCTCAAAAAGGCCATTGAGGTATATAACGCGAAATGATCCGTCATATCGTGATGTGGAAGTTCCGTGAAGGCACGGAAACCGAGCAGGAGCGCTTTCTCACCGGGCTTCAGGCTCTCTTCGGCGTGATTCCCCAGCTCAAAGCCTGTGAGGTCAGGCGCTGCATCGGCAGTGATAATTATGATGCCGTGCTCGTCTCTGAATTTGCGTCGATGGACGCTCTTCAGGCGTATAAGGACGACCCGCGCCACAAGGCCGTGAGCGCCCTGTGCAAGTCCATCCGCACCGACCGCGTCGCTGCGGACTATGAAATTGGCGAATAAAGTGAACGCGCCGTCCCTCCGTTTTTCGGAGAGACGGCGCTTTTCTCTTTTTTACGGATGCACCTCAGCGGTCACTTCCAGCTCCACATTGCACCCCTTGCTGAACGCGCCGACTGGAAGAACAATGCGTGCGGGACGGTGCTCGCCGAAAAATTCAGCATACACCGCATTTGCCGCCGACCAATAGTCGATCGAGCTGATATAGATGCGGCACATCACGACATCCTCTCTCGTGCAGCCCGCCGCCTTCAAAACGGTCTCCATTTTCGACAGCGCCATCTTCATTTCCGCCTCGAACCCACCTTGTGGGGGAAGGCCGGTGGCCGGATCAGCCGACGTCTGGCCCGAAACATAAAGCGTGCCGCCGCTGATCACGCCAGGGGTATAGTGTCCGCTTGGCTTATTGCCGCTGTAAATCATTTTCATAAGCTGACCTCCTCCAAAACTTGCAGCTGTTCGATGCTGACATTACCGCCAGAGACAAAGAAGCAGACATTTTCTTCCGCTTTTACCCGGACCGAGCCCTCAAGCACCGCGCCAATGCCGATGCAGGCCGACGGTTCGGCCATGATCTTTCCCTCCGTCAGAAGAAGCTTCATCGCCTTGAGCGTATAGGCGTCGCTGACCGGATAAACACCGTCCACATTTCTCTGAATAACCGGGAAGCATTTGCTGCCCGGTGTCTGGCCGATGAGCGCATCGGCGACCGTGCTCTGCTGGGGGACCGTGACCGCCTCGCCCGTAGCAAGACTCTTGCTGTAGCGCGGCAGGGGCGCGGGCTCCGCGCCGTAGACGGCGGTGGACGGCGAGAGCGCTTTGACCGCAGTGGAAATACCGCTGATGAGTCCTCCGCCGCTGACAGGGACAATGACCGAGGCAAACGCCGGTCCCTGCTCGACAAGCTCCATGCCCGCCGTCCCCTGTCCCGCCATGATCCGCTCATCGTTGAACGGCGGAACAAGAACCGATCCGCGCTCGCGGCAGATGCTTTCAGCCACAGTCATGCGCTCCGAGGGTTCACACAAAACGACCTCGGCATCCAGCGCCTTAATGTTGTTGATCTTCAGCGCCGGCGCATTTTTCGGCATGACGATCGTCGCCTTCGCACCGAGCATTTTCGCGGCATAGGCCAAGCCGCGTCCATGATTCCCGGAGGAGGCCGCAACCACACCGCGACCCAGCTCCTCCTTTGTGAGCGTAAGCATTCTGTTCATCGCGCCGCGCAGCTTAAAAGCGCCCGTGAGCTGCATGCAGTCCGCTTTGATGTAAACCCGGCAGCCCAGAAAGCGGTCGAGATTTTCAAGCCGGATCAGCGGCGTTTCCAGCACATAGGGGCGAATCCGCTCCCGCGCCTGCCGGATCTCCTGAATCGTGAAAGACATGCGAAAACCTCCTTATGTTCTGTTTCTATCTGCAGCTTCGCCGCGCAGTAAAAACTGTGCGGCGAAGCTGTGTGAGGAAGAAAAGTGTGTTTTCGTTATTTACTTGCTGGCAGCCGCATGCGCCGCTTCAGGATCGTAGTTGGGATCGTCCCAGACAGCGGTGTTCAGGGCACCCTCCATACGGCAGACGCTGGTCGTGCAGACCATATCGCCGCAGATGTTGACGGTGGTGAGCATGACGTCGATGAGAACGTAGCTGGCAAGGATCAGGCCGAACGCGTCGGTGGGAAGGCCGAACTGGCCGAGAATCATCAGCACGAAGATCGAAGCGCCTGCGGGGATGCCGGCTGCGCCGATGGACATAATGAGCGCGAGGAACACGACCATGATAAGCTCACCGGCGGAGAAGTGCATACCGTAGATCTGCGCGGTGAAGAGCAGGCAGATGGGGATATTGAGCGCCGCACCATCCTGATTGACGGTGGAGCCGAGGGGCAGGGAGAAGCCGCCGATGGACAGAGGCACGCCGAGGTGAGACTCGCACAGCTCAAGCTCCAGAGGAACCGTCGCAGCGGACGAAGTGGTGGAGAATGCCATGATAAGGACGGCGCGCATACGCTTGATGAAGCGGAAAATGTTGATCTTGCCGCAGATAGCAAGCAGAGCACCATAGACCACGAGGATCTGGGTGAACATGGCAGCATACTCCGTGAGGAGGAACTTGCCGAGCGGGAGGATCACATCGAGGCCGTTGCTGCCGGCCATGTTGGCCATAAGAGCGAACACACCGATGGGCGCGTACTGGAGGCAAATGTTGATCATCTTGAGGATCGCCGCATTGGAGGACTCAAGCAGATCGACCAGAGGCTTTTTCTTATCACCCGTCAGGGAGATGGCAATGCCGAAGAGGATTGCAAAGAAGATGATGGACATGAGGTTCGCGTCCGCCATCGCCTTGATGATGTTGGTGGGGATGATGCCGACGAGCGAATCGACGATGCTGGGGATGGTCTTCTCAACCGCGCCGGTCGTTTCAGCCGCGAAGCCGATGCCCGGCTTGATGATGAGCGCCCAGAAGATGCCGACCACAGCCGCCGCGGCGGAGGTAAGGCAATACCAGACGAAGATCTTGATGCCGATGCGGCCGAACACCTTCAGGTCGGCGACCTGTGCGATCGCCAGCGTGATGGAAATAAAGATAACGGGAACCATGCACATTTTCAGCAGGTTAACAAATACCGTGCCGAAGGGCTTGATCCAGGTGATGGCGGGGCCGGCAATGATGCCGACGATCAGACCAAGTGCCATGCCGATGAGCATTTTTGCAGACAGGCCAAGCTTTTTCTTCTGTGATTTCATGTGTTTTCTCCTTTATCTTTTTATTGTCAGCGCAGTCCGGAGACGTACGCAGCAATGCGTTTTGCGCCCTCGCGCAGGTTTTCCTCGCTGTTGGCGAAGGAAATGCGGATATTGCCCTCGCCGTGCTGGTCGAACGCCGTGCCGTAGGTCGTCGCCACGCCGGTCTTTTCCAGCAGGCCGAAAACGAAGTCACGGCTGTTGATGCCAAGCTTGCTGATGTTGGGGTACATATAAAACGTACCGTCGGGAACGTGGTCAAGCGTGATGCCGTCGATCTCCCGCAAGAGTCCGGCGAGCACATTGCGGCGGCGTTCATACTCCTGCCGCATAGCCTCCACATCATCCGCGCTGTTGTCCAGCGCCTCGACCGCACCGGCCTGTGTAAAGACGGGCAGACAGGTGGTGGAATACTGGTGCACTTTGAGCATCGGCAGGATCAATCCCTCGTCGGCGGCGACATAGCCCAGACGCCAGCCGGTCATCGCATAGGCCTTGGAAAGTCCGTTGATGGTGATGGTGCGATCCTCCATACCCGGGATAGACGCAATAGACACATGCTCTGCCCCGCCGTAAATCAGCTTTTCATAAACTTCATCGGACACAACTATCAACCCATGCTCGATTGCGAGCTTCGCAATGTCCTCAAGCAGCTCCCTCGGATAGACCGCGCCGGTCGGGTTCGTCGGTGTGTTGAGCAGCAGTATCTTCGTGCGCGGCGTGATAGCCTTGCGGATGTCTTCAATATCCGGCAGCCAACCGTTTTCCTCGCGCGCCCGGACGATCACCGGCGTGCAGCCGGCCATTTTGGTCAGCTGAATATAATTGATGAAGGTCGGCTCAATGATAATCATTTCCTCGCCGGGATCAAGGATGCCGAGCGTCGAGCACATCAGCGCCTCCGCACAGCCGTTGAGAACCAGAATATTCTTTTCCGGGTCCGCCGCAATGCCGTTGTCCCGCTGGAGCTTCGCGGCGATCGCCTTGCGGCAGTCCATCGTTCCGCGATTGTGCGCGTAATGCGTTTCGCGCCTGTTCAGGGAGGCAATCGCCGCATCAATGATGTGCTGCGGCGTATCAAAGTCCGGTTCGCCGACCTGCAGCTTGACGACGGAGCGTCCCTCCTTCGCCATTTTGTTGGCCAGTTCGCCGATCTCTCGGATCTTTGATAGCTGGATCTCCTCCATGTGATTTCTCAACTGCATGAATCCATCTCCTTTGCCTGCATCCGTGTGCTTTCTGATGATTCTGTTCAGACTGCATAACCGTACAGCTTCTTGCCGCATTTCCTTTGTTGACTGTACATGTTCCGCAGCCCGCATTTGTATATGCTGCACAAAGAAAGTTAAAATTATCGCCGTTGCTTATTGCGTTTTAACTTTATAGATTTTATACCACATCATAAAAAACTTGTAAAACAGATTATTTTCTGATATAATATCGATGAAATCGATATTATCACATTTTATAGGAAGATTTGCATACTTTTATCGAATATAGAAGAGGTGGGCACAATGGATATCAATTATATTGAAGCTTTTGTCAGTCTTGTCGACCAGAAGAGCTTTACACGTGCGGCGGACGCCCTTTTTATCTCTCAGTCGACTCTGAGCTACCGCATCGACCACCTGGAAAAGGAACTGGCGACGCCGCTCATCACCCGCTCGCGTGGCAAGAAGTCCTTCGAGCTGACACAAGCCGGCATGGAATTCATTCCACTGGCCGAGCGCTGGCTCATGCTCGCGCGCGACACGGCGCACTTCAAGAACGACACGCACCAGCGTGTGCTGTCGATCTCCAGCGTGGAAACCGTCTCCTTTCTGTTTGCCGACCTGTATGCCCAGATCAGCGAGGAAAAGCCCTTCATGCTCTCGCTTCACTCCGCTCAGTCCGGTACGATCATCGACGCAGTCGAAACACAGGCAATCGACATTGGCTTTACCGTGCGCGAGCGCGTCAGCCGAAACGCCCGGATCGTCCCCATCTTTTCAGAGAAGCATTATCTGCTTGCCTGTCTTGGCACCGACCGCCACGTCATCGACCCACGGACGCTTGACCCGAACAAGGAACTGCTCACCGACTGGGGCACCTCTTACCGCGCCTGGCATGACGCATATTTTGGTCCCGGCCACCGTCCCCTCGTTGAGATCGAAACGGCGTACAACGTCTGCAACTATTTTGCCGACGGCGTCTGGTGCATTGTCCCTGCCTGCGCTATCCCCTTCCTGCAAACCAGCGCCGCCGCATACGGCCACAACGTATCGGTCTACGAAATGTTCAATCCGCCGCCCGACCGCATCTGCTATAAGGTCATCAGCTATGCCCCTCGACCGAACCGCATCGAAAATATCCGCTACTTTGAAGAACGGCTGGACACCTTTCTCAAAGACCGCGAGCTGCACCTTTGAGCGCTTCACATCTGCTTCCGGCAAAAAAGTGCCGGCTGCCATACGGCAGCCGGCGCTTTTTTGCTGTTCAATTTTTCGTGCTGCCTTCGCTGCGTACGAATTTACCGGGCGAGCAGCCCATGTGGCGCTTGAAGGCACGGATGAAGTGCGTTCCGTTGTGGAAGCCGACCTGTTCACCGGCCTCCTGCACGCTCATGCCGCCCTGAAGCAGGGAGCAGGCGCGCTTGATCCGGTACATGATAATGTACGAGCCGATGGAAAAGCCCGTCGCGTCCTTAAAGATCTGGCTCAGACGCGATTTGCTGATGAAGAGGTCATTCGACATTTTCTCCAGCGTGATGTCGTTGGCGTAATTCGTATGGATATACCGCAGCACCTCGCCCACGCGCCCGTCGCTCTCGACGAGCGGGTGCATCACCTCATCCTGACTTTCGATCAGCCGCGCCGTAAGCAGCAGGAACTGCTCGAGCCGGATCTTGCGCTCGATCTCCTCGCCGAACTCCCCCGTCCGCTCCTTGAGCAGGCTGGAGAGCGTCAGCAGCATGTTCATCAGCAGTTCGTCCGGCACCTGACAGATGCGCGGCGCAGAGCCGAACACCTCCTCCATGCTGATGCTCTGCGTCGACATCTGGCGCAGAATATCAGCCGGAAAACGGATTGTGTACCGCTCATAATTCTGGTTTCCCTTGCAGAAGCAGCGGTGGATCTCAAACGGCGGTAGCACAAACAGCGTGCCGAAGCGCAGCTGATAGCCGCGCTCACGCACGAAAAATTTGCCGTCGTTGGTCAGAGATATCAGGATCTCATACTCCTCGTGGATATGAGACGTCGGATTTCTGTCCTGTGAATATTTCGAGACCTCAAAACAGTCCTTCATGAAGCGTCTCCTCCTGTTTCAGCCCTGTCGGCCGCTCCGAGCTGGCGCGGCCTTCCGGTCAGCGGGCAGTGTATATGTCCCGTCCGGTACGCCGGCGGGCCGCCGCATCAGCGGAAATTCTCGTGTGCGTACTTGAGCAGCTCCTCGCGGAAGTCGGGGTGCGCGATGGAGGCCATCGCCTCGGCGCGCTCACGCAGGCTTTTGCCGGAAAGGGAGGCAATGCCGTACTCGGTCGCAACATACTGGATCATCGTGCGCGGCGCGGAGACCGTGCTGCCGCCCGGAATGGTCGCCACGATATTGCTCTTGCGCTCGCCGTCCTTGGTCACGCGGGAGGAATTGATGCAGATGAAGCCCTTGCCGCCCTTGGAGCGGAACGCGCCCTCGAGGAAGTCCATCTGGCCGCCGATGCCGGAAAGCTGACGGGTACCGGCGCTCTCGGCATTCTCCTGACCCATCAGGTCAAGCTGCACGCCGCCGTTGATGCTGATGACGTTGCTCAGCTGGGAGATACGCTCGACGGAGTGAATGTAATCCAAATCGCCGGGATGGAAGATGTCCGGCTCTGCGTCCAGCCAGTCATAGAGCGCCTGAGAGCCCATAGCGAGGTTCCACGCAGAAAGTCCGGCATCCAGCTCCTTGCGGGCATTGGTCAGCTTGCCGGCCTTATAGAGCTCAAGGAATGCGTCGCTGATCGTGCCGGTGTGGCAACCGAGGTCCTTCTTATCGGACTCGGCAAGCATCTTTGCCACGGTGTACGGCACGCCGCCCACACCGAGGGAAAGCACCGCGCCGTCGGGGATCTGATCGACAACCAGCTTGGCGATGGCGATATCCGTCTCGCTCGGATCGCGGTAGGAGCGCACAGGCAGCGGCTCATGCGTACCCTCAACAACATAGTCCGCCTCGGAGAGATGGACGCGGTGAGAGCCGTTGACGCCCTGTAGCCTGGGGTAGTGCTCATTGATCTCGAAGATGACCGTGCGGGCGCTCTCAAAGATCGTGCGCCAGGCATAGTTGGAAATGCCAAGGCCGCAGTAGCCCTGCTCGTCGGGCTGAGAGACGGGAACAAAAGCCACATCGCAGCGGATGTGCTTGTCGCGGTAGAGATAAGGCAGAGAACGCAGCATAGTGGGCATGAACTTCACCAGGCCGCGCGTCTGAAGCTTGCGCTCATAGTCACCGATGTGCCAGCTGTAGTAGGTAAAGCTCTCCTGCTCGGTGTCGCTCTCCACGACTTCGATGCGCGGACGGATCACAAGGCCGCCGCGGACCTTGACATCTTTCACCTCGCCCTTGCGCGCAGCAAGCGCCTTATCCAGCAGCTCCGGGAAGCCGGCGCCGAAACCGTAGTCCACCCAGTCGCCGGACTGCACGGCCTTAACGGCCTCCTCCGGCGTAACATATTTGATCTGATGCTCTTGCATAGCAGTATCCTCTTTCTGTTTCAATATTATAATGTCGGTGTCCGGCGGGATGTTCCATCCCTGCCGGATAGCGGCAGATGTGCCGATATCATGATTATATGAAAAAAATGTCGAAAATTGCAACAGTAAATTTTTTCAGGCGGCGCGGCTTTTGCTTTTTCGTCCGCCGCAGTTGAAAAACAGGGCTGCGCAGGTGGCAAGATCCCTGCGCAGCCCCCACCTCATGACGAGGTCGTTTGCATAATCAGAAGGTGTACTCCACGCCGAAGGTCTTTGCCATTTCCTTGAAATCGTTCAGGGTGGCCTCGGAGAGATCGATACCCTCCTCCAGCGCGAGCTTGGTCTTGTTGTCCTCGATCTCGCCCGGGATCAGAACGCCCTTGGAGCCGACAGCGGGACGGCAGGCCTTGATCACGTCAAAGAGCGCGTCAACACGCTTCTTGAAATCGTCGAGGGAGCAGTACTTGGAAATGTCGATGCAACCCATGAAGTAGCCGACGTTCGTCATCTTATCCGTGCACTCGAAGAAGCGCGGGATGTCAACATCCATGTCAGAGCCGCTGAGCGCGTAGGAAAGGATGGAGACGATCAGCTCAAAGGCATAGCCCTTGTGCGCACCGAAGGGCAGCAGAACGCCCTTGTTGGCGGCAGCTGCATCCGTGGTGGGCGCGCCGTTCTCGTCCAGTGCCCAGCCCAGAGGAATGTCGCGGCCTTCCTTCATCGCCAGCGCGATAAAGCCCTTGGCTGCAACGCTGGTGGCAATATCCAGAACCAGATTGGGGTGCTTCTCAGCGGGGATGGCAATGGAGATCGGGTTCGTGCCGAGCAGCGGATCAGCGCCGCCGAACGGAGCGACCAGTGCGGGAGCGTTGGCAAAGCTGAAGCCGATCATGCCTTCCTTCATGGCCATCATGGGGTAATAAGCGCCCAGACCATAGTGGCAGCCGTTGTGGACAGAGGCAAAGCAGGCGCCGGACTCCTTGGCCTGCTCGATGCACTTGTTCATCACGATCGGCGCGGCGACCATGCCGACAGCGTGCTTGGCATCAACCACAAAGGAGGTGGGAGAGGTCTGCTTGATGTCCATGTCCTCGCCATTGGTCGCAGTGCCCTTGAGCATGCGGTCGCAATAGTCCTTCATGTGCGTCGTGCCGTGGGTGCGCTGGCCGCGCAGGTCAGCTGCAAGCAGAACGTCAACACAGGTCGCGGCGTTCTCGTGAGAGAGACCGGCCTTTTCCCAAACCTGCTCGCAGAAGCTGCGAATTTGTTCAACAGGATATTTCATCGTGCTACTCCTTTACAAAAGATCCGTATACGTTATTTCAGGATTAATCCAGGCTCAGGCCGAGGTCGAGAGCCTTACCGTTGATGGCAACAACCTTATCCTTGCCAGCGAAGCGGTGTGCGAAGGCCTTCATAACGCTCTCCTTGTGGAGCAGGCCGCAGCGCTTCATCATCAGACCGAGAGCGATGGTGTTCATGGTCTGCATATTGCCCAGCTCAATACTCATGGCACGGAAGTCATAGCCGATGTGCTCGCCCTTGGCGCCCTCGGCGGGCTTGACCATCTCGGTATCGTAGAAGATCTTGGTGTGATCACCGAACTTGTCGACATACTTATCGTAAGCGACCTGCGCAAGGCAGAGGATGATGTCGGGGCTCTCCACGTTGGGGTAGCCGATAGGCTCATCAGAGATGATGACGTCAGTCTTGGTAAAGGTGCCGCGGGTCTCGGAGCCGTAGGACGCGGTCAGAGTGGCGTTGAGGCCATCTTCAAACAGGGCAGCCGCCTGACACATGATCTCGCCGGTGGAGATCAGACCCTGGCCGCCGACGCCGCTGAGTACGATTTCAGTTTTCATTGTTTAACCCTCCACGCTCTGCGCGTCAATGATGCGCTTATACTTGGTGTAATAGTCCTCGCGGGGCTTGTTGACGAGGCAGCCGGTGATGATCTTGCCCTCAAGCTCCTCTTCGGTCATCTTGTTGGCCTTTTCAACAGGAACACTCTGCTCGTTCATCAACTTCATCATGCGAGCGGCCTCGCCCTGCTTGTTGTAGCGGCCGTAGTGGGTCGGGCAGGCGGACATGACCTCGATCATGGCAAAGCCCTTGGTGTTCATACCGTCGATGATGAGCTTGCGCATCTGGACGGGGTTGTAGGTCGTGGCACGGGCAACATAAGAAGCGCCGGCCGCAGCAACGAGCTTGCACAGGTCGAAGTTCGGCTCGATGTGGCCGTAGGGAGAAGTCGTGGTGATGCTCTTCTCCGGCGTGGTGGCGGAATACTGGCCGCCGGTCTGGCCGTAGTTGTAGTTGTTGGAAACGATCGCGGTCAGGTTGATGTTGCGGCGCGCGCAGTGGATCAGGTGGTTGCCGCCGATGGTCGCGCCGTCGCCGTCACCCATGGTGACAAGAACATGCAGATTGGGGTTGCCCAGCGCAACGCCGGTCGCAGCGGCCAGCGCGCGGCCGTGGGTCACGTGCATGCAGTTGATGTCCAGATAGTCGTCCACACGGCCGAAGCAGCCGATACCGGAAACGAGAGCGATGTCGTGCTTATCCCAGCCCTGTTCGGCAAGGCAGGCGGCAATGGACTGAAGAACAATGCCGTGGCCGCAGCCTGCGCACCAGGTATGGGGGAGCTTGTCAAAAAGCATATAATCCTTATAACTGGCCATGATTACTTCTCCTCCTCATAACTGTCGATGATCTGCTGCGGGGTGATGAGCATACCGTCGGTACGGTTGGCCTGAACGACCTTGCAGCCATAGTCGTTGAACTTGCGGACTTCGCCGGCGAGCTGACCGAGGTTGAGCTCAGCCACCACAACGGTCTTGGCCTGCTTGAGCGCCGCACGGATCTCCTTTTCGGGCATGGGCCAGACGGTAACGAGCTGGAGCATACCGGCCTTGACGCCTTTCTCGCGCAGCTTGTCCACTGCGGTGATGGAGCTGCGGACGGAGCAGCCGAAGGAGATGATGACGACGTCGGCATCATCGAGCTTATAGGAGCGGGTGATGGTGATATCGTCCACGTTCTTCTCGATCTTGTCGGTCAGATAGTGGGTCACGCGGTTGATGTTGGCGGGGTTGGGGCCGAACTCGCCCTTTTCGTCATGGGTGGAACCGGTGGTGCGCATGAGCAGCTCGGGATCGCCGACATAGGTCATGGGAACGGGCATGTTGGTGGAATAGCCGTAGGGACGGAAGTCCGCCTGCTTGGTGCCCTCGGGAGGAGTCGCGCGGTTGATGATCTCGCTGGGATCGGGAGTGTAGAACGTCGCGCTCTCACGCAGATGGCCGATGACCTCATCAGCGAGGAAGACGACCGGGGTACGGTACTTCTCAGCGAGGTTGAAAGCGGTGATGGTCAGGTCAAAGCAGTCCTGCACGGAGGAGGGGCTGATGGCGATGATGCTGTGGTCGCCGTGCACACCGTAGCGCGCCTGCATCAGGTCGGCCTGTGCGGGCTTGGTGGCAGCACCGGTGGAGGGGCCGGAGCGCTGAACGTCAACGATCACGCAGGGCAGCTCGGACATGATGCCGAGGCCGAGGTTCTCCTGCATCAGAGAGAAGCCCGGGCCGGAAGTGGCAGTGTATGCCTTCTTGCCGGCGAGAGAAGCGCCGAGCATAGCCGCCATAGAGGAGATCTCGTCCTCCATCTGCACGTACAGACCGCCGTTCTTGGGCAGCTCGCGGGAAGAACCCTCGGCGACCTCAGAACTCGGAGAGATGGGATAACCGGCATAGAACTTGGCGCCGGCGGCCATAGCACCGGCAACGATCGCGTCGTTGCCTTCCAGAAATACCTTATGTTCGTTGGTTCTCATTTCTGTACCTCCACGTCGATGGCGAAATCAGGGCATCTGAGTTCGCAAAGCTTGCAGCCGATGCAGTCTTCGATGCGGGCCACGACCGGATCGCTGCCGGTCTCCTGATCGAAAACGTGCTTCGGACAAAGTGCTGAGCAGATACCGCACTGCTTGCAGCGCTTTTCGCTGATCGTGATTTTGATTTCCTTGCTCATTGTCACAGCTCCTTAATTGTTGTTCCGAATGGTTTGATTTTGCACGTATGATTTTGAAAGGGTTTTCATGCATGTGCACATTACCGCGCACGTTTTCAATTGTCAATTCGTTTTCCCTTTTGTCGGAAAATATGTAAGCTTTTCTGGAAAAAATGCAAGGCAAAAACACATAAAAATATGGCCGGCTTACGACAAAATGCATGCTATATCCACGCATTTTGACCATAAGCCGTCCATATTCAGTCCTTTTATTAGACGTTTTTTGCAGAAAAGCGCAGTTGGATCAGTACGTCAGGTGGAACGCAAATCCCTCAAATTCCACGTCTAAATAGGCAAACGTAATATGCCCGTTTTCATCACGCTTTACGGTTTCCTCCAC
>CAKTOJ010000010.1 GCA_934589665.1 uncultured Oscillospiraceae bacterium | reverse complement strand
ATGACCATGTTCGTCTCGACCTTGACGCCGAGCGCCTTGAGGCCGTCGACCTCCTTCTGCACGATGGCCTTGGGCAGTCTGAACTCGGGGATACCGTAGACCAGCACGCCGCCGGCGAGGTGCAGTGCCTCAAACACGGTGACGTCATAGCCCTTCTTGGCAAGGTCACCTGCGCAGGTCAGGCCGCTGGGGCCGGAGCCGATGACGGCGACCTTATGCCCGTTGGAGACCGGCTTGGCGGGAGATTCCTTGACGTTGGCGTTGTGCCAGTCGGCAACAAAGCGCTCCAGACGGCCAATGCCGACCGGCTCGCCCTTGATTCCGCGCACGCACTTGCTCTCGCACTGCGTTTCCTGCGGGCAGACGCGGCCGCAGACAGCGGGGAGCGAGGACGTTTCATGAATGACCTGATACGCACCCTCGTAGTCCTTTTCGGTGATCTTCTTGATGAACTCCGGGATCTTCACCTGCACCGGGCAGCCGGAAACACAGGGATGGTTCTTGCAGTTGAGGCAGCGGGCCGCTTCGTCGAGCGCCTGCTCCTCGGTATAGCCGAGAGCAACCTCCAGAAAGTTTTTATTGCGGACGTTGGGGTCCTGAGAGGGCATCTCGTTCTTCTTCAAGCTCATGTTCGGCATCTTACTTGACCTCCTTGAACAGGTTGCAGGTTTCCTCGTATTTATGGCGCTCCCAGTCGAAATACATCTTGCCGCGCTTGAGGCTCTCGTCCCAGTCGACCTTGTGGCCGTCGAAGTCGGGACCGTCGACGCAGGCAAACTTCGTCTCACCGCCCACGGTGAGACGGCAGCCGCCGCACATGCCGGTGCCGTCGACCATGATGGGGCTCATGGAAACGGTGGTTGGAATGCCGTAAGGCTCGGTGGTCTTGGAGACAAACTTCATCATGATGGCCGGGCCGATGGCGAAGATCTCGTCATACTGGTTGCCCGCATCGATGAGCGCCTTGAGCGCGTCGGTGACAAGGCCCTTCTCTCCGTAGGAGCCGTCGTCCGTCATCAGCTTGAGGACGCTCGACGCCGCGCGGAACTTATCTTCAAGGATCACAAGATCCTTGTTCTTAAAGCCAACGACTGCATGGACCTCCGCACCGCAGTCATGGAATTTCTTCAAAACAGGATAGGCAATGGCGCAGCCCACGCCGCCGCCGACCACGCAGACCTTCTTCTTGCCCTCGGTCTCGGTCGGGCGGCCCAGCGGGCCGACAAAGTCCTGAATAAACTCGCCCTCTTTTTTGTGGCTGAGCTTTTCTGTCGTTGCACCGATGGTCTGCACAATGATGGTAACGGTGCCCTTTTCGCGGTCGTAATCGTGGATCGTGATAGGGATGCGCTCGCCGTTTTCATCCACGCGCAGGATGATGAACTGGCCAGGCTCGGCCTTTCTTGCCACCATCGGCGCTTCGATCTCATAGAGGATGACGGTCGGCTTCAGCGCTTCTTTTTTAACGATGCGATACATAGCGTAACCTCTTTTCTGTTGATTTCCATGGGGTATTATATAATAAGGAGCTCCCTCGCGTCAACCGCGTGTCCTGCCGCACAGGCGCAGGGATGCCGGCCTTATTTACGATAAAACAGTAATACAGCGGTTCTCCGTCTGCACGGTTCCCTCTTCCTTGAGCTTTTTGAGCTCGCGCATCATGGCGCTGCGGTCTGTGCTGATATAATCCGCCAGCGCGCTGAGCGAAAAGGGCAGCTGAAAGCTGTTGGTGCCGCTCCGGCGCGTCTGCTGGTCGAAATAGCACATAAGCTTATCCCGGATGCTGCGCTGCGAGAGCACTTCGACACGCTCGCTGAGATTCAGCGTCTTGGTCGAAAGCAGGCGGAAGAGGTTCTGCACGAGAATGCTGTGGTGCAGGCAGGCGTTTTCGCAGCGCTTTGTGATCTGGTCGTAGTCGAGGTAGAGCACACGCGCGTCCTGCCGGCACTCAAGAAATGTCGAGTCCCCGCCGACGCCGGCAAAGGCCAGCACCTCACCGAACACGCCGCCTTCCTCCAGCGTTTCAAGAAGTGTACGGTTTCCGTCCACATCCAGACGCACAAGATCGGCGCTGCCGGAGAGCAGCACACCGACAGCACTCTGCGTCCCATCGAACTCACAGATGAGCTCGCCGGCCTCATAGCCCGCCTCCCGCGCGCTGAAGCACTGGAACATACGCGCGCATTCTTCATTGGTAATGCCCTCAAAAAGCTGGGACCGCACGGCCTGCATTTTCCGTTCCCTCCCGTCTCCGGATCGCTGGATTTGATCTTTTGTATTGTATCGCTTCATGTGGGAAAAGTAAATGGTAAATTCAGATTTCCCGGAAATTGCACATATAAGTGAGCAAAAATGGTAAAAACCCGGGGTACACGCCGTTTTCAGGGCGTCTCCCCGGGATATTCCTCATGGTATCGGCGCGCGTAGTCATAAAACGTCTGCGCAATGGGTGAGAGAATGCTGTTTTTATGCTTGACGATATAAAGCTTGCGGCGCAGCTCCTCTTCCTCAAACGGAAAGGCAAGCACCTTTTCAAACTGCACATAGTCCCGCACGGCGCTGCGCGAGATCAGGCCGATTCCCAGTCCTTCGCTGACCATCTGCTTGACGCTCTCGCTTGAGCGGACCTCAATTGCCGTGCGCAGATGCGTGATGTCCACGCCGATCTTCTCCAGAATCTCACGTCCCGCCTGATAGGTGCCGCTGGACTTCTCCCGGCTGATAAACGTCTCCCGGAGCAGCACATCCTTGGGAAGCTCCTTGCCGACATAGGCCCGGAAGCGCTCGGTGTTCGGCGTGATGACCGCCATGCAGTCGCTGGCAAATTCCTGCAGAACGCATTTGTGGTTGTCCACACGCGTGCCGCAGAAGCCGATCTCCACCGCGCGCGAGGCAATCATCTCCGCGACGCGGGGACTGTCCTCCATCTGGATGTTGAAGGAGATATCGGGATATTTCTCGTGAAAGTGCTGGAGCAGATGCGGCAGATAGTACTGGCTCGGCACCGTGGAGGCCGCCAGTGTAATGGTGCCGCGCATCTCCTGCGAAAAGCTTTTGAGCGCGGCGGCGGCGTTCTCACGCACCTGAAGAATCTCCTTGGCGTAGCGGTAGAGCAGCTTGCCCGCGTCCGAAGGATAGGTCTCCTTCGTCGTGCGCACGACCAGCTTAATGCCGAGCTTGCGCTCAAGGGCGGAAATATGGGAGGAAATGGTCGGCTGCGTCAGATGCAGCAGCTCTGCTGCGCGGGAAAAACTGCAGTTTTCCACCACGTAGACAAATGCTTCCAGTTCTTTAATGTCCATATCGATGTCCACTCTCGCCGCCTCCTGTCCCCATTCGGTCATGCTGCCGTAAAAAAGTGCGGTTCAACAAAAATAGCAAGGTACAGTATACCCATTTTTTCTCTCTTTGTCCAGTGGATTTTTCTCTCACTTTTTTCTTGCGCCCCGCACGCATTGTGTTATACTGATAGGGAACCATCAAACCATCCTTTTCCCGGAGGCCTACATGGACAAGCCCTTTTCTTCCATCCGCACCGACATCGTGCTGCAGAACGAGACAGCTCAGCTTTACCACAGCTATCAGGATTTTTTGCAGTTCCAGCATCTCTACAGCTCCGCCGTGCGGGAAATCCAGACACGGCTGGAGGTGCTCAACGAGGAATTCAGTGTGCGCTATGACCACAATCCCATCCACCACGTCGAAAGCCGCTTGAAATCGACCAAGAGCATCATAGAAAAGCTCCGGCGTAAAAATCTGGAGATCTCGATGGAGTCGGCCAAGAAGTGTATCAACGACATTGCCGGCATCCGCGTGGTGTGCTGCTACATTGACGACGTTTACCGCGTCGAGCAGATGCTCCTGCGCCAAAGCGATATGGAGCTTGTCAAGCGTCAGGATTACATTAAGTCCCCGAACTACAATGGCTACCGCTCACTCCATCTCGATCTGCGCGTGCCGATCTTCCTCTCCGACCACAGTGAATCCGTGCTCGTCGAGGTGCAGATCCGCACGGTCGCCATGGATTTCTGGGCCAGTCTGGAGCACGATATCCGCTACAAGGCCGACAAGAGCACGCTGCCCGTCGGCATCAACGAGCAGATGCTCGCCTGTGCGGATGAGATCGCGGATATCGACCGTAAAATGCAGGATATGTACCTGCGCATCCAGGCGGCGGAATAACGAAATGAAAAAGGAAGGCCTCGCCCGCGGGCAAGGCCTTCCTTTTTTCTTATATTTTCTCCTTTTCCATCCACGCATAGCGGCGGGAAGGATGGCAGACAAGCACCGCGATAAAAATGAGCAGCGCCGTTGTCGCAAGGCTGATGGGGAATACACGCATAATCGTCGCAAATGTCCTGCTGTGCGGGAACACCCACTTGATCCAGCTTAAGCGGATACCGCACACGCCCAACATCGTCAGAACCGCGGGCGGAAGCGAAATGCCGAAGCCGCGCAGATAACCGGACTGGACATCATAAAAGAAGCTGAAAATATGCGCCGACATCACGGTCACCAGCCGGATATAGCCGGTATCAATGACCAGCGGATCGCTGTTGAACAGTGAAAGCAGGGGCTTGCCGAAAAAGAGAATCACACTGATGGCTACGGCAAGCACTGTCACACCCTCGGCTATGCAGATCAGCAGCGTCCGGCGGCAGCGCCGGATCTGGCCTGCGCCGAAGTTCTGGCCGACAAAGGTCGCACAGGCCTGTGAAAACGCGTTGAGAAGGTCATAAGTGATGATCTCAATATTATAGGCCGCACTGGAGGCCGCCATTGCCACCATGCCGAGCGAATTAATGGCCGACTGGATAACGATATTCGCCACGGCAAACACCGCACTCTGAATCCCGGCAGGCAGGCCAATGCTCAAAATGCGCTTGAGGCTCAGCGCGTCAAACCGAAGTTCCTTCGGGTCCACACGGATGATCTTATCGCTCACGCGCAGTCTGCGGTAAAGCAGCGCCGCGCTCACCGCGTTGGAGAGGACCGTTGCGATGGCAACGCCGTCCACGGTCATGTGCAGGCCGACCACGAAAACCAGGTTGAGCACAACATTCAAAACGCCAGAAAGTGTCAGCGCTTCCAGCGGGATCTTCGTTTCACCGACGCTGCGGAAAATCGCCGCCTCAAAGTTATAAAGCAGGATGACCGGCATCCCGATAAAGTAGATCCGCAGATATACCAGCGCCAGCGGGAACACATCATCCGGCACGGCAAGCAGGCGCAGCAGCGGCGCGGCGGCAAGCTCGCCGAGCAGCAGGACGATCGCTCCTCCCACAATGGACAGAACGATCGAGGTATGGACGGCCTTCCGGACATTCTCCTCATTATTCTCACCAATAGCGCGGGCGATAACCACGTTCGCGCCGAGCGCGATGCCGATGAACAGGTTGACGACCAGACTGATGATCGAGCTGTTCGCGCCGACCGCGGCAACCGCCGCCGTGTTCATATCGCCGGAGAAATTGCCGACGACGGCAATATCCGCCGCGTTGAACAGCTGGCCGAGAATGGCCGTGGCCGCCACCGGCAGGGCAAAGAGCGGGATTTTGTTCCAGATCGGTCCGTGGAGCATATCAAGCTGCCGTTTTTTTCTTGTTATTTGCATCGTTTCATTCTCTTTCTCTCCGGTTCACAGTCAGCGTAAAAAGGCCCTGCCGGCAGGCAAAGCCTTTTTGCTTCATGCATTTTCTTTTTTTGCCTCCTCCAGCGCTCTTGTCAGCGCAATGGACAGCTGGTCGGGGCAAGAGGTCGGCTTGGCGCCGCAGCGGATGCCGCGCATCCGCTCGATCGCGTCCTCGGCCTTCATGCCGCGGATCAGGCTCACAATGCCCTGAAGATTGCCGCTGCAGCCGCCGATCACACGCGCATCCTCAATGATGCCGTTTTCCACGTCCACCTCCATCTGTCTGGAGCAGGTTCCCTTGGGGTAATAGGTATAAGTCATTGTTTTTTCCTCACTTGGTTTTGATAATGGCCGCATACAGCGCAGCCGGCCGGTCGGTATGGTTGGCGATGCCGTGGCTCTCGCCGTCATAGCAGATGGCAAAATCGCCCGGATGCATCTTGCGTTCTGTTCCGTTGTCGTTGAGCGTAATCTCGCCTTCCTCGAAGAAAAACACCTCGTACTCGCCGACATGGGTATGCGTCCCCAGCGAGCAGCCGGCCTCCAGACGGATCTCAGCAAACATTTTCGCGTTCTCCGGCATATGCTCGAGAACATAGTCGCGCTTGTCGACCGTCCCTTCACCGCCGCGGGCGTTCGGCATGAGCATCTGCTTGCGATCCTCCGCACGAATGATCATAAAAACATCTCCTTCATCCGGGTTTGACAGAAATCGTATAACACTGCGCGGAAAATGTCAAGAGAGGCTTTAAAAGAAGGCCCCGCGGTCTGTGCCGCGGGGGCCTTCTTCTTATGCGTTTCTTATTTTAAGCTGTAAGCGGATGCGATCTGCGATCATGGCAATGAACTCGCTGTTGGTAGGCTTTCCCTTCGTAGAGTTGACCGTGTAGCCGAAGTAGCGCTGGAGCGTCTCCAGATCGCCGCGGTCCCATGCCGTCTCGATCGCGTGGCGCACAGCGCGTTCCACACGCGAGGCCGTCGTGTTGTAGCGCCGCGCAACTTCGGGATAAAGCACCTTCGTCACGGCATTGATGACATCCATGTCCTGCACGGCAATGACAATCGCCTCGCGGACATACTGGTAGCCTTTGATGTGCGCCGGAACGCCGACCTCATGGATGATGGAGGTGACCATGCGCTCAAGCGCGAGGGATGTGTCCTCCTGTCCGGCCGGCTCCTCTCGCACGGTCTGCCGCATTCTCTCCATAAGAGATTCCGTCTCACAGGGTTTCGCCATGAAATAGGCCGCACCCTTTTCCATCGCCTGCATCACAAGCTGTTCCCGGTAAAATGCAGAAACCATGATCGTTTTCGGCTTTTCCGGAAGATCCGCCATGCGGCTGAGCAGTGATAAGCCGTCAAGCTCAGGCAATACAACGTCTGCAATGACAAGCTGCGGTTCATTCTGTACGATCAGCCGCCACGCCTGTGCGCCGTCACCGGCGCTTCCCACCACATGAAATTCACCCGTCTTTTCTATCGTCTGCTGCAGTATCTCTCGGAAGTCTTCGTTCGCATCGGCCAAAACGACCTTGATTCTGTTTTCCATGTACCAATTTCCTCTCCTCATTGAATTTCGGCATCGGGAACACGTTTGCGACGGAAATACGACGTATTGTCTTGCCTCACCTATAAAATAGCATGATAAGACAGTATTTTCAAGCGATTTTTTGTCGATACCGTCAAAAACCGTTCGACAGGATCTGACAGGCGAATTTGCCGTATTTTATGCGGCGGCGGAGTGCTTTTCTCCGCCGCCGCTGCGCGTCACGCGGACGCCGGCTGCTCGCCGCCGAGGCCGCCTGCGGCGAGCATATTTTCAATCAAAATTCCATAACCTCTTGTCGGATCATCGACAAGAACATGCGTCACCGCGCCGACAAGCTTTCCATCCTGCACGATGGGGCTGCCGCTCATTCCCTGCACAATGCCGCCGGTGAGCGCAAGCAGCACAGGATCGGTCACGCGCAGAAGCAGATTGCGCGTGGGGGCAGTGCCGCTGTAAAGCTTTTCAATTTCGATTCCGTACTCACATACCTCACCGCCCTCGCAGTTCGCCAGAATAATCGCTTTCCCCGCATGCACATCCGCGCGCGAGGCCAGAGAAAGCGCCTCACCGCAGGCGTTTGGCCGGTTTTCCTCAGATAATACGCCGAAGATTCCGCAATCCGTGTTGGCGTACAATACGCCGAGGTCATGCGTCAAATCAAAGTCTCCCCTCAGCTCGCCGGGCACTCCGCTCTCACCCCGCCGCACCGCCTTGACATTTGCCGCCATCACGCTGCCGCGTGAGAGCGGCATGAGCCTTCCGGTATCCACATCCGTGATGCCGTGGCCGAGCGCCGCAAATGTGCCTGTCTGCGGATCGTAAAAGGTTACGGTGCCGATGCCGGCCATACTATCACGGATCCACGCACCAAGCCGATAGGTCCCCTTCTCATCCGCCAGGGGCGTAACCGTCAGCTTGTGAATCCGCGTGCCGCGGCGCACATCGAACACCGCCTCCCGCCCTTCATTTGCCGCAAGCAGTGACTGTAAATGCTCGGTCGAATCAATGTCCGTACCGTTCATGGACAGGATCAGATCACCGATCTTTATGCCGCCTTTATGCGCAGGCGCGTCTTTTTCCTCCGAGAGCGCGACCACCAGAACACCTTCAGCAAAGAGCTTGACTCCGATCGCTCTGCCGACCGGCACAAGCATTTTGGCCTGCGTGCCGCTGCGTGCCGTCGGAATGCTTACCGCTTCCGCGGTCACGGACAATGTGGAGAGTGTAAAGGCCAGCACCGCGCACATGGCCGCTCCGGCGAGCCGCCCGCTTCTCTTCCGCCGTCTTTCATCCATTCCATCACCTCTCATTTTTCAAAAAGAAACGGCATTCTTTTTGAAGTTTGTTTTGCCGTTTTTCGCGGCTCACTTACTTTCTGCAAAGGCGCGGAAAATAGACGGGGCAAAAAATAGCGCCGCTGGCATGGAGGAATTTTCCTTTTCAGCGGCGTGGATGCAAAACAAAAACCGCAGGCCAAAGCCTGCGGTTTTTGGAAAATTTCAGCAAATTCAATTTCAGTGCTCGCGGTTGAAGATTTTGAAGATATCGGCGAACGGATCGTCCTCTTCCTCTTCCTTTTTCTCCGCCTCGGCAGCAGCCTTGTCCGCCTCAAAGTTGATCGGCTCGATGCCCGCCTTCGGCGTCTCCTCAGCCTTCTTTTCTTCAGCGGGAGCGGCGCTCTTTCCGTCGGCAAAGCCGGTGGCAATGACGGTCACGCGAATCTCGTCGTCCATCGTCTCGTCGAAGGTCGCGCCGAAGATGGTCAGCGCGTCGGGATGGACGGCATCCTGCACCAGAGACGCAGCCTGCTCGACCTCCTCGAGACCAATGTCCATCGAGCCGGTAACATTGATGAGCACACCGCGCGCGCCATGGATCGACGTTTCCAGCAGCGGGCTGGAGATTGCCATGCGCGCGGCCTCCTCCGCCTTGCCCTTGCCGGCTGCTCGGCCGACGCCCATGTGCGCCATGCCTGCATTTTTCATAATGGCGGTTACATCGGCAAAGTCAAGATTGATGAAGCCCGTATCACGGATAAGGTCAGAAATGGACTGCACCGCCTGACGGAGCACATCGTCCGCGATTTCAAACGCATTGGCGAAGGTGATCTTCTGATCGGTCGCATGCTTGAGCCGTTCGTTGGGGATGATAACAAGGGAGTCGACCTTGCTCTGAAGCTCCTCAATGCCCTTTTCCGCCTGCTGCATGCGGCGGCGGCCCTCAAAGCCGAAGGGCTTGGTAACGACGCCAACGGTCAAAATGCCCATCTCACGGGCGATCTCGGCCACGATAGGCGCGCCGCCCGTGCCGGTGCCGCCGCCCATGCCGGCGGTGATGAACACCATGTCGGTGTCCTCGAGCGCCTTGGAGATCTGTGCGCGGCTCTCTTCCGCGCTCTTGCGGCCGACCTCAGGATCGCTGCCCGCGCCCTGACCGTGCGTCAGCTTCTCGCCGATCTGGATTTTATAGGTGGCGCTGGAAACATTGAGCGCCTGCTTATCGGTATTGACCGCAACGAAGTCCACGCCGCGAGTCCCGGAGCGCACCATGCGGTTGACAACATTGTTGCCGCCGCCGCCCACGCCGATGACCTTGATCCTAACGACGTTTTCAACGCCGGTATCCAATCCGAATGCCATATCGGTTCCTCCTGCTATCACTGGTATGATGCGGGCGCTCCGCGTCGAAAACGCCGCAGCATCAGGTAAATCCTATAATAAACTATTGTATAACGCTTTTCCCCCGCGGTCAATAGCCGAGGGCGATTTCCCCGAAAAGTTTTTTCCTCTCACGCCGCCGGGATGAAGCGGATCTCACCATCCATCATCAGGTTGACCTCGCCGGTCTCATTGGCCTCCAGCGAGTTGACCAGCTGCTGAACACCGCGGAAGATCCGTTCCATATCGGCGTCCCACGGAAGCTTGACGCGGAAGCGGCCGAGATAGTCCATCTCGATAGCCGTAGCGTCGGAAAGGTCGATGCTGCCAACGCCTGCAAGCATGCCGTACTCATTCGCCGCGTGGAGAATGTCGAGCAGGCGGTTCTCCGCCGCCGCATGCTCCTCACCGAACGAAAGCTCTCCGCTCGCCGCCGGGTCGATCAGCTCAACGCCGCTGACCGCCGGGTAGCCTTGCGGCACGGTCTGCACAAGCTCCAGAAGCTTCCCGTTTTCGCTGATAAGCCAGAAGCCGCCGCCCGCCTCGATCCCCGCGGCGGCAGTGCACTCGCGCACCGTGATGACCAGCGTATCGGGCAGCTTTCGGTTGATCGCCGCCTCCTCCACGTAGGGGAGCTTCTCAAAAATCGTCTGCGCCACGCTGTATTTATTGAGCAGGAAGAGGTTATCCTCCAGCTTCACGCCGGAGGCGGCAATGATCTCTTCCTTTCCATACCGTTCGCCGCCGTCGACAACGATCGTCTGTACCTTAAAAAAAAGCGTCATCGCGGCGACGATCGCGCACGCGATAAGCAGCGTGCACAAAAGCCTGACGAGCGCGGAAAATCTCCCTCTTCTGCGCCGCCGGTTCGTACTGCGTTTTCGTGCCATGTAATATCGTTTTCCTTTTCTTTTTATGTCATGCCGCCCGCCGTATCCGCGCGCCGAGCCGGGCAAGGTCACACTCAATGGCGGCGTAGCCCCGGTCGATATGATCGATCTCCGTCACACGTGTCGTCCCCTCCGCGGCAAGGCCTGCAATCACAAGCGCCGCGCCGCCACGCAGATCGGTACACTTCACCGCCGCGCCGTGGAGCCGCTTCACACCGCTCACCACGGCCACACGCCCCGCTACGCGGACCTCTGCGCCCATACGGGAAAATTCGTCAACCTGCCGATAGCGGTTTTCAAAAATATTTTCCACAAAGACCGTGCTGCCCTCACTTTTGAGCAGCGCCGCCATCAGGACAGGCTGCGCGTCGGTCGGAAAGCCCGGATAGGGCGCCGTGCGCACAGGACGCACCGCGCGCAACGCGCCGGAGCTTTTGATCGCAACGGTATCGTCTCCGCTCGTCACCCTGCAGCCGCTCTCAGTCAGCGAAAGCGCCACGGTGGACACCGTGCGGTAGTCCACGCCGGTGAGCCGCACCTCTCCGCCCGCCGCCGCGGCGGCGCACAGATACGTCGCGCATACGATGCGGTCGCCGATAACCCGGTGCACGCAGCCGTGCAGTATTCGTCCGCCCTCCACCGTGATGATGGAGGTCCCCGCGCCATTCACCCGCGCGCCCATTTTCTGCAGCAGCGCTTGCAGATCAACGATCTCCGGCTCGCGCGCAGCGTTGTAGATCACGGTCGTGCCCTCCGCGCCGCAGGCGGCAAGGACCGCATTTTCCGTCGCGCCCACGCTCGGCATGGCAAGCGTGATGTCCGTACCGAGGAGCTTTTCCGCCCTGCAATGCAGCTCCCCGCCGCACTCCCCGATCTCTGCGCCCAGCGCACGAAGTGCAGCAAGGTGCAGATCGATCGGCCGCGGCCCCAGCTCGCACCCGCCCGGATACGACAGCACCGCCTCGCCCTGCCGGGCGAGGATCGCGCCGAGGAAAATGACGGACGAACGCATTTCGCGCATCAGCTCATCCGGAATATCGCAGCGCGTCATCGGCGCGGTGTCCACCTCCAGATTCTCTCCATGCCAGTCAGCACGGCAGCCGAGGTGGCGCAGGATGCGGATGGACGCCTCCACGTCGCGCAGGCGCGGGCAGTTTTCGATCACGCACGCACCGCAGGATAAAATCGTCGCCGCCAGCACCGGCAGGACGCTGTTTTTGCTGCCCTGCACCGCCAGTTCACCGTACAGCGGCGAACCGCCCTCAATGGTCAAATAGTTCATAGCTGCTCTCCCCTTTCCATGCCCGCAGGCTATCCCATAGTATGCGCGGCCGGGGCTCCGGCGTTCCGCCGGAGCAGGGGAGAAAACGGCTCTAAGGTGCCACCTTTAGTATAGCATACCGCCCATGCGGAGTAAAGGCGAACTTGGCCTCCTTAATAAAAATCAAAAACTCTCCGCCGTGCGGCGGAGAGTTTTTCCAGTTTCTGCACAGGTGTCTTTTTCCTACCCGTCAGACGATCTCACTGTAGCTTCCGAGGTAGGAGAACTTCTCGCACAGCGTGGGCAGCTCGCCCATGAGCTGAAGGAAGCGAGGGGAATAGACAGAGCTTTCCAGATCGAAATAAAACATGAACTCGAAGTTGCGGTTCGGCATCGGGCGGCTCTCGAGCTTGTTGAGGTTGACGCCCTGCGCATAAAAGCGGGAGAGGAGCTTATAGAGTGAACCGGGCTCATGCGGCAGTACCGCCATGAAGCTGGTGCGGTCCGCGCCGGGGAAGATCTCCAGCTTTTTGGAAATGCAGATGAAACGGGTAAAGTTGTTGTCCTGATTCTGCACGGCCTCCTTCAGGCAGGCAAGGCCGTAGAGCTTCATGCACGCGTGAGACGAGAGCGCCGCGACGTCGCTGCGTCCAGATTCAGCAACCATCTTCGCCGCCATTGCCGTGTTGGCGCAGGGGATGACCTTGACATCCGTAAGCGTCTGCAAAAACGCGCCGCACTGGTTGATGGCCTGCTCGTGGGAATAAATCTCCCGGATATCCTCAAGCTTTGTGCCTGGCTTGACGAGCAGATTGTGCTCCACCTTCAGCCGGATGGAGCGCACGATGCGGAAATCATGCTGCATCATCAGGTCATACACCGCGTTGACCGTACCGGCTGTGCTGTTTTCCACGGGGATCACGCCGTAGGGGCAGCGGCCCTCTTCAATGGCGGTGAACACCGCGTCGAACGTCGGGAAATAAAGAATATCCGGCCGCCGGAACAGTCGGCTGCACGCGATCTGCGAATACGCGCCCTCCACACCCTGACAGGCCACCGTCGCCCGTTCGGGAAACAGCGGCTGCGTGTCGCGCACAGCCGCGCTGATCTGCTCGGAGAGCTCCATCGGGCCGGCGGCAAGCCGGTTCTGATAGCTGCGGCTGAGTTCAAAGAGCAGCGAATAGAGCGACGCGACATATTCACGCAGCTCCTCCGGTGCCTTGCTTTCGGTCTCAAGCAGCTTTGCGCGCTCACGCGCCGGGTCATATACCTGCAGACCGTGCGCCTTTTTATACGCGCTCAACTGCGCGGACACCTCCATACGCGCGATAAAGCCGCGCATGAGCTCGTCGTCCGCCTTATCGATCAGCTCGCGGTAATCCTTCAGTTCCATCTCTTCCACCTTATTCCCTTTCTTCGCCCCATCGGGCGTCATGCGCCGCCGGGGCGGTCAATGTCCGTCTACCTCTTCCTTGCACCGCCGTCCCTCGTCGAGCAGGCGTGTGAGCGTGGGAAGATCGTCGCGCTCCATCGCGTCCTTATATTCCATCAGGTTGTCCACCAGCGTGTCCAGCTCCTGCATGAGAAAATCCTTGTTCTCCAGAAAAAGCTCCGCCCACATTTCAGGCGCAAGCCACGCCACGCGCGTCATGTCCTTATAGCTGCCGGCAGAGAAGCCCTTGTGCCGCTTTGCCGTCGGGCTTTTGATGTAGGCGTTGGACACCACGTGCGCAAGCTGCGAGGTAAAGGCAATCATCTGATCGTGCTGCTCGGCCGTGGTGACGGAAAAGCGCGTGAAGCCGGCGGGTGCAAGCAGTTCCTTGACGCGCGCAATGAGCGCGGTATCGTCAAAATCGCGCGGCACAAGCACCATCGGCGCACCGCGGTAAAGATCCTCTCTTGCGTAGGCAAAGCCGGAGTTATGCGTGCCGGCCATCGGGTGGCCGCCGACATAGGGGAAGCCGTGTGCCTCGGCAATGGGGAAGCACTCCGCACACACCTCGCGCTTGACGCCGCAGCAGTCGACCACAACCGTCTGCTTTCCGATCGCGTCCGCGTGGCCGCGCAGCCACTCCACCGACGCGCGGGGATACGCGGTGAGCAGAATCAAGTCACATTCCGCCGCCGTCTGCGCCGTCAGCTCACCATTCACCGCGCCGGTGCCGCGTGCTGTCTCCAATACAGCGCGGTTCGTGTCGCAGCCAAGCACACGCCAGCCCTGCGCGTGATAAGCCTTGGCGAACGAGCCGCCGATCAGGCCGAGTCCGACAATACCGATCGTCATTTTCTGCTCACCTCCCCGTTTGTGCGGAGCACATCGCCCGCCAGATCGCTTCTGACGGCGCGGCGCGCCGTCTCCGCGCCGTGCCTTACCGTAACATTCATTTCATATTCCTCCGTGAAAAATGATTCATATGCAGGACATAAAAAAACGCCACACAGGCGTAACCTGTGTAGCGTAAAAGTGAAATCGCTTTCATCCACCCTTGCAGCACAAATTACCCTTACTCTACCGTCATAGTAAAGTAAAAGTAGTAGTAATACAGGCTGCTGATGGACTTAACCATTTCCGCGCTCTCCTATCGTGTCAGGATCGGGAACTTTCTTTCTGTATTCAGGATAGCACGCTTTGTATTCACTGTCAATATGCCAAGGCGTGCAATATCCTGCCGTCATCGCGTCAATAAGCCGACTATTTTCCACAAAAAGCGGCCTTTTGAGCTAAAAAACAGCGCTGTACTTTTTTCACTCCACATGGTAGAATAAGGAAAATTTATTCAGAAAGGCAGACGACCGCATTGCGTAAAAAACGGTTTCTCCAAGCCGCCGGCTGCATCCTGCTCGCGCTGGTGCTGCTCATTGCCGGCTATGCCGCTTATGTTTTCATCGACTACCACCGCATCGGCGACCAGACTCTCAGCGTGATACATGGCAGCGGAGAGGGCTTTCTTCCGCTGGAGGGCACCATCGAAGCCGGTGTCACCTACCGCGTTTCCTCCGCCAACGTGGGCTTCGGCGCCTACAGCGCCGACTACAGCTTCTTTATGGACGGCGGCAAAGAGAGCCGTGCCCGCAGCCGGCAGGAGGTCGACCGGAACATGCGCGGCGAGGCCGCGCTCATTCAGGCACTTTCACCCGATTTTGCTCTCTTTCAGGAGGTCGACACCGACGGCACGCGCAGCTATCACATCGACGAGACTGCCTATCTAAGCGATGCCATGAAGGGGTGCGAATACGACGAGGTGTTCGCGCAGAATTACGACAGCCCCTATCTTTTCTACCCGCTCATCAATCCGCACGGGGCGAATCAGTCCGGCATCGCAACGCTCTCGCGCCACCCAATCACCTCCGCCGTGCGGCGAGAACTTCCCGTAGAGAGCGGTTTTATGAAGCTGCTCGACCTTGACCGCTGCTATTCCGTCAGCCGCATCCCAACAGCGAACGGGCGTGAGCTGGTCCTCTATAACCTGCATCTCTCCGCCTACACCTCAGACGGCACCATCGCCACTGAGCAGCTCAGGCTGCTCTGCGCAGATATGCTCGTCGAATACGAAGCCGGAAACTACTGCGTCGCAGGCGGCGATTTCAACAAGGACCTGCTCGGGAACTCTCCTGAGATCTTCGGTGTGAGCGCCGGGGAGGGCGACACATGGGCGCAGCCCATCCCAGAGGGTGTGATCCCCGCCGGGCTGACGCTCGCCGCTCCCTTTGATGCGGACGCTCCCGCCGCCTCCTGTCGCGCGACGGCGGCGCCGTATGATGAAGAGACGACCTTCCGCCTGACAGTGGACGGCTTTCTGGTCTCCGACAATGTTGAGATCGTGGACAGCGCCGTTGTAGACGCAGGCTTTCTCTACTCTGACCACAATCCCGTCTGGATGGACTTCATCCTCAAATAAACGCAAAAAAGTCCGCGACATATGCCGCGGACTTCCTTTTCATTTCATGATGGACAGCACAGTTTCATAAATACGTTCGGTCGCATCCCGCACGCCGAGTGCAAGCGACGCACGGTGCATCGCCTCAAGCCTCCCGCTCTCCCGCAGCAGTTCAGCCGCCGTCATAAAGAGCGTTTTTCCGTTGAGGCCCTCCTCCGCCAGAACGACTGCCGCACCGTGCTTTTCCAGTACGGCGGCATTTTTTTCCTGATGGTGGTTCGTCACATTCGGCGACGGAACAAGGATGGCCGGAACGCCGAGGGCAGTCAGCTCACTGAGCGTCGATGCTCCCGCGCGGCAGAGCACCAGATCGGCGGCGCGCATCACGTCGGCCATATCGTAGATATACTCGCGCACGTCGAGCGATGGATGCGCCCTGAAGTCTACGCCGAACTGCCCTACCCACTCGTTCATTCTCTGCCAGCCGACCGATCCGGCGGCGTGGATGTGGTGAAACGGCTCCTTCACCGTTTCCAGATACAGCATTTCCGCCATCTGACGGTTCATATTCGCTGCACCGAGACTGCCCCAGAACGAGACGACAAGCGGGCGGCCGTCGTTGATGCCAAGCTTCTCCTTGGCCTGTTCCTTCGTCTGCGTAAAGAAGTCGCCGCGCACCGGCGTACCGGTCACGATCACCTTGTCCTTATGCCGGTAATACTGCCGACAGTCTTCAAAGCCGACCATGATGCGGTCGCAGTGCGGCGCAAGCAGCCGCGTCGTCAGTCCCGGCACAGCGTTGGATTCATGCACCGCCGTCGGGATGCCGCGCTTGCTGCCGAAGCGCACAACCGGATAGCTGGCATAGCCGCCGGTGCCGACGATGAGGTCGGGCTTAAACTCGTCAAGGATCGCGTCTGCCTCCCGCTCGGCGTGGAGAAAATTGTGCAGCGAGACAAGGTTGTGCCGGATCTCCTTTGCCTTGAACGAGCGGTGAAAGGATGAAATATTGACCGTGCGGAAGGGGTAATCCGTGTGCGCGATCAGGTCGCGTTCCAGCCCCCGCTCCGCGCCGACGAAAAGGATCTTCACCGCAGGGTCCTTTTCCCGCAGAAAGCCCGCCAGCGCCAGCGCGGGATTTATGTGTCCCGCCGTGCCGCCGCAGGTAAAAATGACGTTCATATTCTCTCCCCCATTTGCCGCGCGCAGGCGGCAACACATATCATATCCGCCGCAGAGAACGCTCACGCGTGTCCGCAGCGGCACTTTACAGCGCGCGGCGCAGTGAGCGGCAAGCGCTGTATCCTTTTCAGCTCGCCGGCATCTGCCGCGATACACTCAGCACGATTCCCATTTCCGCCAGCTGCATAGCCAGCGCCGTGCCGCCGTAGCTGAAAAACGGCAGGGAAATGCCGGTATTCGGCAGCAGGTTCGTCACGACCGCGATGTTCAAAAATACCTGAAGCGCGATCTGCGTCGTCACGCCGACGACAAGCAGGCTCCCGAAGCGGTCGCGCGCGTGCAGCGCGATCCAGAAGCCGCGGATGATGAGCAGCGCGAATAGTGCCATAATAAGCGTCGCGCCGATCAACCCAAGCTCTTCGCAGACGATGGCAAAGATAAAGTCGTTCTGCGGCTCAGGCAGAAAGAGGAACTTCTGGCGGCTCTTGCCGAGGCCGAGGCCGAGCAGGCCGCCGGAACCGATGGCGATAAGCCCCTGCCGAAGCTGAAACGCATCGCCGAGCGCCCACTCTTCATTGAGCGGATCGAGCCAGACGGAAATGCGCGAGGAATTGTACTTGATCAGGCCGGAGAGAAACGCGTAGGCCACGGCGGCCACGCCGCCCGCGCCGACACCCACCCAATAGCCCGGAATGCCGCCGACAAACATCATCATCGCGCCGATGCCGACGATCAGCACGAGGCCGGAAAAGTGCGGCTCCAGATACATCAGGACGGCGATGATGCCTAAGATTGCGCCGTAGGGAACGATGCCGTAGCGGATGGTGCGCATCCTGTCCTTTTTTTTGGAGATGCTGTCGGCAAAGTAGAGAATCACGCCGAGCTTTGCGATCTCAGAGGGCTGGAACTGCATCTCCGTGCCCGGAATACCCAGCCAGCGCGTGGCGTTATGGCTGGTGATGCCGACACCGGGAATAATGACCAGAATCAGGAGGAAGATGGACGCGCCCAGCGCGATCTTCGCCACGCCGCGGAAGCGCGCATAGTTGATGCGCCCGATGACAAGCATGGCCGTGAGGCCCATCGCAGCAAACACCGCCTGACGGAAAAAGTAATACGCCGGCCGGCCTGTTTTATAGTAGGCATAGGGAAAGCTTGCCGAAAAGAGCATGATGAGGCCGATGCCGGTCAGCAGCAGCACCAGCAGCAGAAACGGCACGTCGATCGGGCCGCGTCCCGCCTCACGCGCCGCCATTTCCATGCGCCGCATGTGTTCGCGCTGCTCGCGCCGCAGCTCACGCTCTTCCTTTGTCATGCCGCTTCACCTCCCACCCTTTGCCGTCCGCAGACAGCAGATCAAATCGTATTTATTCTCCGCGCTTTAGAAGTGATATCTTCCCATCACGCCCCAGAGCGCAAGCATACAGCACACCGCCGAGACAAGGGTGAAGATCGTCACCAGCTTGACCTCGCTCCAGCCGCAGAGCTCAAAGTGATGGTGCAGCGGCGCCATCTTGAAAAAGCGCTTGCCGTGCGTGGCCTTGAAGTAAGCCACCTGAATGATGTCCGAGAGCGTCTCGCAGATGTAGACAAAGCCGACGAGCAGCAGCACCAGCGGCATATCGTAGGCAAAGGCAAGCCCAGCCACCGCACCGCCGAGGAAGAGCGAACCGGTGTCGCCCATGAATACCTTCGCCGGATGAAAATTATAGACAAGGAAGCCGAGCAGGCCGCCGACCATCGCCGCGGAGAAAAGCCCCAGCTCGCGCTCATAGCCCCACCACGAAGCGGTCACGGAGAAAAAGAGCGCGACCGGCACCGTCACGCTGCCGGCAAGGCCATCGATACCATCGGTGATGTTCACGGCGTTGACCGTACCGACGATGACAAAGGCCGCAAAGATCATGTAGACCGGCCAGCTGATGACAAGGGATACATTGAAAAAGGGCACATAGAGGTTCGGCGTAAGCATCCCCTCATAGCGCATCAGGCAGAGAAACGCGACCGCCGCGGCCAGCTGAAGCGCAAATTTCTGCACGGCGGTCAGGCCGAGGTTGCGGTGCAGCTTCACCTTCTCAAAGTCGTCGATAAAGCCGATGAGGCCGAAAATTGCGGCGAAGCCAAATACATAAAGATGCTGCCAGCCGCCTGCAAGCATGCTCTGCCAGCCAAAGATGAGGATGGTGACAAGGATGCCGAAAATAAACATCAGTCCACCCATCGTCGGCGTGCCGGACTTTCCGGCATGCCAGGTCGGGCCATCCTCGCGGATGCTCTGTCCCGCCTTGAGCTTGCGCAGCTCCGGGATGAGGAAATGTCCGGTCAGGACGGTGATGAGAAAACTCACAACACAGGCAGCGATCAGTTTCATAATGGATTCCCTCCGCCGCATTTCGCGGCTCTTTTGTTTTTTATTGGTCTCCCCGCTTCAGGTATTCGTGCACGACCTGCCGCTCGTCGAACGGCAGCTTTTCCGTACCGCGCTCCTGATACGTCTCGTGTCCCTTCCCCGCCAGCAGCACCACATCGCCGGTGCGGGCGCGGCCGAGCGCATAGGCAATGGCCCCACGCCGGTCCTCCAGCACAGCAAACGGCGTGCTGCTCCCCGCCATGCCCTCGAGAATGTCGTGCAGGATGGCATAGGGGTTCTCTGTGCGGGGATTATCCGAGGTAAGGATCACTTCATCCGCAAGACCTGCGGCAATGTGTCCCATCTCGGCGCGTTTGGTTTTATCCCGGTCGCCGCCGCAGCCGAACATCACCAGCACACGGCTGTCGGCGATCGCGCAGACCGCCGCAAGGATGTTGGCAAGCGCGTCGGGTGTATGGGCATAGTCAATGATGACGGTATAGTCCGTGTCGGTCGGCACGACCTCCGCCCGTCCGCGCACGCCGCGGCAGAACGAAAGCTCCCGTGCCGCCTCCCGCAGCGGGATTCCGAGCACGTGCACCGCACCGAGTGCCGCGAGCGCATTATACAAGGAAAAGGCGCCGGGGATGTGCAGCACAGCGTCCGCGTGAGTACAGTCGTCACAGGCGGAAAAGCGCACGCGGTCGCTGCAATATTCCGGCTTCCAGCCGACCAGATCGTTGTCGAGCTTCTGACCGAAGCGCGTGACCGGACAGCTTACCTCCCTGAGCAGCCGCGGCGTCCACGGGTCGTCGCCGTTGACCACGGCGGCACGGCATTGGTGGAAGAGCAGCGCCTTCGCGTCACAGTAGGCCTCCATTGTACCATGGTAGTCAAGATGGTCCTGTGTCAGATTCGTGAATACGCCGAGGGCAAAATCGACCGCCCCCGCGCGGCGCTGTACGAGCGCGTGGGAGGAGACCTCCATCACCACATGGGTGCAGCCCGCATCCGCCATCTCCCGCAGCAATCGCTGGAGCGTAAGCGCGTCAGGCGTTGTGCGCTCCGCGGGCAGGATGGTATCGCCGATCATATTCTGATTCGTGCCGATCAGGCCGACCTTCGCGCCCCGGCAGCGTTCGAGAAGCTGCTTGATGAGATATGTGGTTGTCGTCTTGCCGTTCGTACCGGTCACGCCGACGACCGTCATGTGCTTTGACGGCTCGCCGTACCACTTTGCGGCAAGTTTTGCCGCAGCTTCATGTGCGTCGGGAACGAGCACGCAGGGCATATCGGGAAGCTCCCGCTCGGCCACGACACCGGCCGCGCCGCGCGCGACCGCCTTTCTGCCGTAGTCTGCGCCGTCCTCCCTCGCCCCATGCAGGGCAAGGAAAAGGCTTCCCGCTCCCGCTGCGCGGGAATCAAGTGTAAGGCCCCGTATCTCCGTTTCCGCATTCAGATAACGGAGCTCACAGCTGTCCAGAGCGCCTAAAAGTTCACCCAGCTTCGTAAGCGCGGCATCCTTTCCACCATTGCGTCTTGCTCTCTTTGGTGGAGGCAGCGGGAGTCGAACCCGCGTCCTCAGTCCGTCACGGAGCTGTCGCTGAACTGGACGCGCACCACCGTGCCGGCCTCGACCTCGCTGCCGGGCTCTTCCGACTGCGAGATCGCGCGCACACTGGCTGAGCTGCCGCCGGTCGCACCGGAGACGCTCATGATAAGCCCCGCGTCGGTGAGCTTGCGGTTGGCCGCCGCCGCCGTGTCGCCCACGACGTTCGGCACCACGCACAGCTCGGTGGATTTCTCCGCGTCAAGGTAGAGAACGATGCTTGCGTTATTCGGCACGATCGCGCCGCCGAGCGGCGTCTGGTCGGTGACGGTGCTCCCATCGCCGACAGTGCGGCAGGAGAAGCCCTCCTGCTCCAGCTTCGTCTTCGCCTCGTCAAGGCTGAGGCCGACGACATTCGGCACAGTCTGATCCGCGCCGACCAGCTCGTCGGCGCTGTAGGTTGGCTCGATGCCGAGATAGGGCAGGATCTCCGACATGACAGAGGACGCAACAGGCGCGACCATATTGCCGCCGGAGCGGTAGGTGCCGGTATCCCTGCTGGGATGGCTGAGCGTAAGGAGCATGATGATCTGCGGATCGTCCGCCGGCGCGCAGCAGGTGAACGAGACGATGATGTCGCCGTCGATCTGGTCGGCAGTGCCGGTCTTGCCGCCGATGCGGTAGCCGGCAACCTTGCCGTTTTTGCCCGTGCCGTACTCGACCTCGTACTCCATGATATCGCGCACGGTCTTGCTCGTGTCCTCCGAAATCACCTGACGGATGGGCGTGGTGTCCTGACGGTACTTGACGTTGCCGTCCTTATCGAGCACCTCGGAGACGATGTACGGCGTGCGCAGATAGCCGCCGTTGACGCAGGCCGCCTGCGCATTGAGCAGTGAGATTGGCGTGACGTTGAAGTTCTGGCCGAAGGCATAGCAGCCCAGCGCCAGCGTGGAGTATTCGATCTCCTTGTTGACAAAGCCGCTGGCTTCGCCCGTGGTGTCCACGCCGGTCTTTCCGGTGAGGCCGAAGGCCTTCATATAATCGTAAAAAGTCTTGTTGCCCATGCGCAGGCCGATGTTGATGAAGGCCGGGTTGCAGGAGTTCGCAAATGCGGTGATCAGGTCCTGCTGGCCATGGCCGGTGCGCTTGGAGCAGTTGATCTTCTGCCCCTCGAGCATGATATAGCCGGGGCAGGAGAACGTATCGCTCATCTTGACCTTGCCCTCCTCCAGTGCCATGGCAAGGGTGATGATCTTGAAGGTCGAGCCGGGCTGGAAGGTGTCGTTGATGGCCTTGTTGCGCCATTGCAGATTCTGCAGATCGCCGGTCTTCTCCTCAATCTCCTCCTCGCTCATGCCGGAGGTGAGCATTTCCTTATTGTAAATGCTTGCGGGGGCGTTGAGGTCGTAGGTCGGCAGAGAGGCCATGGCGAGCACCGCGCCGGTGTTGACATTCATCACGATGCCGGTCGCGCCCACACCTGTGCCGTAGCGGCTTTCAAGCTCCTCAAGGCCCTTTTCCAGATAATACTGCACAGTCTTATCCAGTGTGGTGACAAGGCTGTCGCCGTTGCTGGCGTCAAAGTACTGCTCGTACTGGTAGAGCAGTGCGCTGCCGTTGGCGTCGCGCGCCGAAACGACCATGCCCTTTTCACCCGTAAGCTCCTCGTCGTACACGGCCTCAAGGCCGTACACGCCGCCGTTATCGTTGACAAAGCCGATCACGTGCGCCGCAAGCGAGGAAAAGGGATAATAGCGCTTGGAGGTCGGCTCCAGAAATACGCCGCGTATCTTGTGCTCATTGATGAAGGCACGGACCTCGTCCGCCGTTTCCTGCTCGACCTTCTTCCGGATAATCTCGTACTGCGAGCTGGTTTTTTCCAGCCGCTCGAGGATCTTCGCCGGGTCGACGTTCAGGATCTCACCCAGTCCGTCTGCGATCAGGTCCTTATCCTGCTCGTATTTGACGATGTCGGCAGGCGAGACGAAGATGTTCTCCGCCGTGGAGGAAATGGCAAGGATGTCGCCGTTGCGGTCGTAGATCGTGCCGCGGCTGGCCTCCACTGTGGTGCGCAGCGTCTGCTGGCGGACGGCAAGCGTTTTGAGGTCGTCATGCTCGGTGATCTGCCATTTATAAAGCTGGGCAAAAAGCAGCACAAACGCGCCGACGCCGAATACAGCCAGCAGCAGAAGCGTTCTCTGCTGGATGATGCGGTTGGCCCGGCGCGCACTGTCCGGTTTTCTCTTTGGGATATCCGGCACGGTCTTCCCTCCTTTGCGGCAAAAGGGTTTTAATGGCAAAACAAGGAGTAAGGAAGCTCCTTACTCCTTATGTATAGGCTTCGCTTAACTGAAATATTCCACCACGCTTTTCGCACTGTGCCCCAGCGAGGTAAACACGCGGCTGAGTACGCTTGGGCTCTGCGTCTGGCAGAGCTCAACGCTGTCCGGTGCGGAAAGGTCAATGTAATTGATCTGCGATGCACTGGGCTTGTACATGCCCGCCGCGGCAGCCGCCTCCTTGACCGTTGTAAGGTCGAAGGTGCGCTCGTACTGCGTGAGGAGCGTGACATGCTCGGTCTGAAGGTCGCTGAGCGTACGCTGCATGGCAACGACATCGGCGGAGATGCTGGTAAGCTGTGCATAGCTCATGAGCATCACAACAACCAGCGCAGCCAGCGCGGTAAAGCCGAGGACCAGCGTACCGGAGACCTTCTGGCGCTCGCGCACACGTGGGCGGGCCGCCGGTACAGGCTTTCTGCGCGGCGGACGGATAAATTCCTCGCGCCGCTCCGGCTCAGGACGCGGAGCGCGGCGCTCCCGCTGCGGCGCGTAATCATAATCATACGCAAGATTGCCGACAACGCGCCCACTGCCGTAGCTGTATTTGCGATTTTTCTGCTTTTGGCTTGTGCGCGCCATAGCGTTCTCCTTTGCGATGTTTTTTCTCAGCACTTCTCCGCCACGCGCAGCTTGGCGCTGCGGGCGCGGGGATTCTCGTTAAGCTCTTCCTCACCCGAGACGATGGGCTTGCGGGTGATGAGCTTCATTTTCGGCTTCCTGCCGCACACACACACCGGAAACTCCGGCGGACAGATGCAGCCTGTGGCAAGCGATTGCAGCTCGTGCTTGACGATGCGGTCCTCAAGCGAGTGGAATGTGATGACCGCAAGCCGCCCGCCGGGCTTGAGATTCTTCTCAGCGGCGGAGAGCATCGGCGGAAGCTCTCCAAGCTCGTCGTTGACCGCGATGCGGATGGCCTGAAAGCTGCGCTTGGCCGGATGCTGCTTTTCGCGCAGCGCCGCGGCAGGCATGGCCGAGCGGATGATGTCGGCAAGCTCCAGCGTCGTCTCGATTTCCCGTTCCTCACGCCGGCGGCAGATGGCCTTTGCAATGGCGGGAGCGTAGCGCTCCTCGCCGTATTCATAGAGGATGCGCTTGAGTTCCTCATAGCTGACGGTATTGACCAGCTCGCGCGCGGTATAGGGCGCGCTCTCGTCCATTCTCATGTCCAGCGGTGCATCCTGCTTATAGGAAAAGCCCCGACCGGCGTCATCAAGCTGCGGCGAGGATACGCCGAGGTCGAAGAGCATGCCGTCCACCCCGTGCACGCCCAGTTCACACAGCACATCGTCGAGCGCACTGAAATTGGAGTGCACCAGCGTCACGCGGTCCATGTAGTCCGCCAGCCGCCGCGTTGCAGCTTCAATGGCTGTCTCGTCACGGTCAAGGGCGATGAGCCGTCCCCCATCCGTCAGGCGGCGGACGATCTCCAGCGAGTGGCCCGCGCGTCCCAGCGTTCCATCGAGATAGATCCCATCCGGACGGATGTTGAGCGCATCCAGACATTCGTGCAGCAGCACCGGCTTGTGGCCGTAGTTGATCTCCTCCATCTCAGAACCCCAGCTCTTCCATTACAGCGGCAAGGTTCTCAGGATTGAGCTCCTCGGCCTCCAGCGCCGCCCAGCGCTCCGCATTCCAGATTTCGGCGCGGTTCGACACACCAATGATGACCACATCCTTATCCAGCCCCGCATAGGCGCGCAGCTTCTGCGGCAACAGGATGCGCCCCTGCGCGTCCGGCTCGCACTTGGCGGCATTGGCAAAAAGCGGGCGCATGGCCTTGGTCTTGGTGTAGGGCAGGCTTTCAAACTTCTCCGTGAACTTCGCCCAGCTGGCGTCAGAATAGACGCTCAGGCAGGAATCCATTCCCATGGTGACATAAAATGTATCGCCGAGCTCCTCGCGGAGCTTCGCGGGGATAAACACTCTGCCCTTGGCATCGATGCTGTGCTGATACTGACCGGTCAAAGTTCTCTCCCCTTTCAGCGGTTTTGAAGACAAGACAGAGAGGGCAAAGCAGCGGCTCCCTCTTTTTTCGGGGAAGTCGCTTCGCTCCACTCTCCTGCATTTCAGGGGCTATAGCGCCACTTTTGAACACTTGACACCACTTTTCCCCACTTCATGTTTGAAGTATACATAAAGTCTTTCCGGATTGCAAGCAGAAATTTTCCCTGTTTTCAGTGTCTGCGCGCGCTTTTCTGCCGTAATTTTCCAGTATTTTCCATCGAGAATCAAACGTGCGTTTCATTGTCGAATCATAGGAAAAGAGCGCACCACAATATCTTGTGGTGCGCTCTTTCAAAGCAACCAAATATTACATTTCAGAAAAGTTCCCGAAAAATTCCTGTCAAATCTGACAAATTTTCTCAGTCCTCTTTGTTGTTTTTCTCCAGCGATTTGTTGAGTTCCTCACGGCGGCGCTGCATCTGCTCGTTAGACGCGGCACGGAAGCGCACGCGCGTCTGCTTGACCTCGTCAAGCGCCATCTGCACCGCCTCCTCCGTGCGGCGCAGGACATCCTCGGAGTAGTCGTTCGCCACGCGGTACATCTCGCGCGAGCGCTCCTCGGCACGGGTGACGATATCATGTCCCTTGGCGCGTGCGGCGGTGAGGATCTCGCTCTCGGATACCTTGCTCTTGGCCTCAAACTCCGCCTTCTGCATCATGCGCTCGACATCGCGCTTGGCCGCCTCAACATATTCGTCGCGGGCACGCACAAGCTCCTGCGCGCGCTTGAGCTCTGCAGGCATCTGGGCGCGGATCTCGTCGAGCAGATCCAGCGCCTCGTCGCGGTTGAGCAGGCACTTGTCGCTCGAGAGCGGGGCGTTTTTGGCCTCATCGATCATTTCATAAAGCATGTCGAGCAGCTTCTGTACATTCTCTTCTGCCATCGTTATCCCTTATCCTTTCCTCTTTATTAAGTCAACGGCCGCGGCCGGCAAATACTTTTCCAGCGGCTGTCCGTACTTCACCATCTCACGCGCCATCGTGGACGAAATGTGCTGATGCCGCGGCTCCGCACACAGCAGCACCGTGTCAAGCATTCCGCCGGAGACATCCTTGTAAATGAGTGAGAGCTGATACTCCGCATCAAAATCCATGCTGTTGCGCGCACCGCGCACCAGAAAGCGCGCGCCCTTCTGCGCGGCAAAATCCGTCAGCAGGCCGTTCCACAGCGCGGCCTCGACATTTTCCAGCGGCGCGACGCTCGCACGCATGAGCGCAAGCTTCTCCTCATCGGAGAACATCGGATGCGTCTTTTCGCCGTTCGGCACAATGGCGACATATACACGGTCGAAAAGCCGCGACGCCCGCTCAATGATGTCCATATGTCCGAGCGTCACAGGGTCAAAGCTGCCGGGAAAAACGGCAATGCGTTCCTCGCTCATGCCTGCTCCTCTCCGTCACGGCGATAGAGCGTGACCTTGATCTTTCCGTAGCGGTACTCGCGCGCGATGCGGTAGGGCGCGCGGAGCGCCGGGAGCGTCTTTTCCACAGGGCTTTCCGCGATCATTATACCATCGGGCGCAAGAATGTCAAACCGCGCAATATGCGCGATGGCGCGTTCGAGCAGATCGTCGGCATAGGGCGGGTCGAGGAAAATAAGGTCAAACTTCTGCCGCAGCGCGTTGAGATACGCCATCGACTCGCCGCAGACGACCTGCGCGCCGTCGGTCAGCTTCGTCAGCGCCAGATTCTCGCGGATGAGCTTTACCGCGTCGGCGCGCTGATCGACAAACACCGCGCTCTGCGCACCGCGGGAAAGCGCCTCGATGCCAAGCTGACCCGTACCCGCGAACAGGTCGAGCACCCGCGCGCCCTCGACCTCAAACTGAATGGCCGAGAAAACGCCCTCCTTGACCTTGTCCGTCGTCGGACGGGTGTCATAGCCCTTGAGCTCGTTGAGCCGGCGGCCGCGTGCCGAACCGGTAATGACTCTCATGTTCTTCCTCTCCTTCTCCTGCGTGGATTTCTGTCCTTTGGCTTTCTATCGTACTGGAAAGCCGCGTATTTTTCAAGTAGCCGCTGCAAAATATTTTACTCTTGTTATTCTTCCCGCTTTCGTATATAATAAATGATGATTGCAATACCAGCCGCTTTGTTGTAAACGCAGCTTTGCAGAAAGGATGCGCGAGAAAATATGATAAAACTTGAAAACCGGAAGGGCAGTATCCTCGTGAGCGACGCGGCGCTGTCCAACATCACCGGCGCCGCAGCGACAAGCTGCTTCGGCGTCAAGGGCATGGCCTACCGCTCCATGACGGACGGCCTTGTTCACCTGCTGCGCCGCGAGGCGATGAGCAAGGGCGTACACATCACGCAGCACGAGGACAACGAAATTTCTATCGAGCTGCACATCGTCGTCGAGCACGGCGTGAATATCCCGGCTGTCTGCCGCGCCATCATCGGTCAGGTGCGCTACCTTGTCACCGAGAACACCGGCGCGGTCGTGCGCGGCGTGAACGTCTGCGTCGACAGCATGACCATGTAATTCAGAGGAGGAACCTTTCCTATGCACGATACCATCACCGGGCCTGTTTTTCAGGAGATGCTGCTCTTCGGAGCCGCATCCATCGCCAAGGAAAAGCAGAGCATCAACGATCTCAATGTTTTCCCCGTGCCGGACGGCGACACGGGCACCAACATGAGCCTGACCATGCACACCGCGGCGCAGGAGCTGCAAAAGCGCAGCCCCGCGACCATCGAGCTGGCCTCGTCCATCACCGCCAGTGCGCTGCTGCGCGGCGCGCGCGGCAATTCCGGAGTCATCCTCTCGCTGCTCTTCCGCGGCATCTCCAAGGGACTCAAGGGCTGCGTCACCGCGGACGGCTGCACCTTCGCCGCCGCCATGCAGGAG
>CAKTOJ010000009.1 GCA_934589665.1 uncultured Oscillospiraceae bacterium | reverse complement strand
GCCAGCGCCTTTCCATTGTGGAGGATACGCCCGGCGTCACCCGCGACCGTATTTACGGCGAGTGCGAGTGGGTCGGCAAAAAATTTACGCTGGTCGATACCGGCGGCATCGAGCCGCGCACGGACAGTCAGATCCTGACCTTTATGCGTGAGCAGGCGCAGATCGCCATTGAGAACGCGACGGTCATCATTTTCCTGACCGATATTAAAACCGGTCTGACCGCCTCCGATCAGGAGGTTGCCAATATGCTCCTGCGCTCGCGCAAGCCCATCGTACTGGCAGTGAACAAGATGGACTCCATCGGCGCGCCGAATCCGGATTACTACGAGTTCTATAACCTCGGCCTCGGCGATCCGATCCCGGTCTCGGCTGTTCACGGCCATGGCACGGGCGATCTGCTTGACGCCTGCGTGGCATACTTCCCGGAGGAGGAAGAGGCGGAGGAGGAGAGCGACGTTTTAAAGGTCGCCATCATCGGCAAGCCGAATGTCGGTAAATCCTCGCTCACGAACCGAATCCTGGGGCAGGAGCGTGTGATCGTCTCCAACGTTGCGGGTACGACGCGCGACGCGATCGACTCCTATTTTGAAAATGAGACGGGCAAATACGTCTTTATCGACACCGCCGGCATGCGCAAAAAATCGAAGGTTGAGGAGAACATCGAGCGCTACAGCGTCCTGCGCGCAACGATGGCCATTGACCGTGCGGATGTCTGCCTCATCATGATCGACGCCACTGAGGGCGTGACCGAGCAGGACACCAAGGTCGCGGGCCTTGCGCATGAGGCGGGCAAGGCCTGCATCATTGTGGTCAACAAGTGGGACCTTGTCGAAAAGGACGGCAAGACCATGGATAAAATGCGCGAGGATATCCGCCGTGATCTTTCCTACATGACCTATGCGCCGATCCTGTTCATCTCTGCTGCGACCGGACAGCGTGTGCCGCGCCTTTTTGAGCTCATCAACTATGTCCACTCGCAGGCCTGTACCCGCATTACCACCGGCATGCTCAACAATGTTCTTGAGGATGCGCAGACACGCGTGCAGCCGCCGACGGACAAGGGCAAGCGATTGAAGATCTACTACATGACGCAGGTCGGTGTCTGCCCGCCGCACTTTGTCGTATTCTGCAATGACCGGCAGCTGTTCCACTTCTCCTACCAGCGGTATCTGGAAAACTGCATCCGCAATGTTTTTGGCCTGGAGGGCACGCCCGTTATCCTGTCGATCCGTCAGAAGGGCGATAAGGAGGAGTAAAGGAATGGAGCTTGTCACGTCTGCACTGGTAAGCCATCCAGCGTATTTGCTTGCAGCAGCGGTGGCGGCGTATTTCTGCGGCTGCACCAACGGGGCGATTTTGACCTCAAGGATTTTTTTTCATGACGATGTGCGTACCCACGGCAGCGGAAACGCGGGACTGACGAATTTTTACCGCACCTATGGTGCGCATTATGCGGCGCTTGTCGTTGCCTGCGACATGCTCAAAGCGGTGGCGGCGGTTGGCATTGCCGTCTGGCTCGGGCATCGGTCTGTACCGGTTTTTCCGGACGGACTGTCCTATCTACCGCAGGAGCTTGAGCATATTTATTTGCTTCGCTTCAAATATTGGGCGGGCTTTTTCTGTCTGCTCGGCCACATGTTTCCCTGCACGGAGAAGTTCAAGGGCGGAAAGGGTGTTTTGTGCTCCGCCACGATGATGCTGATGCTCGACTGGCGTATCGCGCTCATCAGCTGGGGACTTTTCATCACATTGATGCTGACGACGCGCTATGTATCGCTCGGCTCCGTGGTTGTGGCACTGCTGTTCCCACCCCTGACGCAACTTGTGTTCCGGGACGGCATGCTGACGGTGATCGCGGCCATCATGGCGGCTCTCGTGCTCTGGGCGCACAGGGAGAATATCAGACGGCTTTTGAACGGAACGGAAAATAAATTCCACTTTCATGTCAAAGCACCGAAAACGGAGGGAGATCAATGAATATCGTTGTACTTGGCAGCGGCGGCTGGGGCACGGCGATCGCCATGCTTCTGGTAAAGAATGGACACCGTGTGACCCTGTGGTCGCACAATCCGCAGAAGGCGGAACAAATGATGCAGACAAGGGAAAATCCTTTACTTGCTGGCGTGGAGCTTCCGCCGGAGCTTTTGGTGACGAATGACCTGAACTGCTTGAAGAGCGCGGAGCTGGTCGTGTTCGCATCGCCGTCCTATGCGCTGCGCGCGGTCGCCGCGCAGGCGGCGCCCTGCATTGCGGAGGGATCGGTGCTTGTCTCTGTCACAAAGGGCATTGAGCGCGGGACGCATCTGCGGATGTCGCAGATCGTTGCGCAGGAAACCGGCGGCCGGCATAAGATCGCGGTGCTCTCCGGCCCCTCGCACGCCGAAGAGGTCGCGCGCGCTGTACCGACAGGTGTGGTCGCGGCATCGGATGACGAGCAGACTGCGCTGCTGGTCCAGCGTGTGTTTACAAACGACCGCTTCCGTGTCTACACACACGATGATGTAGTCGGTGTGGAGCTCTCCGGTGCGCTCAAGAACGTGGCGGCACTGTGCTGCGGCGTAAGCGACGGGCGCGGACTGGGGGACAACACCAAGGCTCTGCTCATCACCCGTGCGCTGGCGGAGACCTCGCGCCTGGCCGAGCGTCTCGGCGGACGGCGCGAGACAATGGCAGGTCTTGCCGGTATGGGTGATATGATCGTCACCTGTACCTCCATGCACTCGCGCAACCGCCGTGCAGGCATTGCCATCGGCGAGGGGAAGGACCCGCAGGAGGTCGTCGCCGATATGGGCGGCGTGGTCGAGGGCTACTATGCCGCCGTGAGCGCGAAGGAGCTTGCCGATTCTCTGGGCGTGGAAATGCCGATCTGCCGCGCGACCTATGATGTGCTCTACAACCACGCGGATGTGGGCGAGATGGTGCACGAGCTGATGATCCGCGCACCGAAGCGCGAGAGCGACAACAACTGGTTCTGACAGCGGACAGTACAAAGAAAAAACCGCTCACCGAAAGGTGAGCGGTTTTATGCTGCTATCTTTTTAAATCGCGCGGGTAACCTTACCGGAACGCAGACAGCGGGTACAAACATAGACATGGCGGGGCGTACCGTTGACCATCGCCTTCACGCGCTTGACATTGGGCTTCCAAGGACGATTGGAACGTCTGTGGGAGTGGGAAACCTGAATACCAAAGGCCACGCCCTTGTCGCAAAACTCGCATTTTGCCATCCGTTGCACCTCCTTGCTGTAATCAAATCAAGACTTGCGCATTGCAAGCACTGGCTATGATAGCAGAAGTAAAGGCAAAAAGCAAGCATATTTTTTTATTTTTTCAAAATTTTTTGCATTTCGCCATTTTCCGGACGCCGCACGCGGCTTTGTGCGTCAGAAGCATGTGGGCAGCGGGGAAACCGAGCTGTTTCCGATGGAAAACAATTCCCTTTTCCCTTGTAAAAGAGAAGAAAAGCCGGTATAATATATACGAGAAATTTTGCCTGACGGGGGATATGCTATGAACACCGATCGCAGTGTGAAAGTAAAGGACATCGTAGAGAAGTTTCAGATGGAGGTGCTCAACCGCGGCACGGACTATGAAACGGAGATCCTGACGATCACGGACGTAAACCGTCCGGGATTGCAGTTCGTCGGCTTTTTCGACTATTTTGACCCGCGCCGCCTGCAGATCATCGGCAAGGGCGAGACGACATTCCTTCAGGGCTATTCCGCGGAGGAGCGCCGCAAGTGCTTCGAGGCGCTGTTCCGGTATGAGATTCCGGCGCTGGTTATTTCGCGCCGGCTGGACGTATTTCCCGAGTGCATGGAAATGGCAAAGAAGTACGGCCGCACGCTGCTGCGCACGGAGCACACCTCCGTTGAGTTTACGAGCATGACCATCGATTATCTCAACCACGAGCTCGCCCCCATGATCACGCGCCACGGCGTTTTGATGGATGTATACGGCGAGGGCGTGTTCATCCTCGGTGAGAGCGGCATCGGCAAGAGCGAGACGGCCATCGAGCTCATCAAGCGCGGCCACCGTCTTGTCGCGGACGACGCGGTGGAGATCCGCCGCATCGGCGACGCGCTCACCGGCACGGCGCCGGAGCTGATCCGCCATTATCTGGAGGTGCGCGGCATCGGTGTGGTCGATGTGCAGAAGCTCTTCGGCATGAGCGGCGTCAAGTCCAGCACGCAGATCGATCTGGTCATTCAGTTTGAGCGCTGGCAGGATGACAAGTTCTATGACCGCCTCGGCCTGGACGAGGCGCATACGCAGATCATGGGCGTGTCTCTTCCGCTTTTGACCATTCCGGTCTCGGCAGGACGGAATCTTGCCGGTATCGTGGAGCTTGCGGTGATGAACAACCGGCAGAAAAAGTACGGCATCAACTCGGCGCGTGATTTTGTCGAGCAGATCGACAGCCACATCGACCGCAAATCGCAGCAGTGAGGAAAGGAGCGCACATGGGAACTGCAATTTCTGCGTCCTGCCCCGATTGGGCAGCGCTTGACCGGCAGGTGGCGGACTATCTGCCGGATCTGAAATATGTACACGACGAGCCGCTCTCTCGGCATACGTCGTTCCGCATCGGCGGTCCGGCGGCACGCATGGCGTTTCCGGTCTCCGGCGAGCAGATCGTGCTGCTCACAGGCTTTGCCGCGGACTGCGGCGTGAGAGTATTCCTGCTGGGAAACGGAACAAATCTGCTTGCCGCCGACGAGGGGCTTGACGCGCTTGTGATCCAGATGGGCGAGGGACTCAACCGCGTCTCACTCGACGGAGAGACCATCACGGCGGAAGCTGGCACATCGCTTGCGCGGCTGGGCGTGCTTGCATGGCAGCATGGCCTGACGGGACTGGAGTTTGCCCACGGCATTCCCGGAAGTCTCGGCGGCGGCGTGGTGATGAACGCGGGCGCTTACGGCGGCGAACTCAAGGATGTGCTTACAGAGGTGACGGCGCTGTTCCCTGACGGAATCCGGACGCTGCGCGGGGAGGAGCTTGCACTTGGCTACCGCCGCAGTATTTTTACCGACCATCCCGAGGCGGTCGTGCTGCGCGCGAAGCTCACGCTCACGCGCGGTGACGCGGACGCGATCAAGGCTCGTATGGAGGAGCTTGCGGCCAAGCGCCGCGCGAGCCAGCCGCTTGAGCTTCCCAGCGCGGGGAGCACCTTCAAGCGACCCGAGGGGCACTTTGCCGGCACGCTCATCGAGCAGTGCGGTCTCAAGGGCACGCGCGTCGGTGGAGCGGAGGTCAGCACAAAGCATGCGGGCTTTGTGGTCAACGCCGGCGGAGCGACCTGTGCAGATGTGCTCGCGCTGATTAAAAAGGTGCAGAACACTGTTTTTGCGGCCACGGGCGTGAAGCTCGAGCCGGAAGTAAAGATCATTTCGTAAGGAGGCGGCAGATGGAGATACTGGTCATTTCAGGACTTTCCGGCGCGGGAAAATCCAGCGCCGCAACCTGTCTGGAGGATATGGGCTACTACACGGTGGATAACATGCCGGCGGAGATCATCCCGAAATTCGCTGAATTTTCCGCCGAGAGCGACGGCCGCTACGACCGTGTCGCGCTGGTCAACGACATCCGCGGCGGCGTGAACAGCTTTCACGAGCTGCTGGAGGTCATTGACCGCCTGCGTGAGAGCGGAACGGTCTGCCGCCTGCTGTATCTGGAGGCGGACACGCAGAGCATCATCAAGCGGTATAAGGAGACGCGCCGCCGCCACCCGCTGATGAAGGACGGCACAACGATCGAGGATGCGGTGAAGCGTGAGACAGAGCTGCTGCGCCCGCTGCGTGAGCGCGCGGATTTTGTGATCGACACTACCACGCTGAGCTCCGCAAAGCTCAAGAGTGAGCTCTACGGCCTTTTCGGCGAAAAGGGGCAGCAGAGCCGGCTGAGCGTCAATGTGGTGTCCTTCGGCTTTAAATACGGCGTGCCGCTTGAGGCCGATTTGGTTTTTGACGTGCGCTTTATGCCGAACCCCTTTTATGTGCCGGAGCTGCGCTATAAGACCGGCATGGACGACGACGTTTACAATTACGTCTTTTCCTTCCCGCAGACGAAGGAGTTTCTGACAAAGCTTGAGCAGATGCTCGCCTTTCTTCTTCCGCTGTATCAGGACGAGGGCAAGACGATGCTCGTCATCGCCGTCGGCTGCACTGGTGGGCGTCACCGCTCGGTGTCCATTGCCCGCTCGGTGACGGAGTACTTAAATAAGCTTGGCTACGCTGCCTTTGACAACCACCGCGACATCACGCGCGGCTGAGAGGGGGAGCCTTATGTCATTCTCCTCCGACGTCAAGGCCGAGCTCTGCCGTGAAGCGCTTACGCGGCGCTGCTGTACGCGGGCCGAGGCCTACGGCGTGCTGCTCTACGCGGGCAGCTTTTCCGCCGCCGAGGTGCGCATCGTTACCGAGAGTGCGGACTTTGCCGCCCGGCTGCCGAAGCTTTTTCAAAAGGCGTTTTCCCTCCGCTTTGACGCGGGGCCTGAGAGCGGCGGCAAGAGCATTTTCCGCATCACGGACGCGGGAAAGCTGGCTGTCATTTTTGAAACGCTCGGCTACGACGCGCGGGCGCACTATGCGCTGCATGTCAACTTTGCGCTGCTTGAGGACGAGTGCTGCCGCGCGGCCTTTCTGCGCGGTGCGTTTCTCGCCGGCGGCAGCGTGACCGATCCGCTCAAGCGCTATCATCTTGAGCTTGCCACGCCGCATCTGCAGGTTGGACGTGAGGTCGAGGCGCTGCTGCGCGACATGGGCTGCGAGCCGAAAAACGTGCAGCGGCAGGGCAACAGCGTGACCTATTTCAAGCAGAGCAACCACATTGAAGAGCTGCTCACGCGCATCGGCGCGCCGGTTGCCGCGATGGAGGTCATGGCGGCGAAGGTGGAAAAGGAGATGCGCAACACCGTCAACCGCCGCGTCAACTGCGACGCGGCCAATGTGGATAAGGCGGTCGCCGCCTCGCGCGGACAGGTCGAAGCGATTACGCGGCTGTCTGAGGCGGGCATTGTCCCGACGCTGCCGGTCAAGCTGCAGGAGGTTGCGGTCGCGCGGCTTTTGCAGCCGGAGCTTTCGCTCAGTGAGCTGGCGCAGACCTTTGACCCGCCGCTTACAAAATCCTGCCTGAACCACCGCATGCGCAAGCTCATGGAGCTTGCCGGCAAAGAGAACGGTTCATTTTAAAGAGAAAGAGAGAGGAAAGCACCATGTCGTTTGTCCATCTGCACGTCCATACGGAGTACAGCCTTCTTGACGGCGCGTGCCGCATCAAGGGGCTGGCCAAGCGCGTCCGCGAGATGGGGCAGACGGCGGTGGCCGTGACGGATCACGGCGTGATGTACGGCGCAATCGACTTTTACCGCGCCTGTAAGGCCGAGGGCGTCAAGCCCATCATTGGCTGCGAGGTGTATGTTGCGCCCCGCACACGCTTTGATAAACAGCACGAATTTGATTCCGAGGCGCGCCATCTCGTACTTTTATGCGAGAACGAGGAGGGATACCGGAACCTTTCCTACATGGTCTCCAAGGCATTCACCGAGGGCTTTTACATCAAGCCCCGCATCGACCTTGACCTGCTGCGCAGTCATTCGAGCGGACTTATCGCGCTCTCGGCGTGCCTTGCCGGCGAGATTCCCAGACGGCTGCGCAACGGCGAGTATGACAATGCAAAGGCATATGCCTTGACACTCTCTGAAATATTTGGGCCCGACCACTTCTATCTGGAGCTGCAGGATCATGGCATCCGCGATCAGGCGGTGGTCAACCGTGGATTGCTACGCATCCATGAGGAGACGGGGCTGCCGATGGTGTGTACAAATGACGCGCACTACCTTACCAAGGACGACGCCTACGCGCACGATGTTCTTCTATGCATCCAGACCGGCAAGACGGTGGACGATGAGAATCGCATGCGCTATGAGCCGCAGAACTTCTATCTCCGCTCGACGGAGGAGATGGAGGCGCTCTTTTCCCAGTACCCTGATGCGATCGAAAACACGGGAAAGATCGCGCAGATGTGCAATCTCGAGTTTACCTTCGGCAAGTACCACCTGCCGGAATTTAAGGTGCCGGAGGGCTTTACCTCGCTGACCTATTTTAAGAAGCTCTGCGCGGACGGCTTTGCTGAACGCTACGGCGCGGGAACGGACAAGCAGCGCTCGCAGCTTGAATACGAGGAAAACATGATCGAGAAGATGGGTTTTGTCGATTACTTCCTCATCGTCTCCGACTTCGTGCGCTACGCCAAGAGCGTGGGTATCCCCGTCGGTCCGGGGCGCGGCAGCGCGGCGGGCAGCATCGTGAGCTATTGCCTGCACATCACGGACATCGAGCCGATGAAGTACGGCCTCTTTTTCGAGCGCTTTCTCAACCCCGAGCGCGTTTCCATGCCCGATATCGACATGGACTTCGGCGACACCCGCCGGGGCGAGGTGGTGGACTATGTCCGCCGCAAGTACGGCGACGATCACGTCGCGCAGATTGTCACCTTCGGCACGATGGCGGCGCGCGGTGCGATCCGCGATGTGGGCCGCGCACTCAATATGAGCTACGCTGACTGCGATGTGATCGCAAAGCTCGTCCCCGGCGGCCCAGGGAACCTGCACATCACGCTCGACGATGCGCTCAAGCTCTCGCGTGAGCTGCGCGAGAAGTACGAGAATGACGAGCAGGTCAAGCGCCTGATCGACACGGCGCGTGCCCTTGAGGGTATGCCGCGCCACGCCTCGACCCACGCCGCCGGCGTGGTCATCACGAAGCGGCCTGTGGTCGATTACGTTCCGCTGGCGACGAACGACGACGCGGTGGTCTGCCAGTATGTCATGACGACACTCGAGGAGCTGGGCCTTCTAAAAATGGACTTCCTCGGCCTGCGCAACCTCACGGTGCTCGACGACGCGGTCAAGACCGTGCAGAAAGCACAGCCGGACTTCACGCTCGCCGGTATTCCGGAAAACGATCCGGAGACTTACGAAATGCTGGCTGCGGGCAAGACCTCAGGCGTTTTCCAGCTTGAGTCGAGCGGTATGACGGGCGTATGCGTCAGCCTCAAGCCGCAGAATATCGAGGACATCACGGCGCTCATTGCACTTTATCGTCCCGGCCCAATGGAATCCATTCCGAAGTTCATTGCCTGCAAGCATGATCCGAGCAAGGTGACATACCTTATCCCGCAGCTCGAGCCGATCTTGTCGATCACCTACGGCTGCATCGTCTATCAGGAGCAGGTCATTCAGATCTTCCAGCAGCTTGCCGGCTACTCGCTCGGACAGGCGGATATGCTCCGCCGCGCCATGAGTAAGAAAAAGGTCAAGGACATCGAAAAGGAGCGTGAGGCGTTCCTGCACGGCGATCCCTCGCGTCATATCGACGGGTGCATCGCGCGCGGCATCGACGAGGCGTCCGCGCAGGCAATCTACGACGATATTTATGCTTTTGCCAACTACGCCTTCAACAAGGCGCACGCCGCGGCCTACGCGGTCATTGCGTACCAGACGGCGTACTTCAAGTGCCATTTTCCGAAGGAGTATATGGCGGCGCTGCTCACGAGCGTGCTCGACAGCAGTGAGAAGATCGCAGAATACATCAACGAGTGCCGCGAGTGCGCCATTCCGCTTCTGCCGCCGGACGTCAACCGGTCGGACGACCGTTTTACGGTCGAGCCGGAGGGCATCCGCTTTGGCCTCGTGGCCATCAAGAATATCGGCCGCGGACTGATCGCGCGCATGATGCGCGAGCGTGAGACGAACGGCTCCTTTGAGGATTTTCAGGATTTCTGCCATCGCATGGACGGCAATGACATGAATAAGCGCGCTGTGGAAAACCTTATCCGTGCGGGTGCGTTTGACTCCATGAATGTCCGCCGCGCGCAGCTCATCGCGGTTTATGAGAAGGTGATGGATGGCATCGCCAACGGCAACCGCGTGAACATCGAGGGGCAGATCGACTTTTTCGGTATGGGCGGCGGGAGCACGCAGCGCGAGAGGCTGCATCTGCCGGACATTCCGGAGTTTTCCGCGCAGGAGCTCATGCGCATGGAGAAGGAGACGACCGGCCTTTACCTTTCCGGCCACCCGATGGACGCATTCCGTGAAACAGCGCGTCAATGCGGTGCGGCGATGATCGGCCGCATTATGGAGGATTTTGCGCAGGAGACCGGACCGACCAGCTTTTCCGACGGCCAGCGTGTGAGCATTGCGGGCGTTGTGACCTCAAGCAAGGTGAAAACAACGCGCAGCAACACGCTCATGGCCTATGTCACGGTAGAGGACAGCACGGGCACGATGGAAATGCTCTGCTTTTCCAAAACGCTGGAGACGAGCGGCAGCTATCTCAAGGAGGGCCAGATCATTCTGGCCTCCGGACGGCTGAGCGTGCGCGACGAAAAGGCGCCGCAGCTCATGTGTGATTCCGCCCGGCCGCTCGAGGGCGGCGCTCCCGCCGCGGATGCGCCGGAGGGAAAGAAGAGCAGGACGCTCTATTTGCGCCTGCCGTCGATGGACAGCCGCGAGATGGCACAGTTCCGCCGCATTATCTATCTCTTTGAGGGCAGGGAACCGGTGCGCGTCCGCCTGTCGGACAGCGGAAAGCTCATCGGCACGACGGCTGTGCTGCATCCCTCGCTTATCCGTGCGATGCGCGAGCTGCTGGGGGATGAGAATGTTGTGCTGAAAGAATAACAGGCCGCATAGCGGCGGCCTGAGCGGAAAGCGAGACGAACTTTATGCGTTTGCAAAGCGCGATCTTTATCCTGCCGGACGCCCTGTTCCGTGAGGGAGCGGCCTGCGCGGGGGCGGACAAGGTGCTCTCCATTTTAAAGATGGAGAGCGTGTGGATGTATACCGTCGCGGCGCTGCCCCGCGCAGAGACGGAAGGGCTGCTGTGTGCGGCGGGACTGCGGGAGCACTTTCGTGGGATCCTGACCGAGGACGAAGCGGGCTGCGGGGCATACAGTGAAGCGATGCTGGAAAAGGCTATGCGGCGTCTGCGCTCACAGAAAAACGACACCGTCGTGTTCACCGGCACGCTCGCGGGTGTGGAAGCGGCAAAGCGCGCCGGCATGCGCGCGGTCGCCGTCGGCGGTGCGGCGGGGACGGAAGAATGGCAGCGTATGTGTGCGCTTGCCGACTATGAGCTGACGGAATATCGGGACTGGCTCACACTGGAATAAGAAGACATACAATAAAAAGAGGACGTCATTCGACGTCCTCTTTTTTCTCATTTTTCGGCGCCTCGAAAAGCGCGTTGATCACGCTGGCGTAAAGCTGCTCGGTATTCTTCTGGAACCGTTCGGCCAGATCCTTCGCCATGATCTCCTTGGGGACCATCAGTTCCATCTTCAGCAATGGGCTCTCCTGCTCGTCGCAGAAGGCGAGGGAAACGGTGTAGGTCCCGTTGGGGCGCGGCGTGATCTCAGATTTGATCTGCGCACGGCGGCGCAGCTTCTGGTTGAAGACGGTGATGTTTTTGTCAGCCGCCAGACGCACGGAGTAGGGCAGGCTCGTCTCGCAGATCCGGCCGTTGTGCGCGCCTTTTTCCGTGATGGCGTACAGTCCGCCGGGGGAGAGCGTCAGATGCCCGGAGGTGACAAGATCGTTCATACATTCAGAAAAATCAAAGAAATCCACGCCGTCGTCGATCATTGCCAGCTCCTGCATCGCCTCGAACGGCACCGGCTCGATGAGCCGTGAGGCAATGTAGAGAAGGAGAAACTTGATCTCAAGCTTATCCTGAATAAAGCCCATGCGCGCCATGCTGCTGCCTCCTGCGGAAATTATTTTATTTTATTATACCGTGTCTGCCGGAATTTGTATAGAGGATTTTTCACCATTTTTGCCCTCTGGCATAGTATGGGGTGAAAGAAAGCCAATCTTTCATCAGTACTTAAATCAGGAGGTATTCCCATGGCTGAAAAAGTAACAGCTGGCCCGATCTCCGGCGCAGGCGGCGTGCGGGAGGCAGTCTGTATCCATACGAAGAAGATCTTCTCGTCCTGCAAGGATAAGGACTGCATCGAGGATCTGACCTTTTACCCCACGGCGACGGCTCAGAGTGTCATCAACACCTCGCAGTGCATCCGCGGAGGGCGCGTGGAGCTGCTGAACGTGAGCGTCGATGTCGAACCGGTGAGCTTCAACCGCGGCTTTTACACGGTCGATATGCGCTTTTTCTACCGCGTGATCCTGCAGGCCATGAACGGCGGGATGCGCTACACGGAGATCGAGGGCCTTGCGACCTTTGACAAACGCATCATGCTCTTCGGCGGCGAGAGCCGGGCAAAGGTGTTCTCGTCTTACCCGGCGGCCTTTGGCCCGGATGCTCCGATCAATCTTGCGGCCAATATGCCCAGCGCGGTCGTCGAGGCGGTCGATCCGCTGCTGCTGTGCGCACGCATCGTGGATTGCAGCTGCGGCGGCTGCTGCGACTGCACGGCGGTGGGCGGCGTGCCCGAGGGCATTGCCGGGGCGTTCGACGAACCCCTTGTGTTCGAGCCGCAGATCAAGCGCGTATGCGTGTCCCTCGGCCAGTTCTCCATCGTCCGCCTTGAGCGCGACGCGCAGCTGCTCATCCCCGTGTTCGATTACTGCATCCCCACGGCGAGTTGCCCGGCGGTCAGTGCCTGCAACTCCTGCGACGATCCGTGCGAGATGTTCGAGAGCGTCAGCTTCCCGACGGATGACTTTTTCCCTGCCGGCATTGACGCCTGCGCGGCGGAGAGCGATGCTGCCGTGCTGACGAACTGCTGCGGCTGCACAGGAAAATAAAACGGCAGATGAACTGGAGTCCGGCTCGGCCGGACTCTTTTTTTGCCGGTGAACGGACAGGCATAACCTGTCCGCCTTTCTCATAGAGTGGGGTATCAACAAAGAGGGAGGAAGGATACATGCGGGAGGAACAGGCAATTGCGCGATATGAAGAGGCGGCGGTGCTGCTTCCGCCGCGCTTTCGCCGCGCGGCGCTCCATCTTCCGGATCACCGCAAGCAGCGGGCAGAGGAGTTCCGCCTGCGGGTGCTCTACCCGCCCACAGTGCTGCTGGAGGAGGGGGAGAGCGAGCTGCCGTATTTCGGCGCGGACAGCCGCATTACGCCGCGCGACCTTGCGCAGATGGTGGACACGCTGACGGACTACTCCCGCTATGCCTGTGCCGAGACGCTGCGCCGGGGATTTTTGAGTCTGCACGGCGGCTTCCGGCTGGGCGTGTGCGGCACGGCGGTGCTGCGGGATGGGAAGGTCACGGGGCTGCGGGAGGTTTCATCGCTCTCTCTGCGCATTGTGACGGAGCGCGTGGGGCTGGCCGAACCGCTCATGCCGGAGCTGTTTTCCGCCGGAGGCTTTCAAAGCACGCTCATCCTCGCGCCGCCGGGCGGCGGCAAAACGACGCTGCTGCGCGATTTGATCCGTGTGTTGTCACTCGGTGGAGAGGATCGCGCTGCGCTGCGCGTCGCCGTGGCGGATGAGCGCGGTGAGCTTGCAGTGTGCGCCGGCGGAGAGACGCAGATGGCGCTGGGAACGCATACAGATGTGCTCACGCTCTGCCCGAAGGCGGAGGGCATCGGGATGCTGCTGCGGGCGATGAATCCGCAGGTCATCGCCGTTGACGAGATCACAGCGCCCGAGGATATTGCGGCCATGACGCGGGCAGCCAACTGCGGCGCGGCGCTGCTGGCCACGATGCACGCGTCGGGGCTTGAGGAGCTGTACCGAAAGCCGCTTTGGCCTGTGCTGCACGGCAGCGGCGTTTTTGCACGCGCCGTTGTGATCGAGGGGACAGGCGCGCAGCGGCGCTATCGCGTCGAGGCGCTTGCATGCTGAGGCTTCTCGGCGCGGCGCTTGTGCTCTCCGGTGCGGGAGCGCTGCATTGGCGGATATCCGACACGAGACGGCAGGAGCTGCGTGCGCTCCGGGAGACGGCTGCCGCGCTGGAAGTGCTTGCACGCGGTGTGCAGGCATCGCTTGCGCCCATGCCGCGCCTGCTTGCCGCACGCGGAGGCGGGGAATATGCCGACACTTTTTTCGACCGGGTGCGGCATCTGCTCGCTGAGGAGGAGCAGCCGCTTGACGTGTGCTGGCGGAGGGCGGCGGAGGAGATGCTTTCCCTGGGGCCGCGGGAGCGCGGGATTCTTGCCGCGCTTGGCGCGGCGCTCGGCGGGGAGGAGGAGAGCGTGCTGCGTGCTCTGCGGAGTACGGCACAGGAGCTGCGGTCCGCTCTTTTGGAAAAGGAGGCCGCGCGGCGGCAGGAGAGCCGTCTTGCCGGTACGCTGTGTCTCGGCGGAGGGATGCTGACGGTGATCCTGCTGCTCTGAGTACGGGAACAGAGAAACACAAAGGAGAGACTGCTATGGACATTGACCTTGTTTTTAAGATCGCCGCGGTCGGGATCGTCGTCGCCGTGCTCAACCAGCTGCTCGTGCGCTCCGACCGGCCGGATCAGGCAATGCTTGTAAGCCTTGCGGGGCTTGTGACAACGATGATGCTGCTCGTGCGCGAGATCAGTTCGCTCTTCGACCTCATCAAAACGCTCTTCGGGTTTTAAGGGATGGAGCTACTGGTGAAGATCACGGCGCTGTGCGTCGCCGCTGCCGTTGTCGCGTCGCTGCTGGGAAGAAGCGAAGGGGCGCTTTCGCTTGCCTTTGTGCTCGGGACGATCGTATGCGCCGCGGCACTGCTTACCGGCGTATGGGGAGAGCTTTCCTCTCTGACAAAGGAGCTGTTGGCACTCACAGGACTGGCTCCGGCGGTTTTTGCGCCGCTATTTAAGATCATGCTCATTGCACTGACGGTGCGCATCGGCGCGGCGTTCTGCCGCGACGCATCGCAGAGCGCGCTTTCCTCCGTTTTGGAGACAGCGGGGGTATTCTGTGCGCTGCTCTCGGCTGCGCCGCTTCTGCGCGCGGTCATGGAGCTGGTGGAGGGATGGCTGTGAAAAGAGTGGTAACGGCGCTGTTGGCAGCCATGCTTTTATGCGTCTGCGCACAGGCTGCCGAAATTCCGGCGGAGCTGTACGACGCGCTGCCCGAAGAGGCGGCGGAGCTTGCGGGAGCAGGGCTTCCGGAGGCAGCCGGCCATCTGATGCAGAGTCTGCTCTCCGCGCTTCACAGCGCGGTTGGTGCGTGCATGCGCGGCGGCGTACTGCTGACGCTGACGGTGCTGCTGACGGGTGCGGCGGAGGGGGCCGCCGCAGGCATGGGGGAGAGTGCGGCGCGCTTTGTGCCCTTTGCCGGCGTGCTGGGCGTGACGGCGTTGTCGGCGGGAGACCTTTCCGCGCTCATTGGGCTGGGGGCGGCGACGGTACAGGAGCTTGCGTCCCTGACAAAGCTTTTGCTTCCGACCATGGCTGCCGCGCTGGCCGGCTGCGGCGGTACGATCACGGCGAGCGCCTGGCAGGTGGGAACGCTCTGGGCCTCCGATGTGCTCACGAGCGCGATCGGTGAGTTGCTGCTCCCGCTGGTCTACTGCCATATCGCGCTGGCCGCCGCAGGCGCGTCGCTGCCGGAGAGTGGGCTTGACAAGCTTGCCGACGGCCTGAAAAAGCTTGTGACGTGGCTGCTGTGCGGCGCGCTCACGCTCTTCACACTTCTGCTGTCGGTGAGCAGTGTATTGACTGGCAGTGCGGACCGTGCGGCGGTCCGTGCGGCACAGGCGGCTGTGTCCGGTGCTGTGCCGGTGGTCGGCGGGATCTTATCTGGCGCGGCAGAAGCGGTGCTCGGCGCGGCACATACGCTGCGCGCGGCGGTCGGCGCGCTGGGGGTGCTCGGCGTGCTGCTCGTGTGCCTGACACCGCTCGTGCGGCTGGGGGTGCAGTATCTGATCTACAAGGCCGCGGCGCTCGTTTGTGCGATGAGCGGCGTGAAAACGCTCGAGCGGTTGCTTGAGCAGCTTGGCGACGCGTTCGGACTGGTGTTCGGTATGACGGCGGCAGCTGCGACGCTTCTGCTCGTGGCGCTGCTTGTATCGATTTCAATGGTGGTGATGTGATGGAGATTCTGCGGCAATGGCTGCTGAGTGTGGTCGGCTGCGCATTTCTGGTGAGCCTTGCCTGTCAGACGGCACCGGCGGGCGCTGTGCGGGAGATCCTGCGCTTTGCCGGCGGACTGACGCTCATTTTATGCATGCTCCGCCCGCTGGGCGGGGTGGAGCTTGATGCGTCCGCGTTCGATCTGAGCGCATGGGGCGGGGAGCGCGCGGCGCTGGAGGAGGCATACAGTGCAGAGCTTTCTGACGAGCTCGGTGCGGTCATAGCGGAGCGGACGGGCGCATATATTGAGGACAAAGCAGACGCCATCGGCCTTGCGGTCACGGCACAGGTCGAGGCGCGGGAGAGCGGCAGCACAATACTGCCGTATGCGGCCGTGCTGTACGGAGAGCGGAGCGAAGCGCTTGCCGCGCTTATGGAAACGGAGCTCGGCATCCCGCGTGAACGGCAGGAATGGAGGACGGCGGAGTGAAGGAGCAGGGGCTTCCAAAGTATTTGGAAACGCTGAAAAAATACCGGCTCGCTGCGGCAGTCATTCTCCTTGGCGTTGTGCTGATGCTGCTGCCCAGTGGAGAGACGGCGGAGCAGAGCGCGCCGCGCGATGCCGAGACAGAAGCCTTTGATCGTGCGGCGGTACAGAGCGAGATGGAGGACATCCTGCGCGGCATCGACGGCGTAGGCCAGCTGACGCTGATGCTCACGGTGGATGCGGGCACAAGGCGTGAGCTGGCGCAGGATATAACGGAGGAGCAAAGCGACGGAGAGAACACAAAGAAAAAGACGGAGACGCTTGTGCTCGGCGCGGGCAGCGGCGTGCAGAACGTCGTGGTGACGGGCAGCGTCTACCCGCGCTATGTCGGCGCACTGGTGGTCTGTGAGGGCGCGGATAGCGCGAGCGTCCGGCTGGCGGTGACCAATGCCGTCAGCGTGCTCACGGCGCTGCCGAGTGACAGGATATCGGTGGTTCGGGGGAAACCTTAAAATTTAAATTCTGGGAGGAAGAACATGAAGAAGCTGTGGAAGAGAAACATGGTGGCAGGCGCGGTTCTGGTGCTGGTGTGTGCGGCGATCTTTCTGAACGGACGCTATGCCGGCGAGGTGGAGGAGACGAACAAGGTTCTCGGCCAGTCGACACTTGTCGATGCGCCGCAGGGAGCTGCGGAGGCGGTTTCGGGCGAGGCACCGCCGGACGACTACTTTGCCGCGGCCCGGCTCACGCGCCAACAGGCGCGCGACAGTGCGCTGAGCCTTTTACAGGAGGCGTCCGGCAGCACGGCGGCGGATGAGGAGACGGTCGCCGAGGCGGCGCAGAGCATCCAGACGCTGGCGGCCTACACGCTCTCGGAGGCACAGATCGAAAACATGGTTACGGCCAAGGGCTATCAGGATTGCGTTGTTTTCATGGCGGATGAGAGCGTGAGCGTCGTTGTCTCCGCCGGGGAGGACGGACTGCAGACTGAGGACATCGCCCGTATCACGGATATCGTCAAGCAGGAAACCGGCCTCGGCGCGGATAAGATCAAGATTCTTGAAGTAAATTAGCTGTTGTAATTTGCGTGGAATGATGGTAGAATACATTTGATTGAGTATGACTACCACACAGCAAGGAGAGACAGCAATGGGTGAAAACCGTGAATATCTGACGCAGACCGACAATGACGGCAGCGTCAACATTTCCGAGGATGTTGTGGCCGCCATTGCTTCCGAGGCCATCGGCGAGATCGAGGGCGTCGGTGCAATGATGACCACCATGACCGAGCAGCTCACCGAACAGTTTATGGGGAAAAAGCCCGCGCGCGGCGTGCGCATGGAGATTCAGGACGGCGAGATCACGCTCGACGTTTACCTGATCGTGAAATACGGCTTTGCCATTCCCGAGATCGCCGCAAAGGTGCAGGACGCCGTGATGGGCGCGGTCGAGACAATGACCGGCTTTTCCGTCAAGGCCGTCAACGTCCATGTCGGCGGCGTGAGCTTCAACTAAAGTAATAGAGAGAAAAGGACGAGGAGTCTATGGTTCGCAATACTGCAAGAGAGATCGCCGTGCATCTGGCGTACGAGCTGAGCTTTACCGACAAGCCAGTGGAGGAGCTGCTGGATGAACGGCTGAGCAGCGAGGGCTTTGCCGAGCTTGCGGGCGAGGATGAGCTTTACGCCGCCGTGCCAAACGCCAAGCAGGCGGAGTATATCCGCACGCTCGTGCGCGGCGTGGCCGATCATGCGCCGGAGCTTGATGAGTTCATTGCCCGCTACGCCAAGGGGTGGAGCTTTGACCGCATTCCGCTTGTGGCCTCCGCCATCATGCGTGTGGCGATGTATGAGATCCTTTACTGCCGCGACATCCCGAATTCCGTCGCCATCAACGAGGCGGTGGAGATCGCCAAGAAGTACGAAACGCCAGAGACTGTGAAGTTCATCAACGGAATCCTCGGCTCGTTCGTGCGCACGGAGATCAGCGCAGAGTAAACGAAAAGCAGAGCACTGCGAAAGCGGCGCTCTGCTTTCTGTTGACACGGTGAAAAGGAAAAACACTTCACAGGAGAATGCCATGGAAGAGCAGATGATCTTCTCGGTCAGCGAGGCAAACAATTTCATCAAGGCGCTGCTCGATCAGGTTCCGCAGCTTCAGGAGATCTTCGTGCGCGGCGAGATATCGAACTACAAGCTCTATCCCTCGGGGCATCATTATTTTACGCTCAAGGACGAGGGCGGAGCAATGCGCTGCGTAATGTTCAAGGGCAGCGCGCTGCACCTGCGCTTCCGGCCGGAGAACGGCATGAAGGTCATCGCGTTCGGGCGTATTGGTGTGTTTCCGCGTGACGGCGCATATCAGCTCTACGTTTCTGACCTGTCGGCACAGGGCGCTGGCGACCTGCACATGGCCTTTGAGCAGCTCAAGGCGCAGCTCGAACGCGAGGGGCTGTTTGATCCTGCCCACAAAAAGCCGCTGCCGCGCTATCCGAAAAGCATCGCCATCATCACCTCGCCCGCAGGCGCGGCGGTGCACGACATGATTCGTATTCTCCGCGCGCGTTGGCCGCTGACGGAGGTAAAGCTTCTCGGCGTGCGCGTGCAGGGAGCCGAGGCACCGGCGGAGATCGCCGCTGCGCTGCGCTATGCGAACCGGCATAAGGTCGCGGAGCTTATTATCACTGGCCGCGGCGGCGGTTCGATCGAGGACCTGTGGGCCTTTAACGACGAGCGCGTGGCGCGCGCTATTTACGATTCGGACATTCCGGTGATCTCTGCCGTCGGGCACGAGCCGGATGTCACCATCGCCGATTACGTTGCGGATGCGCGGGCGTCCACGCCGTCGAACGCCGCCGAGATCGCGGTGCCGGATCGGGAGGAGCTGCGCGCGCGGCTGGCGGTCATGGAGCGGCGTATGGAAAAGATTGAGAAGGACCGCCTTTCCGCACTGCGTGAATGGCTGGACGCGCTTGCGCACAAGCGCGCGCTGCGCGACCCGATGGCCTTTATTGCGGACAAGCGTCTGCTGCTGGATTATACGCAGAAAAATCTTGCCTCGCTTGCCGAGCGGCAGGTGGGGGAGAGACGGCGGCGTTTCGCGGCGCTCTGCGCATCGCTCCATGCCATGAGCCCGCTTGCAGTGCTCTCACGCGGGTACGCTGTGGCACGGGCGGCGGATGGAACGGTGCTGCGCAGTGCGGCGGAGACATCACCGGGCGATGAGATCGACGTGACGCTCGGACAGGGAAGCCTGAAGTGTACGGTCGAGGAAGTAAGGGGAGGAAAAACCAATGGCAAAGAGTTTTGAGGATAACATTGCGCGGCTCGAGGAGATCGTGTCGCTGCTCGAGCGCGGCGACGCGAAGCTTGCCGATTCGCTCAAGCTTTTCGAGGAGGGGACGAAGCTTGCCGCCTCCTGCGGGAAGATGCTCGACGAGGCGGAGCAGAAGGTCGTGCGCCTGACAAAGGGCGCAGACGGCACGCCGGTCGAAACACCTTTTGAAACGGAGGAATGAGGACAATGGAAAAGGAACTTTTTGCACAGCGGATGGAAGCATACCACGCCAGAGTCGAGGATTTTCTCGCGGCTCAATGCACGGAGACGGACACGCCGTATAACCGTCTGCTCGAGGCGATGCACTACAGCCTTATGGCGGGCGGCAAGCGCCTGCGCCCGATTTTGACGATGGAGTTCTGCCGGCTCTGCGGCGGCGATACAGACGCGGTGCTCAGTGCCGCCTGCGGTGTAGAGATGCTGCATACATACTCGCTCATTCACGACGATCTGCCGTGCATGGACAACGACGATCTGCGCCGCGGAAAGCCCTCCAACCATAAGGTGTTCGGCGAGGCCGCGGCGTTGCTTGCGGGCGACGCACTGCAGGCGCTTGCCTTTGAAACGGTGCTCTCCGCGCCGCTTGCGCCGGAACGGGCGCTGCGTTGCGGGCAGATCCTCACGCACGCGGCCGGATACGCAGGCATCTGCGGCGGCCAGCAGCTCGACCTTGAATGGGAGGGCTGCAAACTCGAACGCGACGAGCTGATGGAGATTCATCTGCGCAAGACGAGCGCACTCATCCGCGCGGCCTGCCTGATGGGTGTCGCCGCCGCCGGCGGCACGCCGGAGCAGGAGGAGGCTGCTGCGCGCTATGCGGACGCGTTAGGCCTTGCCTTCCAGATCCGCGATGATATGCTCGATGTGATCGGCGACGAAGCGACCTTCGGCAAGCCCATCGGTTCTGATAAGGAGGAGAATAAAACGACCTTTGTCGATCTGCTCGGTCTGGAGGAGTGCGAGCGGGAGATCGTGCGGCTGACGGAGGAAGCCATTGCTGCTCTGGACTGCTTTGACGACACGGATTTCCTCGTTGAGCTTTCCAGAAGCATGGAGACGAGAAACAAATAAAAAGGGCACAAAAATGTCCGCGGCGAGTGCCGCGGACGTTTTTTATTTACCGTGTTCATAAAAATTTTGCAATGAATATCAGGGCGTATATCTTGTATATTTCTGCGCGATGGTCTATAATAGCAAATCATAAACTGGTTTTTGTGCGCTCAGGCGTTTTTTACCGCTATGGAACGGCGTGCGCCGCCGCAGTGCTTTGCGCGCGGCAGGCAGCATTTTTAACAGCAAGGGGAAATCAAATTGATATTGGAACATATTCATTCGCCGCGCGATGTCCGCTCACTCGACGAGCTGGAGCTTCACATCCTCTGCGATGAACTCAGGGGCTTTCTGGTCGAGCAGGTCTCGCATACCGGCGGACATCTGGCCTCGAACCTCGGCGTGGTGGAGCTGACCGTTGCCATCCACCGCGTTTTTGATACCGAGCGGGACCGTCTGGTATTCGATGTGGGACATCAGTGCTACGTCCATAAGATCCTTACCGGCCGCGCGGAGCAGTTTCCGACGCTGCGCCAGCTGGGCGGGATCTCGGGCTTTCCGAAGCCGGGGGAGAGCGTTCACGACGCGTTTATCGCCGGACATGCCTCCAACAGCGTCTCCGTGGCGCTCGGCATGGCGCGCGCCCGCACGATGCTCGGTCAGAGCTACCATGTGCTCTCGCTCATCGGTGACGGTGCGCTTACCGGCGGGCTTGCCTATGAGGGACTCAACAACGCCGGAGCTTCCGGCGAACCGCTGATCGTGATACTCAATGATAACGGCATGTCGATCGACCGCAATGTCGGCGCAATGAGCGAGCATCTCTCGCATCTGCGCACGAAGCCGGAGTATTTTGCCTTTAAAAAGGCGTATCATAACGCGCTCGGTAGGACAAAGCTGGGGCGCTCCCTGTATGAATTCAACCACACGCTCAAAACCGGGCTGAAGAAGGCCATGCTGCCGAACGCAACCATGTTTGAGGACATGGGCTTTGCCTATCTCGGGCCGGTGGACGGTCATGACCTGACGCAGCTGACCAACACGCTGGAATGGGCAAAGGAAATGAAGCAGCCGGTGCTCGTGCATGTCCGCACGCAGAAGGGACATGGCTATGCCCCAGCCGAGCGCGAGCCATGGAGGTTCCACGGCGTCGGGCCGTTCGACGCGGCGACCGGCAGGGCACCGGAGGCGAAGGAAAGCTTTTCCACGGTATTCGGCAAGGCGCTTACGGAGCTTGCCGTGGAGGACCCGCGCGTGTGTGCGATCACGGCGGCGATGGAGGACGGTACGGGCCTCACCCCGTTTGCCGAGCGCTTTCCCGACCGCTTTTTTGACGTCGGCATTGCCGAGGGGCACGCGGCCGCCATGGCTGCGGGACTTGCCAAGCAGGGCGCGGTTCCGGTTTTTGCCGTGTATTCCAGCTTTCTCCAGCGCGCCTACGACCAGCTGCTGCACGACGTGGCACTGAGCGGGCTGCATGTTGTTTTCGCCGTGGACCGCGCGGGCCTTGTCGGTGCGGACGGTGCGACGCACCATGGTGTGATGGATACGGTGTTTTTATCCGGCATCCCGAATATGACGGTGCTCTGCCCGGCGAATTTCGCTGAGCTGCGCGCCATGCTCCGCCGCGCCGTGCTGGAAATGAGCGGTCCGGTCGCCATCCGCTATCCGCGCGGCGGCGAGGGGGCGTTTACCGCAGATGAAAGCGGCAGTGACTTTGCCGAGTTGCGTGCAGGCGGGGACATCACGCTTGCGGCCTACGGCACGATGGTCAATAATGTTCTTGAAGCCGCCGAACTGCTGCATGGGAAGGGGATCGAGGCGCGGGTGGTAAAGCTCGGGCGCATTTCCCCGTTCCGCGGCGGCGAGTTATCGCGGGTATTCGGCGGTACAAAACGGCTGCTGGTGGCAGAGGAGTGCTCGGGCGTCGGCTGCATCGGCCAGCGCATCGCGGCGATTCTTGCCGAAGAGGGGCACGAGCCGGAGAAGCTGATGCTGTGCAACATCGGCAGAAGATTTATTGAACAGGGGAGCGTTCAGGAGCTTTACAGGCAGTGCGGGCTGGACGCCGTTTCCCTCGCACGTACGGCAAGGGAGGTTTGCCAATGAGCAGCAAGGTCAGATTGGATGTCGCGCTCGTGGAGCGCGGCATGATCGAAACGCGCGCCAAGGCGCAGGCGACGATCATGAGCGGACAGGTGTTTGTCAACGGCCAGCGCTCGGACAAGCCCGGAACGCCGGTCGCCGCCGATGCGCAGATTGAGGTGCGCGGTCACACGCTGCGCTATGTCAGCCGCGGCGGGCTGAAGCTGGAGAAAGCGATGGCAGAGTTTCCCATCACGCTCGCCGGCTGCGTCTGCGCCGACATCGGCGCGTCCACCGGCGGCTTTACCGACTGCATGCTGCAAAACGGCGCGAGGAAGGTCTACGCCGTGGATGTCGGCTACGGTCAGCTGGACTGGAAGCTGCGGGGTGATGGGCGCGTGGTGTGCATGGAGCGCACGAACGCCCGCTATCTGACGCATGAGCAGATCCCTGACGAGCTGGATTTTGCGTCTGTGGACGTGTCGTTCATCTCTCTGGGCCTGATCCTGCCGGCACTTGCGGGACTTTTAAAGCCGGACGGTCATGCCGTCTGCCTTGTCAAGCCTCAGTTTGAGGCAGGACGCGAAAAGGTTGGCAAGAAGGGCGTCGTGCGCGACCCAGAGGTACATTTGGAGGTGCTGGAGCACTTTCTGCAGCATGCGAAGGAAAATAACTTTATAGTGCTTGGCCTGACATATTCACCCATCCGCGGACCGGAGGGGAATATCGAGTATCTCGGTTATCTTTCCCGCGCGGGAGAGGCGCAGCCGGAACACGACCTGCGCGCACTGGTCGAGGCGTCGCACACGGCGCTGGAGGGCAAGGGAGGCGAAAAAAATGCTTAAAAAAGTAATTTTGTGCCCGAATCCCTACCGCGATCACGAGCTCACAGTGGCAAAGGAGGCCAAGCGGATCCTTGACAGCGTGCATTGCCCGAATGTCGTATGCGTGCCGTTTCGCAACGAGGAGAAGCCGGATGGCTTCGGACTTGAGATCCGACCCCTTCAGCAGGAGCTGCGCGGGGCGGATATGATGATCGCCTTCGGCGGCGACGGCACGATCCTGCATCTTTCAAAAACGGCGGCGCACCGGGATATCCCGGTGCTCGGCGTGAACCTCGGCTCGCTCGGCTTCATGGCCGAGCTGGAGCAGAAGGAGCTCGGCCGTCTTGCCGAGCTGGTGGAGGGAAAGTACACGATCGAGAGCCGCATGATGCTCGACGTGAGCGTTCTGCGCGACGGCCGCGTGATCTATTCCAATCTCGGCCTTAATGAGGCAGTCGTCACGCGCGGGGCAGTGTCGCGTGTCGTGCGCGTGCATATTCTCACCGAGCAGGGACGGCTTCTGGATGTAACAGGCGACGGCGTGATCGTCGCAAGCCCCACGGGCTCGACGGCCTATTCGCTCTCGGCGGGCGGCCCGGTCGTGGAGCCGACCGCGCGCAACCTGATCGTCAGCCCTATCTGTGCGCACAGCGTTCACGCCAATTCTTATGTCCTTGCGCCCGAACGCACCATCACCGTGCAGACGGAAAAGACGGGTTATAAGCCGATTTTCCTGAGCGTGGACGGCGGCAAGGCATTTTCGCTCAAAAACGGCGACGCGGTGGAGATCCGCCGCTCAAAATTTGATACCAAGCTTGTTCGATTGTCGAACAAGAGCTTTTGTGATATTTTACTCAAAAAGATGCTGATAGGAGTGACCGGACATGAAGAATAACCGACAGGAGAAAATTTTGGAGATCATTGCCGCCGAGCCGATCGAGACGCAGGAGCAGTTGCTCGCCCGGCTGCAGGAGCAGGGCATTGAAAGCACACAGGCGACTATCTCACGCGACATCAAGCAGCTCCACCTCATCAAGGAGCCGGTCGGCGGCGGACGTTACCGCTACGCGGTGAGCGCGCAGAAGATCAAGCTTAATTTCGCGGGCCGCCTGCAGGTTATCCTGCGTGAGAGCATTTTGAGCGCTGACCGCGCGCAGAACCTTGTTGTGGTGAAGATGATGCCGGGCCTCGGCCCCGCGGCGGGCTCGGCGTTCGACGGCATGGAGATTCCGGCTATCGTCGGCACTGTCAGCGGCGACGATACGGTGCTGGTCATCCTGCGCGATGAAGCGAGCGCCTCGGAATTCTGCACAGAGCTCACTTCCATGATCAAGTAAGGGAGGCTGCGCCATGCTTCGGCTGCTGCACATTGAAAATATCGCTGTGATCGAGCGTGCGGACATCCTCTTCGGCGCGGGCTTCAACGCCCTCACCGGTGAGACAGGCGCGGGCAAATCCATCGTCATTGACTCGCTCGGCGCGGTGCTCGGCGCGCGGACCCCGCGTGACCTGATCCGAACCGGAGCGGCCAAGGCGTTTGTCAGCGCGGAGTTTGACGGCGTAGATCCCTCGCTCACCGTGCTCGCTGAGATCGGGGCGGAGCCGGAGGACGGCGTGCTGCTGCTTCAGCGTGACATCTACGCCGACGGCAAGAATGCCTGCCGCGTGAATGGACGCCCCATCACGGTCGCGCAGCTGCGCGCACTGGGGACGAACCTGCTCAATATCCACGGCCAGCACGAGGGTACGCTCCTGCTCGATGAAGAGCAGCATGGCGCGTACCTTGACCGCTTCGGCGGTATGGATGCGCTGCTGAGCACCTACACGGCGCGCTACGACGCGGTGCGCGCGACGAGGAAGCAGATCGAGAGCCTTCAGATGGACGAGGCGGAGAAGGCCCGCCGTGTCGATACGCTCCGCCACCAGATCTCCGAGCTTGAGCGCGCGCAGCTGCGCGAGGGCGAGGAGGAAGAGCTGCTCGAGCGGCGCAATATCCTGCGCAACGCCGAAAAGTTCATGGATGCATTTGCCGCGGCGGACTATGCGCTCTCCGGGGGAGAGGACGGCCTCGGCGCGGCGGCACAGCTCAAGGAGGCGGAGAGTGCCTTCCATGGCATTCGTGCTCTCGGCGACCGCTTCGGCGAGCTGGCCGGGAGGCTGGAGGCGCTTTACTCCGATGTTTATGATATGGCGGAGACCGTGCGTGATCTGCGCGAGGGGTTTGATTTTTCCCCGCAGGAGCTCGACGCGGTCGAAAGCCGGACCGACCAGCTCTACCGGCTTAAAAAGAAATACGGCGCGACAGTGGACGAGATGCTTGGCTATCTCGAACGCAGCAAAAAAGAGCTCGACGAGATCGAGTATGCCGACGACCGCATTGTGCAGCTTCAGGGGAAGCTGGCAGGGCAGGAAAAGGAAATGCTGAACGCGGCGCGCTCGCTTTCCGATGCGCGCAAGGCCGCGGCGAAGGCATTGGAAGCGCGTATTCTGCAGGAGCTGCGTGAGCTGGACATGGGCAAGGTGCGCTTTGAGATCGGCTTTTCGGAGAAGGAGCCGGACGCGGGCGGAATCGACGAGGTGCGCTTTCTGATGAGCGCGAATGTCGGCGAAGAGCTCAAGCCCATTCAGAAGATCGCCTCCGGCGGCGAGCTTGCGCGCATCATGCTTGCGCTCAAGAATGTGCTTGCCGAACAGGATCACGTGATGACGATGGTCTTTGACGAGGTGGACACCGGCGTTTCCGGACGCGCGGCGCAGCGCGTGGCGGAGAAAATGGCAAAGCTCGCGCGCATCCGTCAGGTGCTGTGCGTGACCCATCTGCCGCAGCTTGCCGCGATGGCGGACACCCATTTTTCCGTGGAAAAGGGCGAGGAGAACGGCCGCACCTTCACGCGCGTGGTCGAGCTTGACCATGCCCAGCGCTGCGCGGAGCTTGCGCGCCTGACCGGCGGCGGAAGCGTGACGCAGACGCAGCTGCGCGGCGCGGAGGAGTTGCTGGCCGCGGCGGAGACATTCCGAAATTCCCTGCACTGACGGAAAAAGGAATTGCAATTGCGCGCGCAAGGCGGTACAATGACACCTGATCGAAAAAAAGGAGAAGCACGACCATGGATCAATACGCGCAGCGCATCGCGCGGGACTATCCCGTTCGGCGCAAGGCACAGGAAAAGGAAAATATGCGCGCCTACCTTGTCGGCCAGCTGCGTGAGATGGGCTACGACGCAAGACTGGATGACTGCGGCAGGGCGGTCAATGTGATCGCGGGCGATCCGGAGCGGGCGAAGCTCATCTACGCCGCGCATTATGATACGCCGCTGCATGAGCCGCTGCCGCCGATTATCTGCCCGACGCGGCCGACGGTCTATATGCTCTATCAGGCGCTCACGCCGCTGCTGACTCTTGCGGTGAGCTTTTTTGTCTCGTTCGGCGTGACCTTTGCGCTGAATCTGCCGAATATGACGCTGCCGCTTTTCATCGTGCTGCTGCTCGGTGCGCTGGCTTATCTCAAGTACGGCCCGGCGGAGAAGAACAACGAAAACGAAAATACCTCCGGCGTTGCGTCGCTGCTCAACACAGCGGAAAAGCTCACACCGCGCTATCGCGGCGATGTCTGCTTCCTTTTTCTCGACGGCGGCAGCACGAGCATGCAGGGGGCCAAGGGCTTCCGCCGGCGCTATCTGAGCGCGAAGGAGAAGCCGGTGCTCTGCCTTGACTGCGTTGGCAGCGGAGACGAACTGCTGATTCTGCCGGGCAGGGGAGCCCGATGGGACGGCGAGCTGCTCGATGCGATCAATGAAAGCTTTGAAAACTCGGCGCGCAAGACCTGCTACGATAAGGTGGACGGGCTTGTGCATTTCCCCGGCGACAACCGCGCGTTTGCGCACGGCGTCGCCATCTGCGCGGTGCGCCATGTTCCCGGCTTTGGACGGCTGATCCGTCCGACCGGAAAGGATAACCGCATCGATGACGAAAATCTGGATATTCTCAGCCGCGGCCTCGTCAAGCTTGCCGCAGCTTACCAAATCAAAAAGTAACGGGAGAAACACAATGGGTATTTACGAAGAACTGCAAGCGCGCGGCCTGATCGCGCAGGTGACGGATGAAGAGCAGATCCGCGAGCTGGTCAACAACGGCAAGGCCACGTTCTATATCGGCTTCGACTGCACGGCGGACAGTCTGCACGTCGGTCACTTCATGGCGCTGTGCCTGATGAAGCGCCTCCAGATGGCGGGCAACAAGCCCATCGCCCTCATCGGCGACGGCACGACCCGCATCGGCGATCCCTCCGGCCGTACGGATATGCGCAAGATGCTCACGCCCGAGGACATCAACCACAATGCTGAGTGCTTCAAGCGCCAGATGGAGCGCTTCATTGACTTCGGTGAGGGTAAGGCCCGCATGCTCTATAACAGCGAATGGCTGCTGCCGCTCAACTACATCGATTTGCTGCGTGAGGTCGGCGGCTGCTTCAGCGTCAACAACATGCTCCGTGCCCGCTGCTATGAGCAGCGCATGGAGCGCGGCCTGAGCTTCCTTGAGTTCAACTACATGATCATGCAGTCCTACGACTTCTACTACATGTTCCAGCACTACGGCTGCAACATGCAGTTCGGCGGCGACGACCAGTGGAGCAACATGCTCGGCGGCACGGAGCTCATCCGCAAGAAGCTCGGCAAGGACGCGCACGCCATGACCATCACGCTGCTGATGAACTCCGAGGGCAAGAAGATGGGCAAGACCGCCAGCGGCGCGGTGTGGCTCGACCCGAACAAGACCACACCCTACGAGTTCTACCAGTATTGGCGCAATGTCGGCGACGCGGATGTTTTGAAGTGCATCCGCATGCTGACCTTCCTGCCGCTCGAACAGATCGACGAGATGGACAAGTGGGAGGGCAGCCAGCTCAACCGCGCCAAGGAAATTCTTGCCTACGAGCTCACTGCGCTCGTCCACGGTGAGGAAGAGGCAAAGAAGGCCGAGGATGCGGCAAAAGCGCTCTTTGGCGCCGGCGGCGACAGCGCGCATATGCCGACCACCAGTATAAAAAGCGGTGACCTTGAAGATGGCAGTATCAATATTCTTGATTTGTTAGTCATTGCAAAACTATGTTCAAGTCGAAGTGAGGCCCGCCGCCTCGTTCAGCAAGGTGGTATTCTCGTAGATGATAAAAAAATTATGAATATAGATGAACGGATAGATGGAAAACAAATTGCGAATAACGGGATTACTATTCGAAAAGGGAAGAAAGTTTTTCATAGAATTGTAATGTCTGCAACGCCAGTTTAAGATAGCTTTATAATTAGGCTTAAGGAGGAAAAGAGAATGTCTCTTGTTGCGGCAAGGTGTACCCAGTGTGGTGCTGAGCTTGAGGTAGATAATACTCAGGAAGCTGCCGTTTGTAAGTATTGTGGAACTCCTTTTATCGTTGAAAAAGCCATTAACAATTTCAATATAAAAAATGCGACATTCAATATTGAGGGGCAGAATGTTGATAATTTGATTATTCGCGCGAAACAATATGAAGATATTGGCGACAGGGAAAGAGCACTCGAATACTATAATAGGGTGTTAGATATTGATGTAACAAATAGTGATGCAATAGCCGGTGTTGAAAGACTTACTTGTTATCTGATTGGAACGGTCAAAGTTACAAGAAAAGATATGTTACGAATCGATTCGGCCCTAAAAAATAACAATGAGTTAGAAGCGATTAGGAT
>CAKTOJ010000008.1 GCA_934589665.1 uncultured Oscillospiraceae bacterium | reverse complement strand
GAGGTCATCGACGGCATGATGAACGGCTACAAGGATCTCGCGGTCGTCTACTCCGGCGACGCCACCGTCATTCTCGATGAGAACGAGGACATGAGCTTCTTCATGCCCTCTCAGGGCACGAACATCTGGTGCGACGCGATGGTCATTCCCGCAAATGCGGAAAACCCCGCGCTTGCGCACGAGTTCATCAACTACATGCTCACCTACGAGGCCGCATTTGACAATACCGAGACGGTGGGGTATACTTCTCCCAACGCGGAAGTTTTTGAGGAAATGACCTCCTCGGAGGACCTCTACGCAGAAAACGCCGCCTACCTGCCCCGCTCCGGCTACGATCAGGACGAGATGTTCCACGACAATCAGATCCTCATGCGCGAGCTGAGCAAGCTCTGGATCAAGGTCAAGGCGGCCAAGTAATCAGAAAAGAGAAAGGAATCAAACCCATGCAGATCGGAGATACTTACGAATACAAAAATGTCGTCACCAAGGACATCACCGCCGGTGCACTCGGCTCCGGCGGGCTGGATATCTTTGCCACGCCCTTCATGGTGTGCTGGATGGAAGCTGCTGCCTACTATTACATGAAGGAGCACCTGCCCGAGGGCAAGAGCAGCGTCGGCACGATGCTCAACGTCCGTCATGTCTCTCCCTCTCCCATCGGCGCGGAGATCACGGCAAAGGCCGAGCTGATCGCCATTTCCGAAAACGGCAAGATGTATACCTTCAAGGTAGAGGCATACGATAACAAGGGTCTCATCGGCGAGGGTACGCACGAGCGCGCCATCATCGACTGTGAGCGCTTCATGAAGAAGTGCCAGGCCAAGCTGGAAGCCTGAGAAAACAAGGAGGAAGCCCATGCATTATTATGGAGCCGTCTATCGTCCGCCGAGTGAGGCATACAGCCTGATCGTGCAGTGCACGCTCGGATGCAGCCACAACAAATGCGCGTTCTGCAGCATGTACAAGGATAAAAAGTTCTCCATCCGTCCGGTGGAAGAGGTTCTGCGCGACCTTGCCGAAGCGCGCAGCTATGAGCGGCGCATTGAGCGCATCTTCCTTGCCGACGGCGACGCGCTCATTTTGCCGATGGACTATCTGCTTGAGGTGCTGGACTTCATCCGCGAGTATTTCCCCGAGTGCACGCGCGTGGCGGCCTACGCCACAACCAAGGCCATCGCACGCAAAACAGATGAGGAGCTGCGCACGCTGCGCGAGCACGGACTTGCGCTCGTCTATATCGGACTTGAGAGCGGCAATGAGGAATTGCTCGTGAAATTCAACAAGGGCGTTACGGCGGCGGAAACCGTCGAAAATGCCTTGCGCTGCAAGGCGGCGGGCATCGCTATCTCCGTCACGGCCATCAACGGCATGGCGGGACTCAACGGCGACTGGCAGGCCCACGCCATCGATACAGCCAAGGCCGTGAGCGCCATGAAGCCGGAATTCATTGCCTTTCTGACACTGCGCGTTTATTCCGGCACGCCGCTGCATGACTGGATCGAATCGGGCGAATTTCAGATGATGGGGCCCGCCGAGCTGATGCGGGAAACACGCCTCTTCCTTGAGCACATTGACTCTGAGGGCAGTGTGTTCCGCTCGAACCATGCCTCGAATTATCTTCCCCTCGGCGGCACGCTCAACCGCGACCGCGATGCTCTCATCCAGACCATCGACGCCGCGCTCGACGGCAAGGTGCGGCTGCGCCGCGCCGTTGAGCTGGGCCTGTAAGGCGGTAAAATAGAAAAGCAAGACTTGCTCCGTGAGCAGGTCTTGCTTTTTTTCTGATAGTTTCGATTATGCCTCGCGTGCGCCGGGCAGAAAGCGCTCACCGTCCCGCTGCGCGGAAAGACTTCCCGCGGATAGCTCTGTGAGCGCGGCATCGAAGCCCGCCGCATTCTCCTGCGGCAGCAGGATATGGACACTGACCGCCGCACCGAAGTCCGTCCCCTCGACCGTGCCGCCGTGCGCGGCGGCGAGCAGCTTCAAACGCTCGAGCATCGGATAGGGACACTCCACTGTCACAGCGGACCACAGGCGCATCCTCGCCTTGCCCGCCGCGTCCAGCGCGTCCTTGGCCGACTTCGCGTATGCGCGCGTCAGTCCGCCCGCGCCGAGCAGCACGCCGCCGAAATAGCGCGTGACCACGCAGACAACGTTTTCCACACCCTCGCGCTGAAAGACGTTGAGCATCGGCTGTCCGGCTGTGCCCTGTGGCTCACCGTCGTCGCCGTAGCGCACTACACCGCCGTCATGGAGCACATAACACCAGCAGTTGTGGCGCGCGTCATAATATTTCTTCCGCATCTCATCGAGAAAAACGCGCGCCTCCGCCTCCGTTTCCACACGGCGGACATGGCCGAGAAAGCGGGAGCGCTTCTCCGTAAACTCTGCCTCGCCCGCATCCACGGGGACATAGTAGCTCTCCGGTGTGCTCAATCCTCCCAGTCCTCCTTCGGCTCGGTGTAGCCCTCGACGTATTGCTTGACCTGCCCGAGCACACGCGGCGTGCAGACCGCTACAATGTCGATCGTTTCGCTGTATTCTACGCTCTCGACCTTGGCCTCGCGGTAGAGGCTGTCCAGCCAGCCGCCCTTGTCGTAGGGCAGGTGGATGGTCACGCGGCGCGTACCCTTGTCCAGCTCGCCGTCGATCGCACGCAGCAGCTCGTCAAGGCCCTCGCCGGTACGGGCGCTGATGTTCACCGTGCGCTCGCCGCGCGGGCGGATATCACCGTAGAAGAGGTCGGACTTGTTGTACACGCGGATGCAGGGGATCCCCTCCGCGCCGAGATCGTGAATGAGCTGATCGACGATCTCCGCCTGCGCGATCCACTCGGGGTTGGAGATGTCAATGACGTGCAGCAGCAGGTCGGCGTACTCCAGCTCCTCAAGCGTCGCCTTGAACGCGTCGATAAGCTGATGCGGCAGCTTGCGGATGAAGCCGACCGTGTCGGAGATCACAACGTCGAGCGTGTCGGAAACGGTCAGCAGACGCGTGGTCGTATCGAGCGTATCGAACAGACGGTCATTCGCCGGAATGTCCGCGCCGGTGAGCGCGTTCAAAAGCGTCGATTTACCCGCGTTCGTATAGCCGACAATAGCCACGACCGGAATCTCGTTTTTCATGCGGCGCTCGCGCTGCGTGCCGCGCACGCGGCGCACCTCGTCCAGATCCTCCTTGAGCTTGTCGATCTTGCGGTGGATGTGGCGGCGGTCGGTCTCAAGCTGCGTTTCGCCGGGGCCCTTGGAGCCGATGGGCCCCTTGCCGCTCGTGCCCGCCTGACGCTCCAGATGCGTCCACATACCGATCAGGCGCGGCAGCAGATATTGGTACTGCGCCAGCTCGACCTGCAAGCGGCCCTCCTTTGTTTTGGCACGCTGGGCAAAAATATCAAGGATCAGCCCGCTGCGGTCGAGCACCTGCACGCCCAGATCCTCCGTCAGCACGCGCATCTGCGAGGGCGACAGGTCGTTGTCGAAGATCGCCATCGTCGCCTCGGTCGAGCCGATAAGCTCCTTGATCTCCGCCACCTTGCCCTCGCCGATGAAGCTGCGCGGATTCGGGGACGGAAGGTTTTGCAGCACGGTCGCAACGCTCACCGCGCCGGCGGTCTCGACGAGCGCGGCAAGCTCGTCCATGCTCTCCTCGTCCGCGCTGTCCGCCTTGAGCACCGGCGAGGAAAGACCGACAAGCACCACGCGGTCGCGCGGCTGCTCCACGGTTTTGAGTTTGTTTTCTTCCATAGGAATCACCTTTTCTGCGTTTCTTTCCTTCAGTATACGCAAGGGAACGAAAAATGTAAAGAAAAAGAGGTCTGCTTCCGCAGACCTCTTTCGCAGTTCTTACTTGTCCAGACCGAACTTCTTGTTGAACTTGGCAACGCGGCCGCCGGTATCGACCAGCTTCTGCTTGCCCGTGAAGTAGGGGTGACACTTTGAGCACACTTCCACCTTGATGTTCGCCTTGGTGGAACCTGTCTCAATCACATTACCGCAGGCGCAAGTAATAGTAGTCTGCTGATAATTGGGATGGATTCCTTCCTTCATTGCTCGTGTTCACCTCTTTCCGATCCGAGTGTGCTTAATGCGGAAAACCTCAAAAAGCCAAAAAGGATAATATCACGCTTTTTGCAAAAATGCAAGCATTATTTTTTCTTTTCCCAGCACATTCGGATATGCGGGATGCCATCCTCCAGAAATTCCTCGGAGGTCCGGCGGAAGCCGAGCTTTTCGTACAGCGAGCGGGCATAGGTCTGTGCCTCAATGGTGATGCGCTGTGCGTTGAGCTTCTCCTGCGCGGCACGGATGCCATCCTCCACGATTCTTGTCCCCAGTCCGCAGCGGCGGCGCACAGCGATCACGCGGCCGATGGACACATCCTCGAAATTGACACCCGCGGGAATCACACGCAGATATGCCGCGATGCCTCCCTCATCCTCAAGCCAGACGTGATAGGACACGCGGTCGGCATCATCCACCTCCTGATAGGGACAGCTCTGCTCGACAACAAAAACCGATACGCGCAACTTGTAGATCGCAAAGAGCTCCTGTGCAGTGAGCTCATCAAAGTGCTTGACCGTCAGCTTCATTGCTTCGTTTGCTTTCATTCTTTCATCCTCTGTTTCAATTCAATGTGACTGCTTTGCCGCAGCGGAGGAAATACAGCACCTTTTCCTTCACCGGCAGGCCGATAACCTGCGATAGCGCAAGAGAATAGGCGTCCAGCTGGGCGCGGTAGTGCTCTGCGCGCTCTGCAAGTGCACCGGGCGCGGTGCGGTCGGTCTTGAAATCCACCACGACCAGCGCGCCATCCTCCTCAAAAAAGCAGTCCACCACGCCCTGAAGCAATATCTCATCCCCAGCCATCGCTCCCGGCACAAAGGTCTCCGCGCTCTGGAGCAGAGAAAAACGGTATTCCCGTTCGACATGCTTCCCCGTCCGGATGCGCGCACAGAGCGGACTTTGCAAAAAGTCCGTCAACGCATCGGCATCGACGGCCAACGCCTGCTCATGCGTGAGCAGACGGCGCGCCTCCAGCGCCGCGACCGCCTGCCGGACAGCATCCCTGTCCGCCGGCATGGAAAAATCAAGGAACTGCAGGGCCGCGTGCATGGCTGTGCCCCGCTCGGCAGGCGTGAGCGCCTGCCCGCCCGCTAAAAACTTCGGACGTGCCAAACTGCGCAGACGCGGCGGCAGCGGTGCGTTCTCCGCGATCTCATCGTCCAGCGCGCGCCCCTTGAGCTGTGTCGCCGTCAGCTTGGCGCTGAGCGTCGTCTCCAATGCGTATGGATAGCGCCATTCCAGCGCCGCTGTATCGACCGGCAGCTCAGGCGCCGCCATCTCTGCCGTCTCCCCTGCCGCGCGTCCGGCAGGCGTAAAATCATAGCCGTTGTGGAGTGCCACGAGCCATGGTGCATCGTCTGCGGCTGTGCGCTCCGTTTCCAGACCAGCCAACTCGCGCAGCGGCCCGGCCTCCGCACGGCAGAGCAGCGGCAGCAATATCCAGTCGGCCATGCACTGCTGCTCCTCCACCGTTTCAGGCCGCACCGGGCATGACGCCACGGCGCAGAGCTCCGCAAGGTGCTTTGCCGCACCCGCGCGGGCACAGACCATAACAAGCTTCTCCCTGGCGCGCGTCATGGCGACATAGAGCACGCGCAGCTCTTCCGCCTTTGCCTCACGGCGCAGCGTGCGTTCGAGCGCAAGGCGCGCAATGGTGGGATATTTGATCGAACGTCCCGTGTCCACGCATACCGGCCCCAGACCGTACTCCGGATGAACGAGCACGGAGCTTTTGAAGTCCATACGGCTGAACTGCCGCGCAAGATCTGTAAGAATGACGACCGGAAATTCAAGTCCCTTGGACTTGTGGATGCTCATGATGCGCACGCCCTGCACGGCATGTGTCGTCTGCGGCGCAGGCGGCTCGCCGGACTCGAGCAGCTCACGCAGATGCCGGACAAAGTCAAACAGACCCCGTCCGCCGCCGCGCTCAAAATCCTCGGCCATGGAGTAAAATGCCCGCAGGTTCTCCCGCCGCGCCGCGCCGCCGCGCATAGCCCCGAAAATGGCAGGAATACGGCAGCGCTCATAGAGCGCGGCGACCAGCTCGGCCAGTGTGAGTGTCTGTGCGCTCTCGCGCAGCTCGCGCACAAGTGTGAGGAACCTGACGGCATCCTCTCCCCCGTCTGCCGCCAGCGCATCATAAAAACAGCCGCCCGGCGTGTTGGCGCGCAGCTGAGCCAGCCGGTCCGGTGTAAAGCCGAAGAGCGGCGAGCGGAGCACAGAGATCAAAGGCACGTCCTGTCTGGGGTTATCCAGAATCTCCAAAAGCGCAAAGGTCACGGCGACCTCCATTGTCTCAAAAAAGCCGCCGTCTCCCTCCGCGGCGCAGTGTAGCCCGCGCGCCTCCAGTGCGCGGCGGTAATCCTCCAGCCGCGTGCGCGGAGATCGCATGAGGATGACGATATCCTCCTCCCGCACAGACCGCGGTTGATGCGTTTTCTCATCCTGTACAGCAAATTCGCCTGTCAGGAGCTTCTGGATGTAATCCGCCGTGAAATCGGCCTCCGCACGTGCCGCGCGGAGCTTTTCGGCATCGTCATCCTGCGCGGACATTTCAACAAAGTGAAATTCCGTCCGGCAGTCCGGATTTTCCGGGTAGGCCGCCCCTGCATGCAACGCCTCGTCGTTGCCGTAATCCAGCTCTCCCATTTCCCGGGAAAGGACATTGCGGAACACGAAGTTTGCCGCGTCCAGCACTGCGGCACGCGAACGGAAGTTTCTGCTCAGCAGCAGCTTCGCGCTCTCGCCCTCCGCCGCTTCCGCCGCAGGCGGATAGCGCAGATAGTGGTCGAGGAAAATGCGCGGGTCGGCGAGGCGAAAACGGTAAATGCTCTGCTTGACGTCTCCAACGGTGAAGAGATTTTTTCCATCCTGTGAGATCGCCGAGAAAATGCAGTTCTGCACCTCGTTCGTATCCTGATATTCGTCCACCATGATCTCGCGGTAGCGCTGCGAGACCGTCAACGCAAGGTCGGTCGGCCGACCGTCCGCGCCGAGCAGCAGCCCGATGGCTTCATGCTCCTGATCGGAAAAGTCTGCCGCGTTGCGCCGCCGCTTTTCCTCCTGATAGGCGCGGGAAAAATCCGCTGTCAGTCTGAGCAGAGCCAGCATCGCAGGCGCCATGGCGTGCAGATCCTCCATCGCCTCGGCCGAGGTGACGGAAAACACATCGTCGAAGCTCTTCGCCGTTTTCTTGCAGCTGTTCCACACACCCTGCATCCGCGCCTTGAGCGCCGCATCCTCGCACTTGCGCACCGCCGTCAGGCGCGGGAAGTCCACGCGGCGGCCCGACGCTGCGTCCCAATCCTCCAGCGCCGCGCCGGCAAGCAGGTCAAACTGCCCGGCCACGGCAAGGAAGAGCGGCGCGTATTTGTCCGCAAGCGCACTGTCCGCTCCCATTTCCTCTGCTGCGCTGCGCAGCAGCGCCTGACAGTGCAGCGCCTTGCGCCGCACCATCGCCAGAAGCAGTGCACCGTAGACCGTATCCTCGGCGCGCGGCGGCAGCTCGCTCCATAGCCGCTCCTGCGACACAAGCCAGCGGTCCATGTAAGGCTGTGCCTGCAATTTTCCGTGCAGCTCCAGCACCAGCGCGCCGAGCGCACGGTCGTCCCGTCCCGCGCCGAGCGTATCGGCCAGCAGCGCTGCGCCGGTATCCGTGCTCATTTTCTCATAAAACCTGTCCAGTGTGCGCGCAAGCACCCGCTCGCGCAGCAGCTGCGCCTCGCTCTCGTCGAGCACGCGGAAATCCGGCCGCAGCGCATGTCCCCGCGCGTCCTCCGGAAGCAGATGGCAGTTTTCCCGCAGCAGCGCCGTGCAGAAGGCGTCCACCGTTTTGATGTCCGCGCGGTATACACGCAGCATCTGACGCTGAAGGTGTGCATTCGTCGGATCTTCCTGCAGCTTTTCACCGAGGACCTTTGCAATCTTACCGCGCAGCTCCGCCGCTGCGGCACGGGTGTAAGTAATGATGAGGAAATCGTCAAGGTTTGCCTCACCGCCTTCGACATAGGAAAACAGCCGCTCAACGAGCACCTTTGTCTTGCCGCTGCCCGCCGCCGCGGACACCAGCAGGCTCCGCCCGCGGTTTTCCACCGCCGCGCGCTGCTCGGCGGTCAGAATGTCAGCCATCGCCCTATCCTCCTTCCCCGATCGTCCGGTCAATGTGCTCCCAGAGCTGTTCGGCTCCGGTTGCACGGATGTATTCGATATGGTCGCCGCCGCAGCCGTTTTCAAAGTGGCAGGCCGGCGCAAATTCACAATAGGTGCAGGCACTGTCCTGCTCGCCGCGCGCCCACGGATCGGCATCGATGTTGCCGCGCGCAAGCTCGCGCACCATTTCGCGCAGCAGCTCCTCCACGTACCGCCCCAGCTTGCCAAGCTGGGCACTTGTGGCGATACTGCCTGCAATCTCCATGCCGCCGTCCTTTCCCTTTCTCACGCGTACGGGAAGATAGCAGGGCGATTCCAGCGCACTGTGCTCCATGGCGCGCAGTACCTCCGGATCGGAGAGCACCATGCCGCTGCGCTGCAGCTCCTTGTGCATCGCGCGCTCGATCTCCTCCTCCGTCGCGCCCCGCGGCAGATTCAGCAGCTTTTCGCGCGCGGGCAGATAGAGTACACCAGCTGGCTCAATGGGATAGCCGCCGAAGAGCTCCTTTCCCTCGCGTCCAAGCGCAAAGAGGTACAAGAGCATCTGGATGCCGAGACCGTAGCGCAGCTCCGCAAGATCGAAACGCTTTGCTCCGGTCTTATAGTCCACCACACGCAGATAGAGCTTACCATCCTTGAGCCAGCCGTCCACACGGTCGACCTTGCCGACCACACGCAGCTCCTCCCCCGCCTCACGGATGGTCACGGCGGGAAGCTGTCCATCCCCGCCAAAGCCGAGCTCAAAGGCCAGCGGCTCGAAATCGGATACGGAAAGCTCCTCCACCGTCGAATCCATGATGCGGTACACGGACTCACACAGCCGCCGGAAGAGGTAGCGGAAGCGCGCATTTTTTTCGTCCAGATCGGGGAGATTCTTTTCAATATATGCCTCGATGGCCTGCCGTACGAGGCCGTGGAGCTCCGCGCGCTCCAGCGTTTTGATCCCTCCGCGCTCCGATGCGGCGCGAAGCGTATGCTCCATCACGTCATGGACAAAGGTGCCGACCTGCGGCGCATCGAAGCCCGCCGTCGTGCGCTCCTTTGCGCGCAGGCCGTACTGCATGAAGTAGGCAAAGTGGCAGCTTCTGGCCTTGTCCATGCGCGAGGCACTGAGCGTAATGCTGCGCCCGTAGAGCGTGTGAACCATCTCGCCGGAAAGCCTTCCGCGCTCGTAGCGCGAAGCGCTGCGCATAGCGCGCAGTGTATCCGCGCAGTCACCGCGCCGCTCCAGATAGCGCCATGCTTCTCCGTCGATATGTGCCCCGGCATAGTCGAGGAGTCCGGCCACCGATGTAATGTGGTATCCCTTGTCAATTGTCTCGGTCTCTATGTTTACCATGGGACACAGCGTCCGCACGCGCCCGACGATGAAGCTCGGGCGCAGCTCCGTGCCGGCGTTATCAAAGCGCGGATAGGAAATGTAGAGCCGGTCGGTCGGCTGGGCGAGCGCGGCGTAGAGGTTCTGGATCTCCAGCCGGAACTGTGCCATGCCGTAGGGTGCAAGACGCACATCGAGCGCTTCCAGCGCCGCACGGTCCTCATCCCTGAGAATCCCGCCGCTGCCGCCGACCGCCGGCAGCACGTGATCGTTCGCCCCCATCAGGAAGAGCACGCGCACGGAATGGCGGTCGTTGCGCGTCATCTCGGCAAAGCTCACCTGATCGAGCGAGACCGGGATGGTGCCGACGGAATACTGCGTGAGCACAAGGCGCATCAATCGCGCAAACTCCTCCGCGTCAAGCCTCGTCTCCCCAAGCATTTCCACAAACTGATCGAGCACATCGCAGAGAATGTTCCAGAGCTGCGCGAGCTCCTCCGCCCTCTGCGTATCTCCGCGCTGCCAGAGCGCTTCGGTCTGCCGCTGTAATTCCTCCGGCAGCGCGATCTCAGTCATATAGCGGTAGAGTGCCGTCACCTTGCTTTTGACGTCGCCCATGCCCCGAACCCCTGCGGCCAGATGCGCAAAGGGTGCGCTGACCTTTTCCCGCGCGGCGTTCACACGTGCAAGAGCCGCCTCATCCTCGGCGCGCCACGGCACGCCGTAGCCTTCCGGATGCGCCGTCCATGCGGTCTCCCGCGTCCACATCGCGCCGCGGATCTCCCACTTGATGACATAGTTTTCCAGCAGGTCGCACTCCTCCACCGTCAAACCGGCCAGGCCGGTTTTCAAACAGCGGAACACGTCCTCATATTCAAATCCGCCGCTCACCGCGTCGAGTGCGCCAAGCAGGAGCGAGGGCACATTGCGACGCAGGATGTCGCTTCGCCGCGCGCAGTAGAGCGGAATGCTGCAACGTGCAAACACCGTGCGCAGCACCGGCTCCGCCGCGTCAAGATCGCGTGAGGTGACTGTGATATCACGGAAGCGGTACCCCTCGCAGCGCACAAGGCGCAGTATTTCCGCGGCGATCCACTCCGCCTCGGCGTAGACAGTAGAGGCCTCGTGCAGCCGTATCTGCTCCGTCGGTTCCATCCATCGGACGTTTTCGCCGAACACACAGCGCTCCAGATGCCCCAGTGCGTCCTGCGGCGCGCCGGTGTGAAGCACCTCCTCCTCGGTCCTCACTCCGACGTCCCGTGCCAGCGCAAGCAGCTGTCCGCGCACACGCAGGCTTTCGGCAAACAGCTCGCTGTCTCTGCCATCGCCGAGCAGCGTCACCGTCACACTCTTCGCGCGGCGGAGCAGGATGCGCAGAATGTTCATTTCGCGCCCCGTAAAGTAGGAAAAGCCGTCGAGAAAAATATCCTTCCCGTCTGCATAGCCGGACGCCTCCAGCTTTTCCTCCAGCTTTTCCAGCCGGTCTCGCGCGTCCCGCCCGTTTTCATGGAGCCGCGCGAGATACGCGCCGTAAATGAGGGCAACATCGCGCAGCCTCTCGCCGCTCTCCCCGGGGATAGTCTCTGCCTTCTCCGCGAGCAGCTCCGGTGCAACAGCGTAGGCCTGCAGCTCCTCGATCAGCGCAAGCAGACTTTCCAAAAACGCCGCACGCTGTGAGGGGCGGCGGTAAACGTGCAGGCTCGGCGCAAGCGAGAGCAGCACCCGCTGGAGCAGCAGAAGCTTTCCGCCGTTATCAAGCGTCACCTCCGCCGCGCCGCCGGTGCGCGTAAGCACGCGTGAGGCAAGCAGCTTGAACGTCAGCACCTCGGCATGCCGGCTGGCTGTCGGGCCGCAGGCCCGGCACACATCCACCTCGGCAACATGCGAGGCGTGCTCGGGCACAAGCAGGATCTGCTGTGAGGAATCTCCCAGCGCACGGATCTCGTCGAGCACCCGCGCGGATTTTCCGGTGCGGGCACGGCCCAGCAGAATACGCAGCATCCCTCTCTCCTCCTCTTCCCAAAGTGGTTTTATTTTATCACGCTTCGCTCCGAAGGGCAACGGAGGATGCACCCTGTCCCTCTTTTTTCGCCCGCTTGCTCAAAATTACGGTCATATTCGAGCCTGTCTACCGCTATGAATAGCGATAGACACAAATTCTGGGAAATTCAGGAGGGCTTATCATGTCTCGATCATTCTGGAAAAGCTATGGCTTCCTCGCCGCCATGCTTACATGCATCGTGCTTGGCTGTGCCGTTGGCATCGTCTGGCCGGGCGCGGTGTGCCTCGAGCCGCTCGGTACAGTGTTCATCAACCTCATGTTCTGCCTTGTCGTCCCGCTCGTGTTCTGTTCGCTCGCCGGAAGCATCGCCAACACGTGCTCGCGGCGCTCGGCCGGCCGGATCATGAGCGCGGCGCTCGGCGTGTTTGTGGCGACAGGACTGCTCGCCGCACTCATTATGCTCCTCGTCGTGCGTGTTTTCCCGCCCGTGCTCGTCCCCTGGGTCGATATGGCCGCCGGCGTCGTAGACGATCCTGCTCCGCTCTCGACGCTTCTGGTCAATTTCTTCACCGTCGGCGACTTCTCCGCGCTCCTCTCGCGCCGCGCCATGCTGCCGCTGATCGTCTTTTCCCTGCTCTTCGGCTTCTCCGTCTCTGCCTGCGGCGGACCGGAGACTGTGACCGCGCGCGTGCTCGGCGACGCGACAAAGTGCCTTTTGAAAATGGTCTCGCTCGTAAGCTGCTATGCCCCCATCGCCTTCTTCGGCTTCTTTGCCGCCATGACAGCCTCCTACGGCGCGCAGATCACCACGTCCTATGCCCGCGCGATGCTTGCCTACTATCCGCTCAGCTTCGTGTACGCGCTGCTCGTCTTCCCGCTTCTCGCCTATCTCGGCGGCGGACGCGCCGGCGTGCAGCGCCTGTGCCGTCATATTCTGCGCCCCGCCGCCACAGCGCTCGGCACCTGTTCATCCGTGGCAACGATCCCCGCCAACATGGAAGCCGCCGAGGAGAGCGGCATCCCGCATGAGGTCAGCGATCTTGTTCTTCCGCTCGGCGCAACGATGCACATGGACGGCTCGTGCTTCAGCTGCGTGCTCAAGGTCGCCTTTCTCTTCGGCGTATTCGGTCTGCCGTTCGAGGGGACCGGACTGATCCTGCGCGTGCTGGCTGTGGCTGTATTCTCCTCCGTCGCCATGAGCGGCATCCCCGGCGGCGGCTATATTGCCGAGTACATCATCTGCTCCCTCTTCTTTCCCGACCAGATGGCCGTCGCCTATCCGATTGCCGTGACCATTGGCAATCTGGTCGACCCGCCCGCCACGATGGTCAACGCCGCCGGAGACTATGCCGCTTCGTTTCTCGTCTCCCGCGCGAGCTTTGGAAAGAGCTGGGCGGAACGTATCGCGTCAGACAAATAGCCCACTCAGGCCGCCGCAGTCCCGCAGTGCTGCGGCCCGCACAGCGATCTCGCGGGCATAGAGCGCAAGATATCCCGCAGCGCCCTGCCGCAGGCCGAGCGCCTGTGCCGCCTTTTGCGCTCCCTGTGTCAGCTCATGCGTGAGCTGCGCGGGCGTCCGGTGCTCCCAGCGGCGGTACAGCCTGCCCAGCTCATCCTCCGAGACCGTCAAGCTCCCCATCTCTCCGCCGAGCAGCACCCGCGCCAGTACATTGGCGGCAACAGGCGCATACAGATTCACGAGCAGCCCTCTATAATCCGGACTGCACCGTTTCAGTACAGCATACACCTCGTCCGGCGGCAGCGCACACAGCAGCCTGTTTTCCACCGCAAGCCGCCGCAGATATAAATTTACATAATTTAGTCCCTTCTGTGCTTCCGAAACCGGGATTGCCGGCTGATAGTCGATCTCGCAGGGAAAACGATGTGCAAAAAAGCGCGCATCATACTGTCGAAAGCCTTTGCCAATGCTCCGCAGCGTATCATGGAGCGAAAGGCTTCCCCACATCGGCGCACAGCAGACGCTGCGCCAGAGCCGATAGGTCTCCTCCGCCTGCCGCCTTGCCAGCCTCTGTCCCCGCTCCAGTGCCGCGGCAGGCTCCGCCTCCGTCTCCGGGCAGAGTGCGAGAAAGTACAGGACGCCCTCCAGCAGCTCTTCCGCCAGCACTTTGGGCACAGAGCTGCTCTCGTTCGCCGTATAAAGCGCGAGCTGATGGGCAAGCAGGCCGAGAATCTCCTCCGGCGGCATACGTCTCTCTTCCGCTCTGCGCGGACAGGAAAGCTCACACATCGCCGTCCTCCACGTGCCTCATCTCCGCAAAGCGGAGCATCGCCGCACCGTCCAGATCGGCAAGCCGCTGCGGACAGCCGCCCGCATAGCCGTTGAAGAGCACTGTCATTGCCGCGATCAGCTCGTCGTCGCCCAAACGCTCGCGGCACGCGCCCTTGAAGTGATAGAAAAGCGAGAGCATTTCGCCGAGCGTTTGCTCCCACGTCTCCCGCTCCACGTAGGGCGAATCACACAGCGCCAGCGCAAGCTTCGGCAGCACACCCTCGCCAAATTCGATACGCTCCGTCTCCCGCAGCGCCTCCGTGCGGCGGCGGAGCAGCCTTGCGCATTCCTCCAGTGCAAGGGACAGTCCAAAGCGCCGCGAGATCGCGTTGACGCGCACAAGCGCCGCTGTCTGCGCCGCCTCCATCATGTCCCCAAGGATCAATTCTTCCATTTATTCATCACCTCGCTATTCTTCCTACACCCGCGCGCAGAAAAAGACAAGGCTTGAAAAAATGGCTGAAATGTGGTAATATGAGGATAGAAAAAACGTGCTTTCCATGTTGGAAAGCACGTTTTTTTATTTCAGATGTCCGGCCAGAGCCGTAATGAGTACATCCTTTCCCTCGCCCTTTTCGGCCGAAAACGGAATGAGCACATCGTCCTCGCCGAGGTCAAGCGTCCCGCGGATAATCGCAAGGTTCGGCTCGATCTCACTCTTTTTGAGCTTATCAAGCTTATTTGCCACGACCACCATCGGGCAGCCGCTCTCCCGGAACCACTCGCGCATCGTCACGTCGTCCGCTGTCGGCTTATGACGCGCGTCGACGATCAGAACGCCAAGATCGATGAGGCCGGCGCTTTGGAAGTAATTCTCCATCAGCCGGCCCCAGCGGTCGCGCTCGACCTTGGAGACCTTTGCGTAGCCGTAGCCCGGAAGATCAACGAGGTAGAGCCTTCCGTCGATCTTAAAGTAGTTGATCTGCGTGGTCTTTCCAGGACTCGCACCCACGCGGGCAAAGTTCTTCCGGTTCACCACGCGGTTAATGACGCTGGACTTTCCGACGTTCGAGCGCCCCGCAAAGGCGATCTGCGGCAGGCTGTCGTGGACAAACTGCGCGGGGACGGTCGCGCTGAGGATAAATTCCGCTTTATTGAAGTTGATCGCCATAAGAGGTTACTCCGCTTCTTTCAGATTTTTCGATCAAACGCACAGCACGGGCCGCTTGCCGCCCTCTGCTGTGCCGGCGATCGCTGCGTCAAGGTGCACCGGCTGCACCGGCTGGGCGTAGACAAGCGCCGCGGCAAAAACAGAGTCTACCGTCTCGACCGGCACAAAATGCAGCTTTGCGCACACCTCGGGATCGATCTCCTCCAGATCCTTTTCATTCTCCTTCGGAAGAATCACCGTGTGGATGCCCGCGCGCAGCGCGCCCATCGTTTTCTCGCGCAGTCCGCCGATCGGCAGAACACGTCCGCGCAGCGTGACCTCACCGGTCATGGCGACGTCATGGCACACAGCGCGCCCTGTCAGGGCCGAGAGCAGCGCCGTCGTGATGGCGATACCCGCACTGGGGCCATCCTTGGGAACGGCGCCTTCGGGGAAATGGATGTGAATATCCTTTGTCTTGTAAAAATCCGCCGGAAGTCCCAGCTCCGACGCACGCTGACGCAGACAGGACATGGCCGCACGGCAGCTCTCCTGCATGACCTCGCCAAGATTGCCGGTCAGCTCCAGCTTTCCCGTACCGTCCATCACGCCGGCCTCGACCGGCAGAATCTCTCCGCCGACCTGCGTCCACGCAAGGCCGTTCACCACGCCGACCAGATCGGTCTTTGCGGCCTCATCGTGTGAGTAACGAGGCGCGCCGAGATAGTCGGAAAGGTTCTTTTCTGTAACGCTTATTCGCTTTACATCCGTTGTTGCAAAGCTCATTGCCGCCTTACGGCAGAGCCTGCCGAGCTCGCGTTCCAAGCTACGCACGCCACTCTCGCGCGTGTAGCGCGCGATGATCCGGCGCAGCGCGCCTTCGTCCACGCGCAGCGCTGCGGGAGCAATGCCGTTGGCCTTTTTCTGCTTGGGAAGCAAATGCTCCGCAGCAATATGTACCTTTTCCTCGTCCGTATAGCTGGGGATCTCGATGACCTCCATGCGGTCGAGCAGCGGGCGCGGAATGGTATCGGTCGTGTTGGCGGTCATGAGAAACATAACCTTACTTAAATCGACCGGAATTTCCAGATAATGGTCGCGGAAGGCGCTGTTCTGCTCACTGTCAAGCACCTCGAGCAGCGCCGACGCGGGATCGCCGCGCTGGTCGCTCGCGAGCTTGTCCACCTCGTCGAGCACAAGCAGTGGGTTCATCGAGCCGCTGCGGGTGATGGCCTCGATGATGCGGCCGGGCATGGCGCCGATGTAGGTCTTGCGGTGGCCGCGGATATCCGCTTCATCGCGCACGCCGCCGAGCGACAGCCGCGCACACTTACGGTTCATCGCTCCCGCAATGCTCAGTGCGATGGAGGTCTTTCCCACGCCCGGCGGGCCGACCAGACAGATGATCTGTCCGCCTGCGTCGGGGTTGAGCCGGTGCACGGCAATGAACTCCAAAATACGCTCCTTGACCTTGCTCAGTCCGTAGTGGTCGCGGTCGAGCCGGCGGCGTGCCGCCTCGACGCTTGTGCGCTCCTTTGTCTCCACACCCCATGGCATCTCCAGCACGGTATCGAGATAATTGCGCAGCACGCTTGCCTCCGCACTGCCGAACGGCTGGCGCGAGAGACGGTCCACATCCTTGAGCAGCTTCTTCTCCGTTTCCTCCGGCAGAGCGCAGGCCTTGATCTTCCGGCGGTACTCGTCGAACTCCGCGTCGCTGTCGCCCTCGCCGATCTCGTTTTGCAGCACCTTGATCTGTTCGCGCAGGATCATATCCTTCTGGATCTGCCCCACGCGCTCACGCACCTTGCTCTCAATGTCCTGCTCCATCGAGATCACACTGATCTCGCGGGTGAGGATCTCATTGATGCGGCGCAAACGCACGAGCGGCTGCAATTCCTCCAGCACGCTCTGCTTGTCCTGATAGCGCAGATTGATGTTCTGCGCGATAAAATCCGCCAGATATCCCGGATCGGTGGCGTCCATCACCGTGGTAAAGATGCTCTCGGGCAGCTTGCTCGTCAGCTCGCTGTATTCGCCGAAGAGCGCGTAGGTCTGGCGGAGCATCGCCTCCGTGCGGTTGCCGCGGCGCACTGCCTTTGTCTCGCCGATCAGCTCGACCTGCGCCTGCAGAAACGGCTCGCGCTGCCACAGTCTGCGCAGACGGGCGCGGCTGCGGCCCTCCACGATGACGCGCACCATGGAGCTCGATGCGCGCAGAACCTGAATGACATGCGCGACCGTGCCGATCTCGTAAAGCTCCTTCTCCTCCGGCAGCTCGGCGCCCAGCTCGCGCTGCGTGACAAGGAATATCTCCTGTCCCATCTCCGTCGCACGCTCCAGCGCGCGTATGGATATCTCACGCTCCACGTCAAAGCTCGCCGTCGCACGCGGAAACACGGTCAGGCCGCGCAGCGCGAGCGTCGGGATATTTTTGGTAATGGTTTCCATAGGGGTCTCCTTATTGTCAGGAGGCTGGTTCGACCGACGGCAGCTCCGGCGGTCTGTCCCCCTGCAATTCTTGTTTTTTGTGCTCAATACGCGGCGGCTCCTTGCCCTCCACACACGCCTTGGTGATCGTCACGCGCTCAATGCTGCGGTCGGAGGGCGTATCGTACATCACCTGCGTGAGCAGGCCCTCCATCACCGCGCGCAGGCCGCGCGCGCCGATCTTGCGCTCGATGGCCTTGTCGGCGATCGCTTCAAGCGCATCACGCTCGAATACCAGCTCCGCGCCGTCATAGCTCAGGAGCTTCTGATACTGCTTGACAAGCGCGTTTTTCGGCTCGGTCAGGATGCGCACCAGATCGTCGCGGCGCAGCTCGTCAAGCGCGGCAATAACCGGCAGACGGCCGACCAGTTCGGGGATAATGCCGAACTTCAGGATGTCGTGCGGCTGCACCTCGCGCAGGATCTTCGAATGATCCTTTTCCTTCTTGCCCTCGATCACCGCGTCAAAGCCGATGCTCTTGCGGTCAAGGCGGTGCTCGATGATCTTGTCAAGACCCTCGAACGCGCCGCCGCAGATGAAGAGGATGTTGCGCGTATCGATCTGGATGAATTCCTGATGCGGGTGCTTGCGTCCGCCCTGCGGCGGGACGTTGGCAACCGTACCCTCAACGATCTTCAAAAGCGCCTGCTGCACGCCCTCGCCGGAAACATCGCGCGTGATGGAGGTATTCTCGCTCTTGCGGGCGATCTTGTCAATCTCATCGACATAGATAATGCCGCGCTCGGCAAGCTCCACATCGTAGTCCGCCGCCTGCAAAAGACGCAGGAGAATATTCTCCACATCGTCGCCGACATAGCCGGCCTCGGTGAGCGTGGTGGCGTCGGCAATGGCAAACGGCACCTTGAGGATACGGGCGAGCGTCTGGGCGAAAAGCGTCTTGCCGCTGCCCGTGGGACCGAGGAGCAGAATGTTGCTCTTTTGCAGCTCCACATCGTCTCCGCCGCCGAAAAAGATGCGCTTATAGTGGTTGTAGACGGAAACGCTCAGCGCGATCTTCGCTGCGTCCTGTCCAACCACGTACTGGTCAAGCACCTCGCGGATCTCGCGCGGCGTGGGGATCTCATCCGGCGTGTCAAAGCCTTCATTGCCGCCCTCGTAGCCGTCGTCAATGATCTCCATGCACAGACGCACGCACTCGTCGCAGATGCGTACACCGCCGGGGCCCTGGATCATGCGGTGCGTCTCCTTCTCCGACTTGCCGCAGAACGAGCAGCGAAGCTGCGCCTTCTTGTTCTTTTCTTCACTCATTCGTGTAATGACCTTTCCCTTTACAGGTATTGCGTTACCGCTTGTAAATGACCTTATCGATCAGGCCGTACTCACGGGCCTCCTCTGCTGTCATCCAGTTGTCGCGCTCCGAGTCCGCCTTGATCTGCTCGGGCGTTTTTCCGGCGTTTTCGGCAAGGATCTTGTTGATGCGCTGCTTGATCTTGAGGAAGTGCTCCACATCGATCTCCATATCCGTAACCTTGCCCTGTGTACCGGCGGAGGGCTGATGGATCATGACCTCCGCGTTCGGCAGCGCAATGCGCTTGCCCTTTGCGCCGGAGGAGAGCAGGAACGCGCCCATGCTGGCCGCCATGCCGACGCAGATCGTGGACACATCGCACTTGATATACTGCATGGTGTCATAGATCGCCATACCGGCGGTCACACTGCCGCCGGGAGAGTTGATATAAAGCTGGATATCCTTGTCGGGGTCCTGCGCTTCCAGATACAGAAGCTGCGCAACAACAAGGCTCGCAGTGGTGTCGTTGACCTCCTCGCCCAGAAAAACGATGCGGTCGTTGAGCAGGCGGGAGAAAATGTCATACGACCGCTCGCCGCGGTTGGTCTGCTCGACAACATAAGGAACTAAACTCATGGAAATACCTCCTTGGTGTAACATTCAGACGTTCATACCCTGTTCAAATTTCCGGTATGTATGCAATCAACCACAAATGCTGCTCATTTGTGGTTGATTGGCTGTCTCTATATCATGCCTATTTTATTTTGCGGATGAAGTATAACCGCTGCGGCGCTTATTCAGCCGTTTCCTCGGTCTTTTTTGCGCTCTTCTTGGCGGCAGGCTTCTTCTCCTCACCCTCGGCCTTCTTGGCGGTCTTTTTGGCAGCGGGCTTCTTCTCTTCCTCGCCCTCAGCCTTCTTAGCCGCCTTCTTGGCGGCGGGCTTCTTCTCGCCGTCCTCGGCCTTCTCCGCCTTGGCAGGCTTTTCTGCCTTCGCGTTGTCCACAACGACGGCAATGGCCTTCTCATTGAGAAGCTGCGTGCGGATCGTGGGAACGTCAAGATACTTCTTGAGCATCTCAATATCCATGCCGTACTGCTCAGACATGGACTTGTACTTCGCCTCGATCTCTTCCTCGGTCACATCGAGGTTCTCCGCCTTGATGATGGCGGCGATGGCAAGATCCATACGGACCTGACGGGTCGCAGGCTCCTTGCCGTCCTCGAGGAACTTGGCCTCGTCCATGTTGGTCATCTTGCAATACTGCTCATAGGGGATGCCCTGCGCCTGAAGGCGCTGCTTGAACTCTTCAAGGAAGCGGCGGCTCTGCTCCTCGATCATCACATCGGGGATGTCGGCCTTGATGTCGGCGGCAACCTTCTCGAGCAGGGCGTTTTCAAACGCGACCTTGACGGATTCCTCACGCTCGGCCGTGATCTTGGCCTTCACATCGTCCTTGAGCTCCTTGAGCGTCTCAAACTCGGAGACGTCCTTGGCGAATTCGTCATCGAGCGCCGGGGTCTGCTTTTCCTTGACCTCGTTGACCTTGACGTGGAACACGACCTTCTTACCGGCCAGCTCAGGGGTGTAGTTCTCAGGGAAGGTGATGTCAATGTCCTTCTCCTCACCGGCCTTCATGCCGACGATCTGATCCTCAAAGCCGGGAACAAAGCTGCCGGAGCCAATCTCCAGCTCGTGGTTTTCGCCCTTGCCGCCGTCAAAGGGCACGCCGTTGTCAAAGCCCTCAAAGTCAATGACGGCGGTATCGCCCTTCTTGACCTTGCGGTCCACGGAAACAAGGCGGGCCTCACGCTCAGCCATCTGGTTGAGACGGTCCTTCACATCGTCCGCCGTGACCTTGACCTCGTCCTTCACGGCGCTCACACCCTTGTACTCGCCCAGCTCGACCTCAGGATAGACCGCAACAGTCGCCTTGAAGGTAAAGCCGTTCTTATCGATCTGATCGCCCACGATCTCGACTTCGGGATAACCCACCACGTCGAGGCCGCTCGAGCCGATCGCCTGCGTATATGCGTCGGGGAGCGCGGCGTCCACAGCGTCGCTGTAGAACACGCCCTCACCGTAAAGCTTCTCGATCATCTTGCGGGGCGCCTTGCCGGGACGGAAGCCGGGCACGCTGATCTTATTGCGCATCTTGAGATACGCCTTCTGAACGGCGGCTTCAAACTCCTCGGCAGTCACTTCGACGGTGACGGCGACCTGGCTCTTTTCGAGCTTTTCAACAGACTTGACATTCATGTTTCTTTTTCCTCCGTATTAAGCAAATGATGCTCATTGCAAAGTGGTATTTTACCATAGGTTTTACAAAATATCTACCCTTTTTTTCATCATTTTTCTTTTAATCGCAGATTTTTTTCGGGATGAAGCCCAGATAATCCGCCGAGATCAGGGCGTAGTCGGTTTTTCCGCGCCGTCCCTCGAACGCGCGGCGGTGCGTAGGGCCGTGGAGATGACCGTAATAGCAGCGCTCGACGCCGTAGCGGTCGATCAGCTCCAGCATCTCAGGGCACTGGTAGCCCTGATAGAGCGGCGGATAGTGCAGGAAGCAGAGGATCGGCCGCTCCCCCGCCGCCTTGAGCGAGGTCTCCAGCCGGAGCGCCTCACGCGCGAGCATCTTGCCCGTGTGCGTTCCGGCGGCATCCTCCTCATAAAACCAGCCGCGCGTGCCGCAGAGGGCGTAATCGCCGTAAAAAAAGCAGTTATTAAAGAGGATATCAATGCTTTCGATGCCGTGTGCCTGAAAAAAGTTGTTCATTTTCGTGGCCGTGCCCCACCAGTAGTCGTGGTTGCCCTTGAGAATGATCTTGCGTCCCGGCAGCGCGTTGATGAACTGAAAGTCGAGCAGCGATTCTTCAAGCGAAATGCCCCAGGAAAGATCGCCGGCGAGCACCGTCACATCGTCCGGCGTCAGGTGGGAAAATGCCTCCCGCAGCCGCTCGACATGGTTCGCCCATTTTTCGCCGAAAATGTCCATCGGCTTGCTGCCGCCGAGCGAGAGGTGCAGATCTCCGATCGTATAAAGCGCCACGGCTGCCCTCCTTCCCCCGGTCATTCAAACGCGTTTTCGATGTATTCGATGCGCGGCAGCGTTTCGTCGTCGTAAACCTCCGCCACGTCAAAGCGAGCGCAGAGGTCGGGATCGTGCCGCGTCATGTAAAAGGCCGCCGTCGTGCGCAGCCGCCGCTGCTTGGCCGCCGTGACAAAATCGCGCGGCAGACCGTAGCGCACGCCGCTGCGGAGCTTGACCTCCACAAAGCAGAGCACGCCGTCCTTTTTTGCAATCAGGTCGATCTCGCCGAAGCGGCAGCGGAACTGCGAGGCCGCGATCTCATAGCCGCGCGCCCGCAGGTATTCGGCCACGAGGGCCTCACCGCGGTCGCCGAGTTCCTTCGTTGTGCTCATTTCCGCCCGGCCTCCCACTTTTTGAGAAAGGTCATGCGGTGGCACGGGCAGGGACCATATTCGTCGAGCATGGCATAATGCAGCTTTGTGCCGTAGCCCTTGTGCCGCGCGAACTGATACTGCGGGTACTGCCGGTCCAGCACGTCCGTCACAAAGCGGTCACGGCTGACCTTGGCCAAAATCGACGCTGCAGCGATGCTTATGCTCTTCGCGTCGCCGCCGATGACCGTGCGGTGCGGCGTGGCAACAGCATATTTCGTCCCGTGGTCGCGGTTGCCGTCGACGAGCGCAAAATCCGCCTGGACAGCAAGGCCGTCGATGGCCATCTGCATGGCCTTCATGCGGGCGTTGAGAATGTCGATCTCGTCAATCTCCCGCGCGTCCACAAACGCGACACTGTAGGCAACAGCCTTTTCACAAATGATGTCAAAAAGCGCCTCGCGTTTTTTCTCCGAAAGCTTCTTGGAATCGTCCAGTCCCTCGATCACACAGCCCTCCGGCAGTATCACTGCGGCGGCGTACACCGGACCCATCAGTGGACCCGCACCTGCCTCGTCCACGCCGCAGACATGGAGAAAGCCTTCCGCGTGGGCGGTAGTCTCCAAAGCGCTGTCCGCCAGCGAAACATGCTGCTTCATGCATTCTCCTCCGGAAGCTCCAGTGTAAAGCGTCCCAGCTTGCCAGCGCGGTACTCATCGAGCAGCACGCGCGACATGCGCTCGGTGTTCACCTCGCCGCCAGAAATAAGGAAGCCGCGTTTGCGTCCGGCCTTTTCCAGCAGCTCCCAGCCCTGTTCATCCGGCGAGACCTCGATCTTATAGCGTTCTGTCAGCGCATCGGGATAATGCGCGCCAAGGTAGGCCATCAGCCGCGCGGCCAGATCCTCAATGTCCATCACGTCGTCGCGGATCGCACCCGTGAACCCGAGGCGCACGCCGACATTCGGGTCCTCAAATTTCGGCCAGAGGATGCCGGGCGTGTCCAGCAGCTCCAGCGTTTTGTCCACCGGGACCCACTGCTTGCTGCGCGTTACGCCGGGGCGGTCCTCCGCCTTGGCCGTCTTTCGGCCGGATACCTTGTTGATGAATGTCGATTTGCCGACATTCGGGATGCCGAGCACCATCACACGCAGCACGCGCCCAACCTGCCCCTTTTCTTCATAGGCACGGATCTTGTCGGCAAGCAGCGCGCGCACAGCGGGCGCAAACTGCTTCACGCCCGCGCCCGACTTCGCGTCGGCCTCAAGCACCGCATAGCCCTGCGCGCAAAACCACGCCGCCCAGCGCTTCGTCGCGCCGGGGTCGGCCTGATCGACGCGGTTGAGCACCACGATGCGCGGCTTGCCCGCGGTCAGCTCGTCGATATCCGGATTGCGGCTCGCGCGCGGAATGCGCGCGTCAATAATCTCGCACACCGCATCCACATTGCCGATCTCGGCGGCGACCATGCGGCGCGTTTTTGTCATATGTCCGGGGAACCAGCTCAGACTCTCCAACTGCATGATCGTTCCCTCCTCACTTTCCCAGCAGGCCCAGGCGGCTGAAATCCCGCTGGTCCGTCAGGCTGTCCCTGCCCGGAAATACCAGCAGCACAGCCTTGCCGATAATCAGGCGCTCATCCACCGGGCCGAGATTGCTGTCGCGGCTGTCGCTGCTGCGGTTGCGGTTGTCGCCCATCAAAAACAGCTCGTCCTCGCCGAGTGTAAGCGGGAACTGCGTTCCCTCATCCAGATAGGTCAGGTCGTTGACATAATCTTCCTGCAGCAGCTCTCCGTCCACAAACACGCGGCCAAGCGTGAAGTCGATGTCCACCGTCTGCCCCGGCGTGGCGATGACGCGCTTGACGATGGGCTCCGTGTCAAAGCTCTCTTTGTAGGCGATGACGATATCGCCGTACCGATACTCTCCGCACAGCCAGCTGCTGACCACGATCAAACGGTCGCCATCCTGCAGCGTCGGCACCATGGAATGACCCGACACGCCCATCAGCCGCACCACAAAGGTGAACAGCAGCGTGATGGCCAGCACCGCGCCCACCAGCGAGCGCACCCACTCGTAGGTCTCGCGTCCCGCGACGCGCTCGCTGATCTCTTCCCCCTCGTCGGGATCGGTGGGCAGGATATCGTTTTCAAAATCGTTCATAGCCGTCTCTCCCTATGCAGCAAGCGGCAGAATACCGCATCATAATTTGGCTTTATGATACCACGCACAGCCGCAAAAAACAACCGTTCATTTCTTCCCTTCGGCAAAAAATAAAAACGGCACGGAGACCTCCGTACCGTTCTTATTTCTGTTTTTCTTACAGCTTCTCGCGGATCTTCGCAGCCTTGCCGACGCGGTCACGCAGATAGTAGAGCTTCGCGCGGCGGACATAGCCGGTACGCACCGTCTCGATCTTCTCGATCGAGGGGGAGTGAAGCGGGAAAACCTTCTCAACGCCGACGCCGTAAGCCATGCGGCGGACAGTGATGGTCTCCTCGATGCCGCCGTGCTTCTTGGCGATCACGATGCCCTCGAAGACCTGGATACGCTCACGGGAGCCTTCCTTGATCTTGACGTGGACGCGAACGGTGTCGCCGACGTTGGCAACGGGCTTCTCAGCCTTCATCTGCTGGCTTTCGAGTTCCTTAATGAGATCCATGGATATTTCCTCCTAATTTATAGGCGTTCGTGACCGCTTTTCCATGGCGCATTTGGCTCATTCGCCCGCGCACGGCAGAGGACCGCCCTTTTCAAGCTGAGATAGAATACCACACCCGGAGCGAGAATGCAAGCTTTTTTTGCATTTTTCTCCCGTGTAATGCAGATTTTCTTCTCATTCAGCGGAAAATATTCATCTCCGCGTCGTAAAGCTCCTCCCGGCGCACGCGGACAAAGTCCGGACGGAGCGCGGGCAGCTCACGCTCAATCGCCTGCGCAAGATAAGCCGGGTTGAGTCCCGGATTCTGCGCGGCAACCACGGCGTCGGCAAAAATGCTGTTACCCTCCTGTGTGAGGGCCATTTCACGGATCATCGGCGCAACGTCCACCTCTGCCATCGACTTGTGCTTGGTGCGCTTTTCGATGATGAGCGAGGATCGTGCGAACAGTCCGCGCAGCTCCTCGACCGCGCCGGCGGGCACGCCGTTATCATAGATCAGCTCCATCCGCGCGCGCAGGAAAGCGAACTCACGCACAGGGCGCGTGACCGGATAACACTCCTTCACGCGCAGTCCGGCGGGCAGACCGGTATTCAGCTTTTCCGCGATGCCGGAACCGTCTGTTTCCTCAACGGTCTCAAAGTCGAGCAGCTCGCAATCGCTCGACTGCCCCACCGGCAGCGGCAGAACAATAGAAATGATGGGATGCGGATGAAAGCCGTTGGAATGCTTGAGGTGCAGCTCCGCACGCGGAAACACGCGCTGGAAGGTGCGCATCGTGTCCAGATGCGAAATATAGGAAGCCTGCGCCTCCTTGGTGAACAGAAGTCTCAGTTTAGCCATCACATTGCCTCCCCAGCAGAATATTGGCCCCGCAGCCGTTGCAGTGCGTGCGGCAGTCCGGCGTGGTGACGGACTGATAGCACCGCTCATGCTCGCGCCAGAGATACTGCTCCGTCACGCCGCTGGAGATCATAGCCCACGGCATCAGCTCATCCTCCCCGCGCGTGCGGTTGGCATAGAAATGCGGATCAAGACCGCACTCGTCAAAGGCCTCGAGCCAGCGGTCGAGCGAGAAATACTCCTCCCACGCGGGCAGATGCTCGCCCTTGCGCCACGCTGTCTCCAGCACCTTGCACATCCGGCGGTCGCCGCGGGAGATCACAGCCTCCATATAGCTTGTGTCGCTGTCGTGCCAGTTATAGGTGACGGATTTCGTGAGCATATTCTCCCGCAGCAGCTTCACGCGGCGCTCGTATTCCTCCTTGGGGATCTGCGGCTCCCACTGGAAAGCCGTGTGCGGCTTTGGAACAAACCACGAGGTCGAGACCGTGATGCGCACGCCGCGGTTTTTATTGCTCGCGCTCTCGCGCCATGCGTGCATGACATGCGAGGCGACCTCGGCGATGCCGAGCACGTCCTCGTCCGTCTCCGTCGGCAGACCGAGCATGAAATAGAGCTTCACGGCGCTGTAGCCGCCGGCAAAGGCACGGCGGCAGGAGGCAAGCAGGTCCTCCTCTGTAAGATTTTTATTGATCGCGTCGCGCAGGCGCTGCGTGCCGGCCTCGGGGGCAAAGGTGAGGCCGGTCTTTCTTCCCTTTTGCAGCCGCTCCATGAGCGCCATGGAGAAGTTATCGGCGCGCAGGCTGGGGAGCGAAAGGTTCACATGGCGCTCAGCGCAGAACTCCTCCAGATCGTCGCACAGCTCGACGAGCGGGCGGTAGTCCGAGGTCGAGAGCGACGAGAGCGTCATTTCCTCGTAGCCCGAATCCTCGATGGCCTCCTTTGCGTATTCGACCAGCAGCTTTTCCGAACGGTTGCGCACGGGACGGTAGACATAGCCCGCCTGACAGAAGCGGCAGCCGCGGATGCAGCCGCGGAAGAGCTCGAGCGTCGTGCGGTCCTGCACGATCTCAGTGGAGGGCACGATCGTCTTTGCAGGATACCACGCCTTGTCCATGTCGCGCATGATGCGCTTGGTGACGACGTGCGGCGCGCCGCCGGTCGGCGTGATGGACTTCACCGTGCCGTCGTCGTTGTAGTCGATTTCATAAAGGCTGGGGACATAGATGCCGTCGAGCTGCGCAGCCTTTTGAAGAAACTCCTGCTTTGTCCAGCCCTCGCGCCGCGCCTTCCGGTGCAGCTCGATGAGCTCGACGTTCATCTCCTCTCCCTCGCCGATCTCGGCGATGTCGATAAAGTCGGCGATCGGCTCACAGTTGAACATCGCCGTGCCGCCGGCGACGACCAGCGGCGTGAGCTCCGTGCGCTCGGTGGCGTGGATCGGCACGTCGGCCAGGTCGAGCATATTGAGCATGGCGGGAAACGCCATCTCATAGCCGACGGAAAAGGCGATGATGTCAAAATCGCGGATGGGATCGCCGGACTCAAGCGCGTAGAGCGGAAGCCCCGCCCTGCGCATCTCCTCCTCCATGTCGCCCCACGGCGCGTACACGCGCTCGCACCACACGCCCTCCATGTTGTTCATAATGCCATAGAGGATGCGCATGCCGAGGTTCGACATGCCGATCTCATAGGTATCCGGGAAGCAGAAGGCAATGCGGGTATCGACCTGCGAGAGATCCTTCATCACCGCGTTATATTCGCCGCCCACATAGCGCGCAGGCTTCTGCACACGGGGCAGGATGCGTTCCAATCGTTTGTCCACAGTCAGGCTCCTTCAGTTCAAAGCATTGACCGTATTCTACACGCTTTTCCCGCCGCGTGCAAGCCCCAGTTGCCGCAGCAGGCTCCAGAGAAGGCCGAAGGCGGCAAAGACGAACAGATAGCCGCTGCGCAGCGCCAGTGAAAGCTTCACGCCCAGCGCGCACAGAGCGAGCGCGCAGGCAAGGCTAACCGCCGCCGTGATCCGTTCCCCCGCCGCCGGGCCGAACACAAACGCCGTCACCAAATACAGCGCCCGCGCGCCGTCGAGCGGCAGAACGGGCAGAAGATTGAACACGGCGAGCACCAGATGCGCGCCGGCAAAAACGAACGCCCATTCCCACGCCGTCCACAATCCAAGTCCCGCAAGCCCGGCCGCGCAGAGCAGATTGACCGCCGCGCCCGCGAGCGTGACGACCAGCTCTCGTCCATACGACAGCCTCTCGAGCGCCAGCGCGTCGATCTCCGCGCCCAGTGCCGTCAGGCGTATCCGCTTTACAGAAACTCCATAGTGCTGCATAGCGGCAAGATGTCCCGCTTCATGCAGCGCTGCCGCGCACAAAATCGCCGCAACAGCCATCAGCGGTGAAACAATAACGGCCAGCACGACAAGCAGCCAGAACCCCGCGCTCACATGCGCACGTCCCCGCCTATGCCGCATCGGTAAGATAGCCGAGAGGATCAAGATAGCTCGTGCCGTCATGCAGCTCAAAATGGAGGTGCGCTCCGGTGGCGTTGCCGGTCGCGCCGACCTCACCGAGCGTCTCCCCCAGCGTCACGCTCTGGCCTGAGCTGACCGTGATGCGGCTGCAATGCGCATAGAGCGTCTCAAAGCCGCCGTCGTGCCGCACGGTCAGATACTTGCCAAGCACCGTGCTCTCCCCTACCACGCCGACCGTACCGCCGGCGAAGCATACAAAACCCGTTCCCTCGTCCGCCGCCAGATCGACGCCGTAGTGAAACGCCTCCGCCCCGCCGTTTGGGTCTTCGCGCCAGCCGAAGGAGGATGTCAGCGTCCCCGCCAGCGGCGGTGCATAGGGAAACGGAAGCGTCGGATGCTCTGCCGAGGCATGCTCCGGAAGCTCGCGCGCAGAGGGTTCCGCTTCCGTTTCCCCAAGCTCTGTGCGGCCGCCGACCTCCTGCGCCTGCTCGCCGCCGAATACGGCGATATAGGCCTCTCCCAGCGACTCGGCAAAGCGCTGCGGCGCAGCTGCGGCGTGGCCGATGGCGGAAAAGGCCGACACAAAGTCCGCGTCCCGCACGAGCCACTGGGCCAGCGTCCCGCGGAACGCCGCAAGATTTCCCGGCAGAACCAGCTTGAGCACAATGAGCAGTGCAAAAAGCACCCCACAGACCGACGACTGCACAAGGCGGCGCGAGAACACATGCTCTGTGCTCCCCTGTCTGCGCGGTGCCGTGCGGTGCGCCGCCGCGCCTCCGCTCATCCGCACTGCGGCACGCCGCTGGCCTCGATCCCGCATCCATTTTTGAAGCGTTGTCCTCCTCGTCACCGTCACGCCCTCCCCCACAGCTTGTTTGAAAAAAATCTATGCCGCCGGAGATGTGGATATGCCGAAAAAAAGAGAGGGCGGAAGCTCCCGTCCTCTCTTTCTTTTATTATGGATAATTACTGTTTTCCGCCCTGCTCCTCCACGCAGTCGGCGGCCAGCCGCTGGAGCTTTTCCATGCGCGCGTCCAGTCTTGCGCTGATCTCCGCGCACTCGAAGAGCTCCCGGTTCACATTTTCCATCTCCGGCAAATCCTTTTTGTACCGGATCTTATGCTCCAAGCTCGCCCACCAGTCCATCGAGATGGTGCGGAACTGCACCTCCACCCGCATCAGCCGCTTCTGGTCGTGCAGAAAGATCGGCGTCTCCACGATCAAATGCAGACTGCGGTAGCCGTTCGGCTTTGGATTTTTAATGTAGTCCTTGCGTTCGATCAGGCGGATGTCGTCCTGCTTCAAAAGCGCGTCCGCCAACTGGTAGATATCCGAAGGGAACGAGCAGATCACGCGCACACCCGCGATATCGTTAAGATTTTCCTCGATGCTCTCCACCGTGAGCGGGTAGCCGCGCCGCTGAAGCTTTTCCACAATGCTCTCGGGTGATTTCAGCCGCGTCTTGATCGTCTCGATCGGGTTGCGGTCATACTGGAGCGAGAGCTCCTCATTGAGTACGTTGAACTTCGTCTCGACCTCCATCATTGCGCAGCGGTAATAGCTCATCAGCTCCCGATAGGGCTGGGCATAGGACTGCACCATCGTTGTGATCTCCCGCCGCGGCAGCCTTGAGAGCAGAAACCGCTCCAGTCCGCCGCGATCGCCGTTGTTTTTCAGCGCCATCTTGTCCTTCTCCGTTTCATCTTTCTTTTTCTGCCGTTTTTATTAGGATAGCATAGAAATGTGAACATTTCTATCCGTACTTTCCGTTCACTGCGCAGAAAATATTCGGGCAGCGTCATCCCCGGCACAAAAAAAGCGGGCCGTATGGCCCGCTTCTTATTCTTTTGTTTTCAGGACTCCACCCCGCCGTTCAAATAGGCCGTCAGCGCCGGAAGCGCTGCTCTTGCAGCCTCGCGCCCGGCCAGATAGGCCTGCTGCAGCTTTCCGGGGTCCTTTTCCAGCCGGCCCACCGGAAGCTTTCTCTCCGGCCGGATGACAAACACCTCGCCCGCCGCCTCGGCGCGGGCGACATCCGCAAGCTCGTTATTATACATGGTGTGCCGCTCCTCCATTGCCTTGACCAGCCACGGATAGCGGCGGTATTTCTGCCGCACGAGCGGCAGGAGCTTATTCTCACCCTTATGGTATCCCCTGGGCTGGGTGAGGACGGCGACGTTCCGATCGTAGCCGAGGCTCTGGAAATAGCGCAGCGGGATCGAATCGGAAATGCCGCCGTCGAGCAGCTTTTTGCCGTCAATCTCCACAATCTGCGACACAAGCGGCATAGACGCCGAGGCGCGTATCCAGTCAAAGCCGTGATCTGCCCAGCCGGTATACTCATGGTAAACGGGCTTGCCCGTCACAACGTCCGTGCACACGACGTAAAACTTCATAGGATTTTTGTCAAACGCCGCAAAGTCGAAGGGATCACGCCGCAGCGGGACCTCTCCATAGCAGAAATCCGTGCTGAACACGTTGCCGTTCATGCGCAGCGAATGGAACGAGCAGTAGCGCTTGTCGCGGCAGTAGCGCGTGTTATAGCGCAGCACGCGCCCGATCTGTCCCGACTTATAGTTGCAGCCGAACGCCGCGCCGGCGGATACGCCGATCGCGCCGTCAAAGGTCACGCCGTGCTCCATGAGCACATCGATCACACCGGCGGTAAACAGGCCGCGCATCGCGCCGCCCTCCATAATCAGTCCTTTTTTCATTTAGCATGCCTTCTTTCGTTTGGGGGTAAAGCTGTCCGAAGCTCTTTACCACTATAATCCGGAATCTTTCTTTTGTCAAAGGACGAACCTCCGATTGACAAGCCGCCGCTGCGCGCGTATGATGTGTGCCGCAGACAAAATCAAGAGCGAGGAGCTTGTTTCAACATGGCACGATTTCGTTTTTCTCCGCGCGGGCAGATGTCCGAATCCCTCCTGACCGCCGCGTTCATCATTCTCTCCGGCGGCCTGCAGGACGCCTACACCTACCTGTTCCGCGGCAAGGTGTTTGCCAACGCGCAGACCGGCAACATCGTCCTCTTCAGCGCCTATCTCTTTGAAGGCGACTGGGCGCACAGCGTACGCTACCTCATCCCGGTGCTTTCGTTCATGCTCGGTATCTTCATCGCCGAGTGCGTCCACCGCCGATGCAAGCACATGGAAAAGGTGCATTGGCGGCAGCTCATCATCCTTGCGGAGATCGCACTGCTCTTTCTCGTCGGCTTCCTGCCGCAGGAGGTCAACACCGCGGCCAACGCGCTTGTCTCCTTCGTCTGCGCCATGCAGGTGCAGACCTTCCGCAAGGTGCGCGGCCACGCCTACGCCAGCACCATGTGCATCGGCAACATGCGCAGCGGCACCGAGGCGCTGTGCGTCTATTTCCACACACATGACCGTGAGGTGCTGCACAAGTCTCTCACCTACTTCGGCGTGATTGGGCTGTTTGCCGTGGGCGCGGGGCTCGGCGCCGTGCTGACGAAGCACTTTGCCGAGCGCGGCATCTGGGTATCCTGTATTCTTC
>CAKTOJ010000007.1 GCA_934589665.1 uncultured Oscillospiraceae bacterium | reverse complement strand
CGTATATTGTCTCTTCGTGAAAAGACTCATCAGACCGCCAGCAGCTCCGCTTCCTTTTTGTCGAGCAGAGCGTCGAGATCCTTGCACATGTCATCGGTCAGCTTCTGAAGATCCTTTTCGGCGACCTTCAGGTCGTCCTCAGTCAGCTCTCCGGCCTTCTGCTTCTTCTTGAAGCTCTCCATCGCGTCGCGGCGGATGTTGCGGATGGCAACCTTGCCGTTCTCGGCATACTTGTGGATCTGCTTGACCAGCTCCTTACGGCGCTCCTCAGTCAGCTGCGGGAAGGTCAGGCGGATGCCCTTGCCGTCGTTCTGCGGATTGATGCCGAGGTCGGAGTTGAGGATTGCCTTTTCAATGAGTTTCACCGCGCTGGTATCCCACGGCTGAATGAGCAGCTGGCGCGGATCGGGCGAAGAAATAGCCGCGATCTGCTGAATGGGCGTGGGCGTGCCGTAATACTCCACCGAAATGCGGTCGAGCACGGCAGCGTTGGCACGGCCGGCACGCACGGATGCAAAATCCGCGGCGACAGAGTCGATGCTCTTCTTCATCTTTTCTTCGTAAATCTTGTATTCATCCTTCAACATGGGGATATCCTCCTCAAATTTTGATTTGATACGTTTCTATTGCGACGCGGCTCATTCGCCGACGATCGTACCGATCTTTTCGCCCATCACAGCGCGCAGGATATTCTTCGGGTCCTTGAGCGCGAAAACAAGGACAGGAATGTGGTTGTCCATGGAAAGCGAGGTCGCGGTGGAGTCCATCACCGCGAGGTGCTGGGCCAGCACATCCTCATAGGAAATGGCATCGTATTTCACCGCATCGGCAACCTTGGCGGGGTCGGCACTGTACACGCCGTCGATGTTCTTGGCCAGCAGAATAACATCCGCATTGATCTCCGCCGCGCGGAGCACCGCCGCCGTATCGGTGGAGAAAAACGGCGAGCCGATGCCGCAGCCGAAGATGACCACACGACCCTTTTCCAGATGCCGAATCGCGCGGGCGCGGATGTAGGGCTCGGCGACCTCCTTGATCTCCAGCGCGGTCTGGATGCGCACATCGACGCCCTTCTGCTCAAGCACGTCGGCAACCGCCATGCAGTTCATGGCCGTGGCAAGCATGCCCATGTGGTCGGCGCGGGTACGCTCGATATAGCCCTCGCCGTTTTTCACGCCGCGCCAGAAGTTGCCACCGCCGATGACAATGCCCATCTGCACGCCGGCCTCGACGCACTCCTTGATGATGTCCGTCACCTGACCGATCACACCGAAGTCCAGGCCAAAATGCTTCTCCCCCGCCAGCGCCTCGCCGCTGATCTTGAGCAGGACGCGCTTATATTTAGGATGCTCCATGGGTATGTTCCTCCCTGTTGTTCTGTCATTTTATCGCCGTCTATTGTAACGTATTTTTCACGCTTTGCAAAGGGGGAGAGCGATAATTTTTTGCAAGATTTTTCTCTCTGCTATAACCGTCCGCTCCGCCTGCCCGTTTTCCCGCCCATGTCAGAGCGAAAACGCCTGCCGCAGCGCCTCGAGCGCCGGGTTGACATTGTCCCGCCGCCAGACCGCAATGATCTCCTCCGTTTCCAGCTCGCCGTCGAGCGGAACGAATACAAGATTGTCCGCGCCGTTGAGCTTATTGGTGAAATAGTCCGGCAGGATGGAGATGCCCTCCTCCGCCGCGACCATCATCAGGATGCTCTCGGCGTCGCTGGAACGGAAGAGGATGTTCGGCTTATAGCCCGCATTTTTATAGAGGTTCATGAAAAACGCGTCGCCGAAGGAATCCGGCGTCATGGACGGGGACATATAAAGAATCGTCTCACCCTGAAGCTCCCGCCGTTTGAGCGACGCACGCTGCGCAAGCGGGTGGCCCGGATAGAGCGCGACGACCAACCGCGCATGCTCGATGACACGGTACTCCACCCGCTCGTCCTGCTTGAGATTTGTACTGTCCCAGGTGTAGATGAGATCATACTCATTGGCCAGCAGCCCGGAGGCAAGCAGGTCGGAGGAATTGCGGTAGCAGTTGACCAGTACGTTCGGCAGCGAGCGGTGGAAGCGCCGCAGCTCATTGGATAGGTTGCTGCGCTCATAGCCCTTGATGTAGCCGATGCGCAGCGTGCCGTTGAGACCCGAGGACGCGTCATGCGCGCGGCTGATGGCCGTGTCCATGCGCATCAGGATCGCCTTGGCCTCGCTCAAAAATGCGCGTCCTGCCGGCGTGAGCGAAACAGGCCGGGTGCTACGGTCAAACAGCGCGCAGCCGACCGTCTGCTCAAGGCTCTGGATCTGCTGCGTCACCGCCGTTTGAGAAATATAATAGAGCTCCGCCGCCTTGGTAAAGCTCCTGTTCTGCGCTGCCGCCACGAAATACTGAAGCTGAGTGATCGTCATGCCGCCTTCTCCGTAACATAAGTTTTTCTTATTATAGCATCGTACTTTCGCTCTTGTAAAGCGTGGATTTCCGCGTTAGTATCAAATTACTTTCAAAAACGGAGAGGGGTAAAATCTGTGAAACGTGAATCCTTTCAATCCAGACTCGGCTTTCTGCTGGTGAGCGCGGGCTGCGCCATCGGCATCGGCAACGTCTGGCGCTTTCCCTATATCGCCGGCAAGAACGGCGGCGGCTACTTTGTGCTGCTCTATCTCATCTGCCTAATGGTGATGGGCGTTCCCGTGCTGACGATGGAGCTGGCGGTCGGCCGTGCGAGCCGCAAAAGCGCCGTGCACTCCTATAAGGTACTCGAGCAGCCGGGGGCAAAATGGCACATCCACGGCTGGTTCTGCCTGATCGGCTGCTATCTGCTGATGATGTACTACACCACCGTTGCCGGCTGGATGGTCGACTATTTTGGCAAATTCCTCACCGGCGCGTTCCACTCCGGCATGAGCACAGAGGAAGTGAGCAGCGCGTTCGGCGCCATGCTCTCCTCGCCCGGCGAAATGGCCCTGTGGGCCGAGATCGTGGTGCTCGCAGGCTTCCTTGTCTGCTCGTTCGGCCTGCAAAAGGGGCTCGAGCGCGTGTCGAAGGTGATGATGCTCGCTCTGCTAGCCCTCATTCTTGTTCTTGCCGTGCACAGCCTGATGCTGCCCGGCGCAGCGGAGGGCATGAAATTCTATCTGCTCCCCTCTGTGGATTCCATCCGGGAAAACGGCTTCGGCAGCCTGATCGCGGACGCGATGAATCAGGCCTTCTTCACGCTCTCGCTCGGTATCGCAGCCATGGAGATCTTCGGCAGCTATATGTCTGACGCGCACACGCTGCCCGGCGAAGCCGTGCGCATCTGCGCGCTTGATACCTTTGTGGCGCTCATGGCCGGCACGATCATCTTCCCTGCCTGCTTCACCTTCGGCGTGGAGCCGGATAAGGGACCCGCTCTCATTTTCCAGACGCTGCCGCCCATCTTCGTCAATATGGCCGGTGGACGCTTCTGGGGCGCGCTGTTCTTCCTGTTTATGATCTTCGCCAGCTTCTCTACCGTTCTGGCCGTGTTCGAGAACATTCTTGCCATTGCCATGGACACCTTCGGCATCAGCCGCAAAAAGGCCGTGCTCATCAACGGCATCCTCATCGCGCTGCTGAGCCTGCCGTGCGTGTTCGGCTATAACATCTGGAGCGGCTTCCATCCTCTTCCCGGCAAGGATGTGCTCGACAGCGAGGACTTTCTTGTGAGCAACCTTCTCCTTCCCGTCGGCTCACTCGTGTATCTGCTCTTCTGCGTGACCAAGTGGGGCTGGGGCTTCGACAAATATCTTGCCGAGGCGAACAAGGGCAGCGGACTCAAGTTCTCCCCCAGGCTCAAGCCATACTTCCAGTGGGTGCTGCCGGTTTTGATCGTCATTATCCTTTTGCAGGGCCTGCTCTAAGCCTCCGCTATACGCCCCGTCGAAATTCGGCGGGGCGTTATCCTTGTGAAATCGTCGAATCGCCAGTTGACTTTAAAGCGCTGATGTGCTTTAACTATTATTATAGTAAAAGCTTTCGTCTCCGCACCCTTTACTTTTCATAAAAGGAGAACTCCGCTATGCAGGAAATGAGCAGAAAGAACCAGTATTTCACCGAGTCCGTTATCCGCCGCATGACGCGCATCTCGCAGGAATGCGGCGCGATCAATCTGGCCCAGGGCTTCCCCGACTTTGACCCGCCCAAGGCGATGACTGACCGCCTGGCCGAGGTCAGCCATACCGGCCCCCACCAGTATGCCATCACGATGGGCGCACCGAACTATCTGGAGGCCATCGCGCGCAAGTGCGGTCACTTCATGGGCCGCACCATCGACCCCAAAACCGAGATTGTGGCAACCATCGGCTCGACCGAGGCCATGGTCGATTCCCTCTTCGCCCTCACCAATCCCGGCGACCGCGTCGCCATGTTTTCTCCGTTCTTTGAAAACTATAAGGCGCAGACGATTATGGCCGGCTGTGAGCCGGTGTTCATTCCTCTCACCCCGCCGGACTTTTCGTTCGATGCGAATGTGATTGAGGACATTTTCCGTCAGGGCGTGAAGGCCATCATCATCTGCAACCCCTCCAACCCCTGCGGCAAGGTCTTTACCCGTGAGGAGCTTCAGGTCATCGCCGAGTTGTGCATCCGCTACGATGTCTACGCCATCATGGACGAGGTTTATGAGCACATCCTCTACGACGGCCGCCAGCACACTTACATGTGCACACTGCCCGGAATGTATGAGCGCACGGTCTCCTGCTCTTCGCTGAGCAAGACCTATTCCATCACCGGCTGGCGTCTCGGCTATGCCATCGCACCGGAGAACATCATGCAGCGCATCCGCCAGTATCACGACTTCAACGCTGTTGGCTGCGCCTCCCCGCTGATGGAAGCAGCCGTTGTCGGCCTGAACATGCCCCAGAGCTACTATGACGAATTCGGCGCGCACTACGCGCACATGAAGAAGCTCTTCACCGACGGTCTGCGCAGCATCGGTATTCCCTTCACCGATCCGCAGGGTGCGTACTTCGTGCTGGCCGACATCGCCCCCTACCTCAAGCCCGGTCAGAGCGACGTCGACTTCTGCGAGGATATGGCGCGCCGAATCGGCGTTGCCGCCGTTCCCGGCAGCTCATTCTTCAACGAGCCGATCAACAACATCGTCCGCCTGCACTTTGCCAAGCGGGACGAAACGCTCAACGAAGCGCTTAACCGCCTCTCCCAGCTCAAATAAGCAGCACAGGAAAAGCGTCCCGGAGTTTGGGACGCTTTTTTCCGCCTTGCCCTTGCCAAATACCGCGCCGCGCGGTATACTCAGGCTTGAAAACTTGTCGGCAGGAGAGATATTGCCCATGAAAACCGTTCTGCTGGTATTCGGAACAAGGCCCGAAGCCATTAAAATGTGCCCGCTGGTGAATGAATTAAAGAGCCGCAGAGGACTCAAAACAGTGGTCTGCGTGACCGGACAGCACCGTCAGATGCTCGATCAGGTGCTTGAAGCCTTCCATGTCACGCCGGACTACGACCTGTCCATCATGAAGGACAAGCAGACTCTTTTTGACATCACGACCAATATTCTCAACCGCATCAAGGCCGTACTTGAGGAGGTCAGTCCCGACGTTGTGCTTGTCCACGGAGACACCTCGACCACCTTTGTCACCGCGCTCGCCTGCTACTATCTGCAAATTCCGGTCGGCCATGTGGAGGCGGGGCTGCGCACCTATAATATCTACTCCCCCTACCCTGAGGAGTTCAACCGTCAGGCGGTTGGCATCATCGCGCAGTACAATTTTGCTCCCACGGAGCTCTCGCGGCAGAACCTGCTCAACGAGGGCAAAAAGGCGGAGAGCATCTATGTCACCGGCAACACCGCTATCGATGCGCTCAAAACCACCGTGCGCGAGGATTATACGCACCCGGAGCTCGACTGGGCCGAGGGCAGCCGCCTTATCATCATCACAGCGCACCGCCGTGAAAATCTCGGCGAGCCGATGCACCACATGTTCCGCGCCATCCGCCGCATCATGGACGAGCACTCCAACGTCAAGGCCATCTACCCCATCCATATGAACCCCGTCGTGCGGCAGGCCGCGGATGAGGAGCTGGGCGGATGCAGCCGCATCCACCTCATCGAGCCGCTTGAGGTGCTCGACTTCCACAACTTCCTTGCCCGCAGCTACATGATCCTCACCGACAGCGGCGGAATTCAGGAGGAGGCGCCCTCGCTCGGCAAGCCCGTCCTCGTCATGCGCGACACAACCGAGCGGCCCGAGGGCATCAAGGCCGGCACGCTCAAGCTCGTCGGCACAAACGAAGAAACGATCTACCGCAGCTTCAAGGAGCTGCTGGAAAACCGCAACGCCTACGAGGCCATGGCGCACGCGAGCAATCCCTACGGCGACGGCTTTGCCTGCCGCCGCATCGCGGATATTCTGGAACACTGATATTTTCTCCAAACGCGTCCCGCAGAAATTTTGCGGAACGCGTTTTCTTTTCCCGGGAAATATGAACTTCGTGTAAACATTTCTATAATTCGTATTTATTTTTATATAAATATATTGACAAAAGTTTTTTGCGTGCTATGATACCATCAGAACGAAAAAAGAAGTCAGGAGGTGCGGGATGAAGAAAAATCTTTACAGTCTCATGCTCTCGGACGATGTGGTGCGGGAGGTAGATGCGCTGGCGCACCAGCTGGGAACGAACCGCTCGGCGCTGGTCAACCGCATTCTTGCCGAATATGTTTCCGTCCCCACGCCCGAGCGGCGCATCAATGATATTTTCGAGGCCATGGAGGCACTGATCTCCCCCTCGCGCGAGCTTGTGCCGTTTTTTGCACCAAACTCGCAGTCCATGTCACTCAAATCAAGCCTTGCATACAAGTACCGCCCAACGGTCAAGTACGAGGTCGACCTCGGCGGCAGCGGCGAGGACACGATGGGTACACTGGGCGTCGTATTCCGCACGCAGTCGGCGGAGCTGATCTCCGCCCTGTCGGATTTCTTCCGGCTGTGGGTACGCATTGAGAATGCCTGTCTCGCCCCCCTGCTCGGCGGCGCGATCGAGTGCTCGCTCTATGATGGACGCTTCGTCCGCCCGCTGGCCATGCCGAAGGGCCGCGCCCGCTCGGTGGAGGACATTGCCGGCGCGATCAGCGCCTATGTCCAGCTCTTCGACCGTCTGCTCAAGGGCTATCTGAGCGGCGGGCTGTCCGCCCGCGACGTGGAGCTGGCCTATCGCGGCGATCTGAGAGGCCGCGAGCTTCTGATTTAAGTTATCTGCAGTTTGAAAGATAGAGGTGGATTCTATGAACGCTGAAAAATATACCCAGAAAACCTTGGACGCCGTTAAAACCGCGCAGAGCATGGCGCAGGAAAACGGCAACCAGTATTTGGCCCCAGAGCATCTGCTCTACGCTCTCGTCGATCAGGACGGAGGGCTGATCGGCTCGCTCTTCGGCAAGATGGGCGTGGACTGCGACGGCCTGCTCTCTGAGATCGACACACTCATCCGGCGGCTTCCCAAGGTCTCCGGCGGCAGCGGCGAGGTATACGCCTCACCCGAGACCGGTAAGGTGCTCAATCTTGCCGAGAAAACCGCTGAGAAGCTGCACGACGAGTATATCTCCGTCGAGCATCTGATGCTTGCCCTCTTCTCCGAGGGCACGAGCGACGTCAAGCAGCTGCTCCAGAGCCACGGCATCACAAGGAGCCGCTTCACCGAAGAGCTCTCCAAGGTCAAGACCAATCCCGTAACCTCGGACAATCCAGAGGAAACCTATGACGCGCTGAAAAAGTACGGCACAGATCTCGTCGAGCGCGCCCGCAGCAAGGAGCTTGATCCTGTTATCGGCCGCGACGCGGAGATTCGAAACGTCATCCGCATCCTGTCCCGTAAGACCAAGAACAATCCTGTGCTCATCGGCGAGCCGGGTGTTGGCAAGACAGCCATCGCCGAAGGTCTCGCCCAGCGTATTGTACGCGGCGACGTCCCAGAGGGGCTAAAGGATCGCACGATCTTCTCGCTCGATATGGGTGCGCTGATCGCGGGCGCAAAATACCGCGGCGAGTTTGAAGAGCGCCTAAAGGCCGTCCTCAACGAGGTCAAAAAATCGGAGGGTAAGATTATCCTCTTCATTGATGAGCTGCACACCATCGTCGGCGCGGGCAAGACCGAAGGCAGCATGGATGCGGGCAACCTCTTAAAGCCCCTGCTCGCCCGCGGCGAACTGCACTGCATCGGCGCAACCACGCTTGACGAGTACCGCCAATACATCGAAAAGGACGCTGCGCTCGAGCGCCGCTTCCAGCCCGTGCAGGTCGATGAGCCGACCGTGGAGGACACCATCTCCATTCTGCGCGGCCTGAAGGAGCGTTATGAGATCTATCACGGCGTGCGCATCCATGATAATGCGCTCGTCGCCGCCGCAACGCTTTCCGCGCGCTATATCACCGACCGCTTCCTGCCCGATAAGGCCATTGACCTTGTCGATGAGGCCTGCGCGATGATCCGCACAGAAATCGACTCCATGCCCGCCGAGCTCGATGACCTGCGCCGCAAGATCATGCAGCAGGAGATCGAGGAAATGGCGCTCAAGAAGGAGGACGACCAGCTCTCGCGTGACCGTCTCGAGGAACTCAAGCGTGAGCTTGCCGACGAGAAGGAGCAGTTCAACGCCATGAAGTCCCGCTGGGAGGAGGAGAAGAACGGCGTTGAGAGCGTCAAGAAGCTTAAGAGCGAAATTGAACAGATGCACGGCGACATCGAGCGCGCGCAGGCAAATCTTGAATACGAGAAGGCCGCGAAGCTCAAATACTCCGACCTGCCCGCCCTTGAAAAGCAGCTCAAGGACGCCGAGGCCGCGGCGGAAAAGCACGCGAGCGACAACTCCATGGTGCATGACACCGTGACCGAAAATGAGATCGCCGACATCGTCGGCAAGTGGACGGGCATCCCCGTCAGCCGTCTGGTGGAGGGCGAGCGCGAAAAGCTGCTGCGCCTTGATGAGATCATCCACAAGCGCGTGGTCGGACAGGACGAGGCCGTGCGCCTCGTCACCGAGGCTATTCAGCGTTCGCGCGCCGGCATCGCCGACCCGAACCGCCCCATCGGCAGCTTCCTCTTCCTCGGCCCCACGGGCGTTGGCAAGACGGAGCTGGCGAAGTCCTTGGCCGACTGCCTGTTTGACGACGAGCACAACCTCGTGCGCATCGATATGACCGAGTATATGGAGAAATTCTCCGTCTCGCGCCTGATCGGCGCACCTCCGGGATATGTCGGCTACGACGAGGGCGGCCAGCTCACCGAGGCCGTGCGCCGCAAGCCGTACAGTGTCGTTCTGTTCGATGAGGTTGAGAAGGCGCACCCGGATGTGTTCAACATCCTGCTGCAGATTCTTGACGACGGCCGCATCACCGATTCGCAGGGCCGCACGGTGGACTTCAAGAACACCATCATCATCCTCACCTCGAACCTCGGCTCGCAGGAGCTGCTTGACGGCATTCAGCCGGATGGCAGCATTGCCGAGAGCGCACGCAGCGCCGTCATGGGTGAGCTGCGCCGCGCGTTCCGCCCTGAGTTCCTCAACCGGCTTGACGAGATCATCCTCTTCAAGCCGCTGACGAAGGAGAATTTGAGCGGCATCATCGACATCCTGATGGAGGGTCTCAAGAAGCGCCTTGCGGACAAGACGCTCAAGCTCGACGTCACCGACGCGGCCAAGAGCCTCATCATCGAGCGCGGCTTCGATCCCATCTACGGCGCGCGCCCGCTCAAGCGCTATCTCCAGAGCGCGGCGGAAACGCTCATCGCCAAGGAAATTCTGCGCGGCGACCTCGCCGCTGGCAGCACCCTTGTGCTTGACGCGGACAACGGCGAGCTCACCTGCCGCAAGAAATGATTCGGACTGCGGGAAGAAATACCATTTCATGGTATTTCTTCCCGCTTTTTCTTTTCTCTTTCTGCGATCTTTCTTTAAAATATTTTCTGTTCTCTCATACGCGTAAATTCGACGTTAAGAAAGCCGACGGGCGGTTGATTTTACGCATCTAAAATTTTATACTGTAGCACAAGAAAAGCGAAAGCAACACACAAAATACAGTCATTTTCAACAATAGTGCTCGGCATCATGCTGCCGGGCTTTCCTATTGCCGCACTCGGCGGAGAGAGACAGAGGGAGGCTGAGAATCCTGTGGAAAAAAAGAAAAAACGCCGTTTTTTGATCGCCTGGCTGTGCATCACGCTCTCGCTGCTGCTTGCCTCGCGCCTTGTCCCCTCGCCGGGACACAGCGAGAGCATTCAGACAGCCATGCGCGACGCGGTGCTTCACGAGGAAAACCGCTGCAGCCTTTTTGGTCTCACGGAGGTAAACCCCGCGGTCATCTCCGCACTGACCGTAACGGCTCTTCTGCTGCTCGCCGCGCTGGCGCTGCGGCTCTTTGTCATTCCCCGTTTCCGCTATGTGCCGGGCAGGATGCAGCTTCTTCTTGAAACGCTGGTGAGCGCTTTCGACGGTCTTGCCAAAACGAACAGCCCGCACCGAAACAGCTTTCTCGGCCTGTACGCCTTCAGCGCCGGCGTGTACATATTTGCAAGCACGATTTTTGAGCTCTTCGGCTTTCAGGCCGTCACAACACACGAAACGTCCATCTCTCTCCCCGCTCCGCTCTCTGATGTCAACGCCGCCATTTCGCTCGGCGTGCTCTCATATCTCGTCATTCTCTCCGGCGGCATCGCTCAGAACGGCCTGCGCGGCGTCGGAAAAACGCTCAAGGAGTTCTCTCTGCCACTGTCGATGAGCTTCCGTCTCTTCGGCGCGCTGCTCAGCGGCCTGCTGGTTACAGAGCTGGTCTATTACTACGTCTCGCTGAGCTATGTGCTCCCCGTTCTGATCGCCGTGCTCTTCACGCTGCTCCACGCGCTCATTCAGGCCTATGTTCTCACCATGCTTACAACGCTCTTTTACGGCGAGGTGGCCGAGCCGGTGCCCAAAGCACCAAGAACCGGAAGTCCCTGACCCCTTCCCCGTTTGACCGGGATATCTTTCCAGAAAAACAACAGGAGGAACCTCATTATGATCCGGACACAGAGAAAAAGCTTTGCCGCATTGCTCGCCGTCCTTGTTCTCGCCATGCTCTGCCTGACGCTGACCGTTCCCGTTCTGGCTGACGGCGCCAATCCCACTGAGGCCGCGCAGGCCGAACAGACCACCGCAGCATCTGACAGCTCCCAAAGCGGCAGCAAGGCGCTCGCCGCTGCCATCGCCATCGGTCTTGCCGCCGCGGGCGGCGCGGTCGCCATGGGCATTGCCGTCGCAAGATCCGCCGAAGGCATCTCCCGTCAGCCCGAGGCCGAGGGCAAGATCCGGACGACGCTGATGCTCGGCCTTGTCTTTATCGAAACGGCGATCATCTACGCGCTGCTCGTCGTCATCCTCATCATCTTTGTGCTGTAAGGACGGGGCGTCATGAACATTCCTTTGAATATCGACCTCCAGCAGATTCTGCTGCATTTCTTTAATTTCTCCCTGCTCACAGGCGGGCTCTACCTGCTGCTCTATCAGCCAGTCAAGTCCTTCATGGCCAAACGTGAGGAGCACTACCGCGCCCTTGACGAAGCTGCGCAGGATGCGCTCCGTCAGGCTGAGGATAAGCTTCACAGCGCCGATGAGCGTCTCTCCTCGCTCGACACTGAACTGAAAGCGCTGCGTGAAAACGCAGCGCAGGAAGCCGCGGCCCTCGCCGAGCATCAGCGCGCTGAGGCAGACGCGCAGGCCAAGCAGCTGCTTGCCGACGCACGCGTCGAGGCGGAGCGCGAGCGCCGCAGAATCATGGACGAGGCCAACCGTGAGGCGGTGGCGATCGCCGAGGACGCAATGGATAAGCTGCTCGCACAGCGCACCGGCGAGGCCTACGACCGCTTTCTCAACTCTGTGGAAGGAGCGAAGGGCGCATGAATACGCAGGAAACGCGCGCACACGCGCTCCTTCGCAGTCATACCGCGCCCAGTGCCCAGCAGTTATCGCGGCTGACGGCATTTCTGGAAAAAAAGTACGGCCGGCCGGTCGAGCTGCAATGGCAGGAGGATGCCGGCATTGCCGGCGGCTTCCGTATCGAGCTCGGCTCAGAGGTTATCGACTGGACGGTCGACGGCGGTCTGCGCGAACTCAAGGATAAACTCTCCGCGCTGCGCGGCGGCGGGCATTCGGTCATTCCCCTCGTGCGCGACACAGTGCGTGAATGGGTGCCGGAGGCACTGCGCTATGAGATCGGCTCTGTATTGCGCGTGGCTGACGGCGTCGCCTATGTTGACGGACTTGAGCATGCCGCCTATGGCGAAATCCTTCTTTTTGAAAGCGGTGTGCGCGGCATGGTGCAGGAGCTGCGCGGCGACCGTCTGGGCTGCATCCTCTTCGGTGATCCCGAAGCCGTCCGCGCCGGAGGCATGGTGCGCCGCACCGGCAGAACGGCCGGGATCGGCGCGGGCGAGGCCTGCCTCGGCCGCGTAATTGACGCGCTCGGCGCCCCTATCGACGGCAAGGGCGAGCTCCACGCCGACGCGTACCGTCCCATCGAAAATCCCGCCCCCGGCATCCTCGACCGCCAGCCGGTCAACCGTCCGCTGGAGACGGGGATTCTTTCCATCGACTCCATGTTTCCCATCGGACGCGGACAGCGCGAGCTGATCATCGGCGACCGCCAGACCGGCAAAACCTCTGTGGCGGTCGACACCATCCTCAACCAGAAGAACAAAGACGTCGTGTGCATCTATGTTGCCATCGGCCAGAAGGCCAGCTCGGTCGCACAGCTTGCCGGGCTGCTGCGCACATACGGCGCAATGGATTATACGGTCATCGTCTGCGCCTCGGCCGGCGATTCCGCCTCCATGCAGTATATCGCTCCCTACGCCGGCTGCGCACTGGGCGAGTATTTCATGGAAAAGGGGCGCGACGTGCTCATCGTTTACGACGATCTGAGCAAGCACGCCATCGCCTACCGCGCGTTGAGCCTGCTGCTTGAGCGCTCTCCGGGACGCGAGGCATATCCCGGCGACGTTTTTTACCTCCACTCCCGTCTGCTTGAGCGCTCGGCGCATCTGAGCGACGCACTCGGCGGCGGCAGCATGACAGCACTCCCCATCGTGGAAACGCTTGATGGCGACGTATCCGCCTATATCCCGACGAACATCATCTCCATCACCGACGGTCAGATCTATCTGGAGAGCAGTCTCTTCTTCTCCGGTCAGCGTCCGGCAGTCAATGTAGGACTTTCCGTTTCACGTGTCGGCGGCGCGGCACAGACAAAGGCAATGAAAAAGGCGGTCGGCACCCTGCGTCTCGACCTTGCGCAGTACCGCGAGATGGAGGTCTTTACGCAGTTTTCGAGCGACCTTGACGACGACACGCGCCGCCAGCTTGTCTACGGGCAGAGCCTGATGCGTCTGCTGCGCCAGCCGCGCTCGCACCCCTACAGCCTGACCGAGCAGGTCATTCTGCTTGTCAGTGCACTCGGCCGCATCCAGCAGGAGCTTCCGCCAGAGCGCATCGCGGCGTTCAATACCGCCCTGCTCTCCGACTTTGCGTCCGCCCAGCCGCAGCTTCTTGCGAGGCTCACGCAGACCGCTGTATTGACGGACGAGGACCGCGAGGCCATCCTGACGCAGGCCCGTAAAAGCCTGCATGCCTTCCTCAGCGCCGACGGCGGCGCACAGGGGTGAGCGCCATGGCAGGCACCAGTGAACTCCGCCGGCGCATGGCCGGCGTTCGCCAGACGCAGAAGATCACGCGCGCCATGTACCTCATTTCGTCGGCAAAAATGCGCCGCGCCCGTGAGGAGCTGGAGCATACGCGTCCCTACTTTGACGCGCTCCGCTCCGAAATCGAACGCATCTTCCGCGTAGACAGCGGCGTTCCAAGCCGCTTCTTTTCCAGCGAGGATGAGCGGTGTTCCGATCCGGTCTGCGGCTGTCTGGTCATCACCGCGGACAAGGGACTGGCCGGTGCGTACAACCACAATGTGCTCAAAGCCGCGCAGAGCTTTCTCTCCGCGCACCCGCACACTCGGCTCTACGTGGTTGGCGAATACGGGCGGCGCTGGCTCGAACGCCGCGGAACCGAGATCGAGCACAGCTTCCTCTACACGGCGCAGAACCCGAATCTCTTCCGCGCCCGTGAAATCGCCCGGACGCTGCTTGAGGCGTACGAGCATGGCCGGCTCGATGAAATCGACATCATTTACACCGATCTGTCCGGCATGACCCAGTGCGTGCGGCAGTCACGGCTCCTTCCCCTGCCCCGGCAGCGCTTCCGTTCCGGGACGCCGGATGCCGGAGCTTGCTTTGAGTTTGCGCCCTCGCTTGCCGATGTGCTCGAGAGTGTGGTGAAAAACTATCTCTCCGGTTATATTTACAGCGCGCTCGTCGACAGCTTTTGCAGTGAACAGAGCGCCCGCATGGCGGCCATGGACGCCGCCAACCAGAACGCGGAGGAGCTGCTCAGTGAGCTCTCCCGCCGCTTCAGCCGCGCGCGTCAAGGCGCGATCACGCAGGAGATCACAGAGATCTCCGCAGGTGCGCGCGCACAGAAAAATCATTCGGCCACGGAGGTGAAAAAAACATGAAAGACGGTATCATCACGGCGATCTCCGGTCCCGTTGTCGATGTGCGCTTCCCCGCAGGAGCGCTTCCCTCCATCAACGACGCGCTGACGCTCACCGCAAACGGCCAGTCCTACACAATGGAGGTCGAGCAGCATCTCTCCGATGATACGGCGCGCTGCATCATGATGTCCGGCAGTGAAGGGCTCGCGCGCGGACTTGCCGTCTCCCCTGCCGGACACGGAATCCGCGTTCCCGTCGGTGAAGCCGTTCTGGGGCGCATGTTCAACGTCCTCGGCGAGCCGATCGACGGAAAGGGCGCCATGGCGGAAAATACCGAGCGCTGGAGCATCCACCGCCATCCGCCCGGCTTTGCCGAGCAGCGGCCCGCCGCCGAAATTCTGGAAACCGGCATCAAGGTCATCGATCTGCTCGAGCCCTACGCCAAGGGCGGCAAAATCGGCCTGTTCGGCGGCGCGGGCGTCGGCAAGACCGTGCTCATTCAGGAGCTGATCCACAACGTCGCCATGCAGCACGGCGGCTACTCCGTCTTTACCGGCGTCGGCGAGCGCAGCCGCGAGGGCAACGATCTCTGGCACGAAATGCAGGAGAGCGGCGTGTCCGGCAAAACCGCGCTCGTGTTCGGCCAGATGAACGAATCGCCCGGCGTGCGCATGCGCGTTGCGCTCTCAGGCCTGACCATGGCCGAATACTTCCGCGATGCAGAGCATAGGGACGTACTGCTGTTCATTGACAATATTTTCCGCTTTGTGCAGGCAGGCAGCGAGGTCTCGACGCTGCTCGGCCGCATGCCGTCGGCGGTCGGCTACCAGCCGACGCTTGCCAACGAAATGGGTATGCTGCAAGAGCGCATCACCTCGACCCGCGCGGGCTCTGTCACCTCGGTGCAGGCCGTTTACGTTCCTGCCGACGACCTGACCGATCCCGCACCTGCCACGACCTTCGCCCATCTGGACGCAACAACGGTCCTCAGCCGCAAAATCGCCGAGCAGGGCATCTATCCCGCCGTCGACCCGCTCGCCTCCACCTCCCGGATCTTGGAGGCCGATGTGGTCGGTGAGGAGCACTATGCCATCGCCCGCGCTGTACAGGAGACGCTGCAAAAATATCAGGAATTGCAGGATATCATCGCCATCCTCGGTATGGAGGAGCTGAGCGAGGAGGACCGAAAAACCGTTGCACGTGCCCGCCGCATCCAGCGCTTTTTGTCCCAGCCGTTCCATGTGGCGGAAAAATTCAGCGGCCTCAAGGGCGTTTACGTCCCCCTGCATGAGACGCTGCGCGGCTTCCGCGCAATTCTCTCTGGCAGTATGGACGACTGCCCCGAATCGGCCTTCTTCAACGCCGGCACAATCGATGACGTGCGCGAGCGCACGGAAAAGCTGCGGAGCGGGACGACGGTATGAATGCTTTCCACCTTGAAGTTCTCGCCTCTGACGGCGTATTTTACCGAGGCGAATGTATCAATCTCACCGTACCGACGCCGGACGGGCTGCGTGGTTTTCTCCCGCACCACAGCAACCTCATCAGTGCCGTTACGCCCGGCCGGGCTTCGTTCGTCGACCCCGACGGCATAAGGCACGAATTCCTCGTCGATTCCGGTCTGCTCAAAGTCGAAGCAGGCGACATTCTGCTGCTTGTCGACACGGCGGAGCGCCCGGAGGACGCCGAAGCCAACCGTACCCGGCGGGAGGCCGAGCGTGCACGCGAGCAGGAGCTTGCGCGTAAAAGTCTTCTGGAATATCAGGCGGCACAGGCCGCGCTCTCCCGCGCCATCCGTCAGATGCGCGGCGGAAGCGAGTACGAGACTACTTAGCAGCATAAAGCAGGGTGGGTAAAAATTTTTCCTGCCCTGCGTTTATTTTTTCACAGTTTCTTAACTTTACGCCTCCATTTCCGGCGTATTATACTATATCTAAATGTATTTGTTCTAAAGCATATCCAGCAGAAAGAGGTCCATCCCATGATTACATACCGCGCAGGCATTGACATCGGCTCCACAACAGTAAAGCTTGTACTTCTGAACGAAGACGGACGCATGATCTTCGGCGAGTACCGGCGGCACTGTGCGCATACACAGGAGGCACTCTCCGCCCTTCTGCGCGAGGCACGTGAGCAGGTTGGAAGCTGTGCATTGCAGGCAAAGATCACCGGCTCGGGCGCCATCAACCTCGCCAAGGCACTCGGCATCCCTTTTATTCAGGAGGTCGTGGCGGTTGCCGATGCACTGCAGAAGGAAGCGCCGCAGACAGACGTTGCCATTGAGCTCGGCGGCGAGGACGCAAAGATCATCTACTTCGCCGGTACGCTTGAAGAGCGCATGAACGGTGTATGCGCCGGCGGCACCGGCTCGTTCATTGACCAGATGGCGGCCCTTTTGCAGACCGATGCGGCGGGTCTTGACCGCGAGGCCGCGAATTACCAGCAGATCTACCCCATTGCCGCACGCTGCGGCGTGTTTGCCAAGACCGATATCCAACCCCTCATCAACGAGGGCGCGACCAAGGCTGACCTTGCCGCCTCCATCTTTCAAGCGGTCGTCAGCCAGACCATCTCGGGTCTTGCCTGCGGCAAGCCCATCCGCGGCCATGTGGCCTTCCTCGGCGGGCCGCTGCACTTCCTGCCGCAGCTCAAGGCGGCGTTCATCCGCACGCTCAAGCTGACGGATGAAACGACCATCGATCCGCCCAACTCCCACCTTTTTGCCGCCATGGGCGCGGCAATGGAGGAAACGGAAAACGAGGCCGTCGATATCGACCGGATGATCGACCAGCTCGAGCGCGGCGTTGAAATGGACTTTGAGCTCCACCGTCTGCCGCCGCTGTTTGCCTCGCAGGAGGATTACGACGCATTCTGCGCCCGCCACGCCAAAGCCGTGGTGGAAAAGGGCACACTGGCGGATTACCGCGGCGGCTGCTTCCTCGGCGTGGATGCCGGTTCGACCACGACCAAGCTCGCGCTCATCGGTGAGCGCGGCGAGCTGCTCTGGTCATACTATGCCAACAATCAGGGCAGCCCCATCGAGACGGCCAAGCGCGCCGTCTCCGCGCTCGCGCGCGAGCTGCCCGAAGGCGCACACATCCTGCGCGAGTGCTCGACCGGCTACGGCGAGGCTCTCTTAAAGGCAGCTTTTTCGCTTGACGAGGGCGAAGTCGAAACCATCGCCCACTGCACCGCCGCTTCGTTCTTTGATCCGAAGGTGGACTGCGTGCTCGACATCGGCGGGCAGGACATGAAGTGCATCAAGCTCCACAACGGAAGTGTGGACAATGTTCTGCTCAACGAGGCCTGCTCGTCGGGCTGCGGCTCGTTTATCGAAAACTTTGCCGCTTCTCTCGGCTACAACGCCGAGGGCTTTGCCAAGGAAGCGCTCTTCGCACTGCATCCGGTCGATCTGGGCACCCGCTGCACGGTGTTTATGAACTCCAACGTCAAGCAGGCGCAGAAGGAAGGTGCAAGCGTCTCCGATATTTCCGCCGGCCTTGCCTACTCTGTTATCAAGAATGCGCTCTACAAGGTCATCAAGCTCGCCGATCCGAGCGAGCTCGGTGCGCATGTGGTCGTGCAGGGCGGCACGTTCTACAACAAGGCCGTGCTGCGCGCATTTGAGAAAATTTCCGGCGCAGAGGCGGTCTGCCCCGATATTGCCGGTCTGATGGGCGCGTTCGGCGCGGCGCTGATCGCCCGCAGCCACTACCACGGCCAGCAGACGGCCATGCTCCCGCTCTCCGAGATCGAGGCGCTGGAGTACAAAACGCAGACGCTGCGCTGCGGCGGCTGCGCCAACCACTGCATGCTCACCGTCACGCGCTTCCCCGGCGGGCGGCGCTACACCACCGGCAACCGCTGCGAAAAGGGCGCGGGAAACACTGACACGCAGGAAAAGGGTGCGGACCTGTTCGCCTATAAGCTCCGCCGGATGTTCGACTATCCCCCGCTGGCCGCCGAGGAGGCTCCGCGCGGTGAGATCGGCATCCCGCGCGTGCTGAACATGTACGAGAACTACCCCTTCTGGGCGACATTCTTCAAGGCGCTCGGCTTCCGCGTCATCCTCTCCCCGCTCTCCGACCGCAAGCTCTATGAGCGCGGCATGGAGTCCATCCCCTCGGAATCTGAGTGTTATCCCGCCAAGCTGGCCCACGGCCACGTCCAGTGGCTCATCGATGAGGGCGTGCACACCATCTTCCACCCCTGCGTATTCTTTGAGCATCAGGAAACACCCGACGCGCAGAACCACTTCAACTGCCCGATGGTCGTCTCCTATCCCGAAAATCTGAAAAACAACGTCGAAGCGGCAGCGGACAGCGAAGTCGAATACCTCAAGCCCTTCCTCGCTTTCACGAGCGAGAAGGTCATTGCCGACCGCATGGCGGAATTCTGCCGCGAACAGTGGGGCATTTCCGCCAAGGAGGTCCGACAGGCGGTTTTTCTTGCCTGGGCCGAGCAGCAAAGAGCAAAGGCCGATGTCCGTGCCGAGGGTGCACGGGTGCTCGCCAAGATGAAGCAGGATGGGCGCTGCGGCGTTGTGCTTGCGGGCCGTCCCTATCATCTCGATCCTGAGATTAACCACGGCATTCCCGAGCTCATCGCATCCTACGGCCTCGATGTGCTCACCGAGGACTCTCTTCCCATTGATTTCAACCCCGAGCGTCCGCTGCGCGCGAACGACCAGTGGGTCTATCACTCCCGTTTGTACACGGCGGCGGAGTTTGTCCGGAACCGCGACGATCTGGAGCTCATTCAGCTCAACTCGTTCGGCTGCGGCCTTGACGCCGTGACGACCGATCAGGTCTCCGAAATTCTGGAGGGCAGCAATAAGCTCTACACTGTCCTCAAGATCGACGAGGTCAACAACCTCGGCGCAGTGCGCATCCGCATCCGCAGTCTGCTTGCCGCTATGAGCATCCGCCGCGAGAAGGGCATCTACGCTCACCCGCAGAGCGCAGCCTATCACCGCGCGGTCTTTACCAAGAAGATGCGCGAGGAAAAGTGGACGCTGCTTGCTCCTCAGATGAGCCCCATCCATTTTGACGTGCTTGAGCCGGTATTCAACAAGCACGGCTACAATGTCGTTCTTTTGAAAAATGACGACCGCAAGGCCATCGACACCGGCCTGAAATTTGTCAACAACGACGCCTGCTTCCCTTCCATCACCGTCGTCGGACAGCTGATGGAGGCCGTGACCTCCGGCCGCTACGACACCGATCACCTTGCGCTGATGATGACGCAGACCGGCGGCTGCTGCCGCGCGAGCAACTACGTCGGCTTTATCCGCCGTGCGCTGGAAAAAGCGGGCTACGGTCACATTCCGGTCGTCTCCGTCAATCTCAACGGCATGGAGAAGAACGAAGGCTTCACGATCTCCAAAGGACTGATGATGGATGCGGTGCATGCACTGGTCTACGGCGATCTGTTCATGCGCTGTCTCTACCATGTGCGCCCGTATGAGCTGGAAAAAGGCAGCGCGGAGGCCATTCACCAGAAGTGGAAGGATATCTGCATTGATTCTCTCGTCAACCCTAAGACGAAGTGGCGCTACGCCGACGTCTGCCGCGGTATCGTGGAGGATTTTGATAACCTTCCCATCGACGAGATGCTTCGCAAGCCGCGCGTGGGCATCGTGGGCGAAATTCTGGTGAAGTACATGCCGCTGGCGAACAACCATCTCGTCGAGCTGCTGGAGGCCGAAGGCGCGGAGGCAGTCGTGCCTGATCTGCTGGACTTCTTCAACTACAGCATTTATGGCCGTGACTTCCGCCACAAAAACCTCGGTACGTCGTGGAAGGATTCCATGATTTCCAAGGTCGGCGTAGAGCTCATCCGCAAGCTGCGCGCGCCCGCGCTCGAAGCGCTGGAAAAGAGCCGCCGCTTTGAGCCGCCCATGCGTATCGAGGATGTGGCGAAGCTCGCCGAGCCGTTCCTTGCCATCGGCAACCAGTATGGCGAGGGCTGGTTCCTCACCGGTGAAATGGCGGAGCTGCTCACCTCCGGCACGCCGAATATCGTCTGCATCCAGCCGTTTGCGTGCCTGCCGAACCATGTGGTCGGCAAGGGCGTCATCAAGGCGCTGCGCAAGGAGTATCCATGGGCGAACATTGTCGCCGTGGACTACGACCCCGGTGCAAGCGAAGTCAATCAGCTCAACCGCATCAAGCTGATGCTCTCGTCTGCGCGCCGCGCCATGGCCTCCGGAGTACAAAAGTCCGTGGACAAAGCACAGGAAGCCGCCGTACAGTAAACAAACATCAAAAGGGCCGCCCGATCGGGCGGCCCTTTTCCATACAAAGTCAATTGATATCAATTTCCGCGATTCAGCGCGCCGCTCAGGTGCAGCAGTGCCTCCAGCACACCGCCGCCGACAGCAAGCGCCTTGTCGGATGCCGTATAGCAGTTCTCGACGTTTCCGCGCGGATCAACGTCACCGGATTTCATGCCCTTACGGACTGGAACGCCATCCGCCAAAAGGCCGCGCAGCACGCCGTCGATGGTGCAGACCATCGGCTCGCTGGCAACATAACCCGCCGTTTCACCGGCCTTGACCAGATCGCCGATCCGGCGCACAGCGTGAAATTTCCCGTCCGCCGGCGCGCGCAGCACGCGCTCCCCCGCAAAGCCGCCGATCAGGCCGGGAATGTTGGTGTTCGGCAGTGCGCTTCCGTGATAGATCACGCGTCCAAGCGTGTGTCCGCGCATGGTTTCGACCACAGCATGGCAGTCCTCCCCCGCCGTAAAGCCCGGACCAACGCCGATGACGACCGGCGCGTCGGTGATGCGCGTTCCGAGGTTGCGTTTGGCAAGAATGGCATCCACCAGCACGTCGGGAGCAAGCGCTTCGCGGCAGTCACAGCCTGGGTCGGCCAGCACCGGAATAACGCCCTGCGTGAGCAGAGCACGCGCTTTCTCCGCATTTGCGGCAAAGCGTGCGGTCACATCCTCGACCTCTGCCGTGCCATGGACAATAGCCTCTGAAAAAGCGACTGTACGGCGGATCGCCGTCGGGCGCGGCAGGTCAGTCATGGCCACTTGAATACCACTGTGATACAGCCGCAGTGCAATACCGCTGGCAAGATCCCCCGCTCCGCGGATCAGCGCAAGCATAAATATACCCCCTTTTGCAGGCTTCCCGCCGCGACCGGACAGGTGAGACACCCGGCAAGCGCGGCGGCGTTGTCAAAGTCCGCCGCTGACTCGACCTTATTGATATAGACACGGTCGCCGAAGCCTTCGGCGACAAGCACCGCCGCCTCCATTTCCGGCGTGACAGCCGCATCCTCCGGCGCGCCGCAGAGCGCGGCGTACCGCTCCGGCCGGTGGCAGACCTCTCGGATGGGTCTGCCGAAGCCGTCCGCACCGACGACCATCACAACACGCTGTGCATTCGACGGAATGACCGGCTCGTGGGGCGCATGCGCCTTGAGCGGCAGGCGCTTTGCGCCGTCCGCCTCAACGAGCACATAATCCGCAAGCTGCGCGAGTGTCTCAAAGGGCAGCTGCGGCGCGGCAAGCTTCCCGTTCTCCGCCGCCGTCCCAACGCAGACTGCGCCGTACGCGGCAAGCGCAGCGGAAAGCTCCGTTTCCTCCGCTGCCTCCAGCACCTCATACTGCGGCGGACGCATGATCCGCGTCGAGGTGCAGAGAATCACGCTGCCCTTCCTCCGCAGCTCCTCCGTCAGGGTGTAGAGCAGCGTCGTCTTTCCGCCGCCGCCGATGAGTGCGGTCACGCCGCGTCCGATATGCAAGAGCGGTGCGATCTGCATAGCAAAACTCCTTTACAGCTTATATCTGCTCCGCGCGGTGCCGGATCATCTCACCGGCAATGCTGACGGCGATCTCCTCCGGCGTTTCGGCCAGAATCGGAAGGCCGATGGGCGCGTGGATGCGGTCGATGTCCTGCTGTGAAAAGCCTGCCGCGGCCAGCCTTTCGCGCGTGAGCGCGACCTTTCTTTTGCTGCCGATGCAGCCAATGTAGGTAGCCGGAGTACGCAGCACCTGCTCGAGGATCTCATAGTCCGCCTGATGTCCCGGCGTCATGACCACGGCATAATCGTCGGCGGTAAGCGTTACCTTCTCAAAAATATGGGCAAAGTCGCCGACGATGATCTCACGCGCCGTTTGGAAATGCTCCCGCCGCGCCAGTTCTGCACGATTGTCGAACACCGTGACCTCAAAGCCGACATAGCTTAAGACCGGCACAAGCGCGCGTCCGACATGTCCTGCGCCGAAGAGGTAAACACGTCCTGCGCGGACGATCGGCTCAACATAGACCGTTCCGTCCCAATAGGGCCGGGAAGTAAAAAAGCTCTCGGTTCCGTGCCGCAGATCATCTGAGGAGAGGACGCCGGTCTCCCGCACCGTCTCTCCGTCAATTGTGAGCCGCAGCCAGACGTTTTTTCCGCTCTCAAGCGCACCGAGCCACGCACGCAGCGCATCCACGCCCACCGCCTTCTCCGGTGAAAAACACTGAAAACAGATCGTCACATCGCCGCCGCAGACCATGCCTGTGCTGTTCCCCGCCTCGGGATGCAGAGCGAAGATGCGCAGCGCATCCTGACCCTCTTCCAGCAGCGTCTGCGCAAGCGCGATCGACTGCCGCTCCACCGCACCGCCGCCAACCGTACCGAGCGCCGTGCCATCGGCAAAAACGGCCATGTGTGCGCCCGCGCCGCGCGGGGACGAGCCGTCGGCGGCAAGAACGCTGCAAAGCATCACCTTCTCGCCGCGTGCAAGCGCGGAGAGCATCGTGTTTAAAATTTCTTTCATCACGTTATCCTTTCTGTAGAATTACCATTTTTGTCATTATAGCAAGCTTCCTTTTCCATTGCAAGCACCCGAAATACCGCTTTCTTTGACAACGGAAAAATTTTCCTGTAAAATAGGGGAACCTTTTCGGATTTTCTGCGTCTATATCTTTCGACGTCACCTTTGTGACCGGCAAAACTACATTTTTAAGGAGAACCAACCAACATGAAAAGAACACTTTCCCTCATCCTTGCCATCGCGCTGGCCCTGTCTCTGGCCGCCTGCGGCAAGAAGGACGACAACAGCGGTGCTGCCGATGCGCCCGCCGATTCCCTCACCATTCTCAATAAGGTCTGGGAGAGCTACACGGACGATGAGAAGTTCCCCGCTGCCGGCGGCGATTATGAGCATGCCGTGGACAATGCCCCCGGCGCATTCGACCTGTCCGATGCGGACAACCTGAGCTATATGCTCTCCGTTCCGGCGGACGACGCTTCGCTTATTGACGACGCCGCCTCTCTCATGCACATGATGAACATGAACACCTTCACCTGCGGCGCGCTGCGCACCGCCAGCGCGGATGACGCAGCCAAGCTCGCCTCCGATCTTCGCGACGCCATTCAGGCCAAGCAGTGGATGTGCGGCTTCCCCGACAAGCTGGTCATCGCCACGCTGGGTGGCTATGTCGTCTCCGTGTACGGCGACGCAGATCTGATCGACACCTTCCGCGATAAGCTGCTCGCCGCTTACTCCGGTGCTTCCGTCGTTTACGACGAGGCAATCGACGGCGGAGACGGCGACTGGTCCGGCGAGGTTTCCATCGATGGCCCCGCCGCTCTTAGCCCCGTCGCCTGATTTTCCCCACAACAGCGCCCGTGCCGCCGAACGGCGCGGGCGCTGAAAAATCCATGCAGGAGTTGTCCGTATGCTTTTTTCCAGTATTCCCTTCCTTTTCTATTTTCTACCGTGCGTGTTCGCATTGTATTTTCTCGCGCCCGCGCGATGGAAAAATACCGTTTTGCTGCTCGCAAGCCTCTTTTTCTATGCATGGGGTGAGCCGAAATTTGTGCTCTTCATGCTGCTCTCCATCGTGCAGGGCTACGTGCTCGGACGGCTGGTGGAGAAATACCGGGAAAACCACGCCCGCGCCAAGCTCTTCCTCACGCTCTCGGTCGTGTTCAGTCTGGGGCTTCTTGGGTACTGCAAATATGCGGACTTCTTTCTCTCCGGCTTCAACGCGCTCACGGGGCTGAACATCCCGCTGCTCCGCATCGCGCTGCCTATCGGCATCAGCTTCTATACCTTCCAGATCCTCAGCTACGTGGTGGACGTATACCGCGGCGAGGTGCAGGCCCAGCGCAACTTCATCGATCTGGCGGCCTATGTGTCCATGTTCCCGCAGCTCATCGCCGGTCCCATCGTGCGCTACTCGGATATCGCCGCGCAGCTCGAGCACCGCACACACTCCCTCTCCGACGCGGCCGCCGGCGCGCGGCGCTTCGTGCTGGGGCTGGGGAAAAAGGTGCTGCTGGCAAATGTTTTCTACGAGCTCATCACGACATTCAAGGCGAGCGGTGAAAGGTCCGTGCTCTTTTACTGGCTCTATGCCGCCGCCTGCGTGCTGAATATCTACTTTGACTTCTCCGGTTACAGCGACATGGCCATCGGCCTTGGCCGCATCTTCGGCTTCCGGTATCTGGAAAACTTTGACTACCCCTACATTTCCGCGAGCATCACGGAGTTCTGGCGGCGCTGGCACATAAGCCTCGGCTCCTGGTTCCGCGACTATGTGTATATTCCGCTCGGCGGAAACCGCGTGAGCCGCGGAAAATGGCTGCGCAACATTCTTGTCGTTTGGCTACTCACCGGTCTCTGGCACGGCGCGGCGTGGAATTTTGTGCTCTGGGGACTCTTTTTCGCCGTATTCCTGACGGCGGAAAAGCTGTGGTACGGTAAGGCACTTGCCAAAACACACGTCCTCAAGCACGTTTACGTCCTTCTGCTCGTCGTGGTGAGCTTCGTGCTCTTCGACGCCGCAAGCGTCAACGAGGCCTTCCATACGATCGGCGCGCTCTTCGGCGCGGCGGATGTACCGCTCACCAACTCCATCAGCCTTTACTATCTGCGCAGCTTCGCTGTGGTATTTCTCATCGGCTTCATCGGCGCGACGCCGCTGCCGAAGCGAATTGTGGAGAGGCTCTCCGCAGCGCGTGCGGGCGCAATGCTTGTGGATGTTCTGGAACCACTCGTGCTTGCTGCTCTTCTCGCCGTCTCGACCGGCTATCTGGTGGACGGCTCATTCAATCCGTTCCTGTATTTTCGCTTTTAAGGGGGTGCGGCAATGAATCAGAAAATCAAGAATATCGTCACTGTCGCGCTCCTCACCGCCTTTCTTTTCGGCTTCGGCACATGGGCGGCGGTAAAGCCCGCCGACACGCTGTCCGTCAGCGAGCGGCGCAGGCTCAAGCAGTTTCCTACCGTCAGCGTGGACACTGTACTCAGCGGCCGGTTCATGACGGACTTTGAGAGCGCGGCGCTCGACCAGTTTCCTCTGCGCGACGAGTGGCGCGCGCTCAAGGCGCTCAACCAGCTCTATCTCTACCGCCAGAAGGATAACAACGGCGTCTATCTCAAGGACGGTTATGCCGCAAAGCTGGAGTATCCGATGACCGCTTCCTCCATCGACCACGCCGCTGATCGCTTCCGCTATCTCTACGAGAATTTTATCGCGGATACGGGCGCCAATGTCTATCTCTCCGTGATTCCCGATAAGAATTATTTCCTCGCCGCCGCGAACGGCTATCCCGCCATCGACTACGAAGCCTTCGTCGAGGCTCTGCGCGCACAGACAGACTTCGCGCAGTATATCGATCTGTTCGGGCAGCTTTCGCTTGAGGACTACTACCGTACGGATTCCCACTGGCGGCAGGAAAGGCTGCCCGCCGTCGCCGCGTATCTTGCCGCACAGATGGGCGTGACGCTCACGGACGAGTACACAGAGCAGACGCTCGACCGCCCCTACTATGGCGTGTACTACGGCTATGCCGCGCTTCCCATGCAGCCCGATGCACTGCGCTATCTCACCAGTGAGACTCTCGCAGAGTGCACGGTCTACAATTATGAAACCGGCAAGACCGGCGCGGTCTATGACATGGAAAAGGCTTCCGGCAACGATCCCTATGAGCTCTTTCTTTCCGGCTCCGTGTCACTTCTGACCATTGAGAACCCAAACGCAGAGACCGACCGTGAGCTGATTGTGTTCCGCGACTCGTTCTCCAGTTCCCTCGCCCCCCTGCTTGCAGAGGGTTACGCGAAGATCACGCTGGCCGACATCCGCTACCTTCCCTCCGTTCAGATAGGAAAGCTGCTGGATTTTTCCGCATATCAGGATGTGCTCTTTCTCTACAGCGCGCCGGTGCTCAACAACAGCGACACGCTCAAATGATCATAACAAAAAGAAAAACGCAGCCGAGGGCTGCGTTTTTCTTTTTGCTGCTATTTACACCCGGACGCGGCGGCGAAGATAAACGATCAATGCTGCGGCAGCCTCTGCGGCGTAAACGCCATAGAAGATGATGTTGACCGCCTTGACTCTGCGGTGCGCCGCGCGGATATCATCCTGTGTGTAGACTGTGATGGGCAGCCCGCCATTTTCATCCGCTCCAGCCTCCCATTTTACAACCTGGTGGTTGCGCCAGAGGAAATTACAGAGCACACTGCCATTGGAATCCGCAAGAACCTCCCCGCGCACGGAGCGCTGCTCCAGCGGCGTTCCATATTCATTGTAAAACATGTCGCCGACCTTGTCGCTGTAGGAATACCCGACCTCCTGCCAGAAATCAATGGGATTGAAAATATCGTCCTCATAATAATCCGACCACACGTACTTTTCCATGTATGTCTTGAAGTCCTCCATGTTGGTGAACTTCGTTCCCTTCGCCGAGCGCACCGGATCGCCGAAGCCGGTGAGCGCGCTGTTCAAAAAGGCGCTCAGGCCCAGCGCCGCGCACAGACCCAGCACGGTGAACCGTTTGAGTCTGCGGTTTTTGCGGCAGGCTTCCTCTTCCCGCTCCGTAAGCGCGTAAACGCCCCTTTTAAGAAGGTGCGGCGTGATGAACGAAAGCGCCAGCACCCATATGGCAAGGGCGGCAAGCACAACGCCCAGCATCTGTCCGAGCCCCAAGGTCACGCCGACTCTTGTCCGGCTGATCGTCATTCCATCATACGAAACCGGATAAAATGCCAGCAGAAGCGGCAGCGTACAGGCAAAGAGCACCCACATCGTTCCGTAGACCCACTTCGCCCAGCGAACGACCGCGCGGCGGTAGGCGTTGACCTCCGCATCCTCCCCGCCGTCCACGGCCAGAAACGCTGCGTTGATCTGCACAGCCTCCACCGCGGCCGCCGCGACAAAGAACACCGCGCCAAGGAAGAAGCCCAGCAGCGCACGCTCAAGCGCGGTGTTGCAGGCCATGGCGAGCAGAAAGCCCGCTGCCGACAGCGCAAGGGCGATGCAGCTGTGCGACTTGAACTTTGACAGGCCAGCAGCAAGAATACGCCGGCGCTGCTGCTCTATTTTCGGTGAGGGCTGCGCCGCCGTGCCGCTCTCCTCCGGCATGCGTTCCCCGCGCAGCAGCTCGTCACAGGTCACGCCGAAGATCTCAGCGAGCACCGAAATAAGTGCAAGGTCGGGCGCGCCGTCGTCGCGTTCCCAGCGGGAAACCGACTTATCCGACACATTCAGCCGCTCTGCCAGCTCCTTCTGCGTCATCCCGCTTGCACGGCGCAGCGCCGCGATGAAGCTTCCCATCGTTTTCTTTTCCATAAGGCCACCTCCGTGTTTTGATGGTCCGATTCTACCAATCCGTCTGTGAGAATCACACCCAGCAGAGCCGGAATCTCTCTAATATTGTGAGAATTTTACCAAATATGCCGCTCTTTGTCAAAATACAACGCATTTTCCAGCCGCATTGTGCTTTTTGCAACTGGATATTCTGTTCTGCCGCGGCTATAATGACATCATTCCAAGGAAGATAAGGATGAGGTATTTATGGTACGCAGGATCATTGAGATCAACGAAGAACGGTGCAACGGCTGCGGAGCCTGCGCCAAAGCATGCCACGAGGGCGCAATCGGCATGGTGGACGGAAAGGCAAAGCTGATGCGCGACGACTACTGTGACGGATTGGGCGACTGTCTCCCCAACTGCCCGACCGGCGCGATCCGCTTTGTCGAACGCGAGGCCCCCGCCTACGACGAGGCCGCCGTTCTCGCCAGTAAAGCAAAAAAGCTTGCCGGAAGCGGTCACGGCTGCCCCGGCTCCGCGTCACAGTCGATCACACGCGGCTGCCCCGGCGCGGCAGCACAGTCCATTGCGCACAGTGCCGGCACATCGGCATGGGATATGCCCGCCGCATCGGTTTCCGAGCTGCGCAATTGGCCGCCGCAGATGAAGCTCTGCCCTATAAAGGCTCCCTATTTTGAGGATGCGGAGCTCTTCGTCGCCGCAGACTGCACGGCCTATGCCCGCGCGGACCTGCACGCACGCTTCATGCGCGGCCGCGTCACGCTCATCGGCTGCCCGAAGCTTGACGAGATCGATTATTCCGAGAAGCTTTCGGAGATCCTCCGCCAGAACACCATCCGCGGCATCACGCTCGCGCGCATGGTCGTCCCCTGCTGCGGCGGGCTGGAGCATGCCGTCCGCCGCGCCATCGAGCTGAGCGGAAAGGACATTCCACTCCAAATCGCTGTGATCGGTCTCGACGGCACGCCAGTTCAATAAAAAAGCGCTCTGCAAAGCTTTGCAGAGCGCTTTTCTTACAGTTTTTGCAGTTCCACCGGCGTTCCGATGGATTTTGCAATGGCATAGACTTTTGCCACATCCTCAATGTACTCAGCGTTGAGGTACGCCTGCGCGAGATCGTCTCCCACAGCGAGCACGCCGTGGTTGGCAAGTGTACAACCTTTACGGCCATCCAGTGTCGGAACGGCGTTCAGGCCGACTTCCTCCGTGCCGGGCGTAGCATAGGGCGCGCAGCGGATATCCCCGCCGAGGAACACCAGCGCCTCGATCAGCACGGCCGGTATCGTCTGATGGTTCACGGCGAAGGCCGTGGCATAGGGCGAGTGCGTGTGGAACACAGCGCTCACATCCGGACAGTGGCTGTATACCGCCGCGTGCATGCGCCATTCGCTCGAGGGCTTCAGCCCTCCCTCAGCCACTGTGCCGTCAAGCCGCATAGCCACGATATCCTCCGCCCGCATCACGTCGTAGCGCACCGAGGTCGGCGTGATGAGCATAAGCCCCTCTTCGCGCAGAAAGCAGCTCATATTTCCGCTTGTACCGGAAAACAGACCCTCGTGAAAGGCTTGCAGGGACCGATCCACGATCTCCTGCCGCAATTCTGAAATGGACTTCATCGTGCTGCTCCTTAAATCACCAGATTGTGCTCGTCGATCTTTCCGTCGGTAAAGTAGCGATGCAGATCGTAGGGCGAATAGATGCCGAGGTCGGTCACCACGCCGGAGACAAGGTGCGGCGGCGTGATATCGAAGGCGGGATAATAGCCCTTCACGCCCTCGGCCGCCGTACGCACGCCCATCGCCTGAAGCGTAAAGTTCGGGTCGCGCATCTCGATGTGCACAGTGTCGACAGTCGGGTGGCCCTGATCGGGCGCGCCGGTAACGAAGTACGGAATTCCCATGTACTTGGCGACAATGGCGTTTTGGAACGTGCCGACCTTATTGACCACGTGGCCGTCACAGCAGATCGCGTCGGCAGCCGTGGTAAAGACGTCCACCTTTTCGTTCTGCATGACAAAGGCCGGCATATTGTCGGAAATTACCGTCACGTCAAAGCCCATGTCGCGGCAGACAGTCGCCGTCAGGCGCGCGCCCTGAAAATAGGGACGCGTTTCCGGGCAGAAGAGGCGGATGTGCTTTCCCCGCTCCGTACACTCGCGCAGCATCATGCCGACGATCGTTTCGGCAAAGCAGTGCGTCATGACCGTTCCGTTCTCCGGGAACATGTCCACCAGATACTTCCCGATGGTCGCCATGCGGTCATAGCGGACATTGTTGAGCTCGATCGTCTTTTGCCTGATGGCCTCTGCCACATCCCCTCCTGCGGCAAGCGCACGCTCGGCCTCTGAAATGCAGATATCGCACAGCAGCGCCATGCGCTTGGCCGTCGTGGGCCGCGCATGGGAGATCGTGTAAGCCGCCTTGCGGAGATATTCCATCTGCTCCGCCGCCGTCTGATCACGGCACTCGTGCGCCGCCAGCGCCATCCCCATCGGGACAGCGGTATATGGCCCCGCACTCTGCGTAACCATGTCGGTAATGGCCTGTGCGACCTCCTGATGGGTGCGGCAGGTGACGAATTCCACCTTTGCCGGGTACACGCGTCTGTCAAGTATTTTTACTTTACCATCATCATACCACGCGATATTTTCATATTGCAGCATAAATGCCAAATCATGATCTGCTCTATGCATCGTCCTTCTCCTTACGCGTAAAGCCGCTTGATGGCCGCGCGCGCCTCATAGAGCACCTTCTCGCGGTCAAGCGTCTTATATTCGCCGTTTTCATACAGAATTTTCCCGTCCACCATCGTCATGCAGACGTCGGACGAGTGCGCCGCGCAGGTGAGCAGCGCAGGTGTGTCAAAGTTCGGGTAGAGGTGAGGCCGGTCGAGATCGAGTGCGATGAGGTCGGCCTTCTTCCCCACCGCCAGCACACCGGTATCATCCCGTCCCTGAAGCCGCGCGCCGTTGACCGTCGCCATATCCAGCACCTCGGCAGCGCTGACTGCTGTCGGGTCGCGGTGGTAGCCGCAGTGCATGATGGCGGCAAGGTGCATTTCCTCAAACATGTCAAGATTATTGTTGCTTGCCGCGCCATCGGTGCCGAGGGCGACATTGATCCCCTCGTCCAGAAAGCGGCGCACCGGCGCAAAGCCGCTGCCAAGCTTGAGGTTGCTGGTGGGATTGTGCGCAACGCTGACGCCGCGGCGCTTTAAAACAGCAATGTCATCCTCACTCACGGCGACGCAGTGCGCCGCGGCCGTGGGGCTCTCAAACGTCCCGAGCTCTTCAAACCACGCAACGGGCGACTTGCCATAGCGTGCGATGCACTCGTCTACCTCGCGCTGCGTTTCAGAGAGGTGAATGTGCATCCGACCGCCGTGCGCCTTGCAGAGCTCGCTGTAGGCGCGGACGATGTGCGGCTTGCAGGTGTACTCCGCGTGAACGGAAAAGTCGATGCGGATGCGCCCATTCTCCGCATTGTGGTACTTCTCAAAAAGCTCCACCGACTGCGGGATCTGCGTGTTCTGTTCCACAGTCTGATTCTCGTCGAAGCACTGTACACAGCGGTTCAGATTTGCCTTCATGCCCGCCTCGGCCACGGCGGTGACCGTCTCTGCGGGGAAAAAGTACATATCGGAAAAGCTCGTCGTGCCGCCGGAGAGCATCTCCAGAATTGCCAGACGCGTTCCCGCGGCGATATCCTCCGGCACCAGCCTGTCCTCAATGGGAAAAACCTTGTCGAACAGCCACTCCTGAAGCGGCAGGCCGCTGCCCACGCCGCGCAAAAGCACCATAGGAGAGTGGTTGTGGCAGTTGATGAGGCCGGGCATGAGGAGCTTGTGCTCCATGTTTTTACGCTCCTCATACTCCCCCGTCGGTTCCTCCGCGCCGATGTAGTCGATGGTATCGCCGCGCACGCCGAGGAAGCCGCGGAACGTGGAATACGCGCCGCCCTCCCCGCGCAGCAGAATATCACAGTTTTCAAACAGAATACTACCCATGCTCACGTTCCTTTTTTATAAGATTTTCCCCATTATATCAGGTCGTCAGAGGAATGAAAAGGAAAATCTTCCGTCTCCTCTGTCTCAGCCGCATCCCCGCCGCGCTCATAGCGCGCGGCCTCCTGCCGCGCCGTCTCCGCAATGGCTGCGCCGTGCGCGCTCAGAGGTGAGAAGGGCGCGAACTGCGCCGCGCGGTCGCGCAGCGGCATCGGCGGGTGCGCCGAAGAAACATGGTGCGGCAGATCAATGATGTCGTCGTATGCTCCGTTCATGCCTTGTGTCCCCCGATCTGACCGTTGCGCTGCCGCGCCGTTGCGCCATCCTGATAGCTACCGCCGTTGAGGATGGCGTTCTTTCCGAACTTTTTCTTAATGCCGAGCATGGCCTCCTGAATCCGCCGCTCGCGGTCAAGCGCCGCGCTCTCGCGCTGATCCCGCTCCTCCCTTTCCGCAAGGTCACCGAACAAATCCAGCTGCACCGGCTCCTCCGGATGCACCATCTCGTCCTCTGGCACGAGCCGGTTGGCGGTAATGGTCAGGCGGCGGACGGTCAGCTTCGGATCGACGCTGCGGTCAAAAATGCGCAGCGCGGCGTCCGTGAGGATGCGGATGGATGAGGTCTGCCGGCTCAAGTTCTCAGTTCCCAGCGCGTGCTTTGGAATTTTGCGTCCGTAGCGGTCTGTCACCGTTTCACCGTGAAAGCCGCCGTGCGCGGTGTTTTCGATGTCGTAGCCGACCTCCAGCACAATCTGGTCGGTCACCAGTCTCTTCTCCAGCAGTCCGAGTGCGACCGCCTCGGCCATTTCGCGTACGATCAGGCGCGCCTTGTCGCACGGATATGGGCATTGAAGCACTTGACCGGAGCAGACGCTGCTCGTCTCCGGGCGGTAGGTCTTGATCTCCGCAAGACCCACCGGCTCCCAGCCCCATGCGTGGTCGATGAGCAGCTCCGCGTTCACGCCGAAGAGGCGGTAGAGCAGCCCCTCATTGTAAAATTCATCCGACCGTCCGACTGAGCAGCGGGCCACATCGCCCATGGTGTACAGTCCGTTCGCCT